>CAZCYX010000001.1:0-73334 GCA_964503065.1 uncultured Candidatus Bathyarchaeia archaeon
CTTTACGATCGTTCATTCGCATCCTTGATTTAAACATGTCTTTTTGTTAAAATATTATAAATTTAGTCGTATCTCAAGTTTGCCAATAACAGCCAGTTCTAATCATGCGCGCGTTGCTCAGTATTCTACCTTCCTTGGTAGTTTTTTAGCCTGCTTCACCCAATCCTTGACTTCATCCAAGCGCGGAAGTCTTCGTATAAGATGCTTCTGCTCATTTACCTCAATAATCTTCGAATAGAGGTTATCTGGATTCCTCTTAGAGAGTTCAATTACAGTGTCTACTCCAGCTTCTTCCAAGAGATCGGAATATTCTTCACCGATACCCTTGATCCTAAACAGATCCGCGAGGTTAACCCACTCGAGGATAAGCTTCGATGAGATACCAGTCTTCTGAACAATTTCTTCCCGTCCTCTTCGCGTTGCACCAGCCTCAAGCAAATCAACCGTTGTTTTAATCCCTATCGCATTCAGCTTCTTCGCATAAATTGAACCAATTCCTTCAATATCAACTATATTTTCCCCACGTACAGAGTTGACTCTAGTTTCTGGCAGCGTGTGCGGCGCCTCCTCAACGACCTTCTTCTCTTCTCTTTTCTTAGATCTACCAAGAAGAGCATAAGATCCTAAGGCCATGAGAACAATGGCAAAAGAAACAAAGACCCATACTATGGTGTCCATCTCTATCACTTGCCCAGTTTAATAGTTGAGGCATAAATTCTTTTTGATTTGCCTAATTTTATTTAGTGTATATGTGTAGATAACTGAATACGCGCCCCCAGTCTCTTATAGGACAAGCACCAGAGGAGAGGAAAAAAATAGAAGGGGGGCTGCTCTACCCTGTGAGGTCTTCTACCTTCGCCTTCGCAGCATTTTCTTTGACTGCCTCAATTCCGCTTTGGCATCCGTCTTTTGACTCGTAGGCTTCACTTACTGCTATTATCTCGTTGTTTGCAGCTCTCAGTCTAAATCTGAACTTGCCAGCAGAATCCTCGTAGATTTCAAATTTCGCTTCTGGTTTTGATCTGGTATATGGCCATGACATTTCATTTTACCTTCTTTTGATAGACTGGAAAAATCGGAAGAACTATAAAAGATTTTCAGGAGTTTGCTTGTAGCTAATGACAGATTCGACATTAAATGAAACTGTAATTAAAGGGGGGCTTAGGAGAACTAGGAGATTGGAAAACAAGAAGATGAGCACGTATATTAACATTCGTGCGCACATGTTTTTACTTTTCTTTTGGTTTTGAACCTATTTCCACACACAGAATGTTTATTTGGTATCTTTTGTCTCCGACTTGCATTTTTCCTTGTGCATGGTAGCCTCTACTCCCAGTTTTGAAGTTCTTTTTGTCAAGGATGAAGTCTTGTTTTACTCCTTTCAACAATATTGTTGCTGCATTTACTTCGCTCATGCTAATCACCAATTACAATTGTTTTTTGTTACCGTTCCTTATATAAGAACGCAATGGTGTTTGAAGAAATATCAATAAATAGAGAGGCTTAAGAGAACTGCGGAATTGCAGGAGACTGGCTAGCGCTATCAGGCACTAGCAGCAGAAATGCAATATCCCTTTATATCTCTTGAGTCTTTGTTTGAAGATTTAAAGAGGTTCACAAATGGATCTAGATCAAGCATTGGAGGGTAGACGGAGCGTTCGGAGTTACCTAGACAAAATTGTCCCTGAGGAGTTGATCAGGCAGATTATTAAGGCTGCTACCTTTGCTCCTTCAGCAAAGAACGGTCAGCAATGGCGTTTCACTGTGCTCACTGGTAATGCAAAGAAAGAGTTAACTGATCTGTTCCGGCGCGAACTAGAAAGGGTTTGCAAGAGAATCGGCAGAAAGAATATGGGGGGTTCTTCGTTTTCATCATGTCGTATTATGGAGGAAGCTCCAGTTGTGATTATGGTTTGGAATGCCGGAGAGATGGGTTGGGCGACTGAGGTTCATAGTGTCGCAGCTGCAATCCAGAATATGCTCCTTAAGGCATATGCTTTAGGATTGAGAACTCTATGGATTGGCGACATTTTCTATACGCTCGGAGCATTGAAGCAGCATCTTGGCAAACCTTGAAACTAATGGCAGCTGTAGCTCTCGGATGGCCTGCAGGTTTTCCAGAGCCTCGACCGAGGAAATCAGTTGATGAGGTCACTGAATTTCTAATGGAATGATGTTTATATGTACTGAGGTTTGTTGATTGCCTAGTGAAAGAAAACGACTAGTGTTGCTAGGTTTAGCCTTTCTAATTCTTTTGATTTTTTCTTACTTTGAGAACGTTATCTTTTTCCAAACACTGAATGCTCTGTTGCAAAATTCCTTCTTGACTTTTTTCATGATTTTCATACATAACGTCACGGTGGTGTCCTTAATCCTATTAGGCATGACATTTTATGTAAATTTAGTCGTTCTAGGTTTCTTCAAAGGACAGAGACATGAACGTATTGTTCTTGAACACCCCAAGATCTTTGCCATAGTATTTACAGTTCTAATAGTCTTTCTAAGCATTTTGCGTGGAAGCACTCTCATTTTCGGTGAAATAATGGTTGAAGCACTTCCTAAGATTCTGTTGGCAAGTGTACCAATCGGAATGGTTGAAGGATACGGCATATATTTGACGATCAAGAGGACATTGAGCAGAGTATTTTCATTGAAAGATTTAGCTTATATTTATGGAATTTTCTTAATAGCGGCTATGATAGAAGTGGGCTTCATTACATTGTTAATGTAAGTTTTCACATGTTTATGCTTGAGATTCGGCTGTCTTGTATGTTTTTAGTGCTTTTTCCAGAACTTCAAGGGCTTCCATCAGTTTTTGTTTGTCTGGAGTTATATTGCCAAGTCCCAGTCTCATCTTATTTGACTTTGCCAGTTTGTATTCATTTTTGAAAAGGAAGAACGCTCCTGGAACAGCCGCCCAGCTATAGTTTGGCATTGTGTACCCGTTTATCCATTTGTATGTGTCTTTTATCGATAGAGTTATCCAGTAAGTTATGCCCATCCTGTTCGGGAAATATTCCAAGCCTTTCTCTCTTAGCCATTCTTCAGTCATATCTTTGAGGTCTATCCATTTCTTCTTATGTTCTTCAAGGTCTTTGCTACGATTTGCTAGTAGATCTATCGCGATGAGTTGCACGATATTGGGACTGTTACCCACAGTATTCACTACATCTGTGTAGAGTTCATCCACAAGTTCCTCTTTAGCCAATGCTATGCCAAGCTTTATTCCTCCAAGACCATACGCCTTTGTCAAACTTGCCGTGACAATGCCTAATTCGGAGTCAACAGAGAAAATTGTCGGTATAGCTTTTCGATCAAATTCAGCATATATTTCATCACATAAGACGTAAAATCCATTTTCGTGAGCGATTGCCATTAACTCTTCGAGGTCTCTCCTGCCAGATATTGCTCCACTAGGTGCATGTGGGTTTGTTATCACTAACAACGCAGTTTCTTCTGAAACTTTCTTAAGAAGCTCATCTGGATTAAGGCGATAAGTTTCATTCTCTCTTCTTTCAAGCCTTTCTACTCGAGGAAAAACCTCTTGTACCTTTCGTAGTAGCGGCTCGTAAGTTGGATACTCGACTATTGCTTCCCTTTTTCCCTTGTTCCTTTCCGCAATACATTTAATTATTCGTGTATTTTGACCTGAGGCTCCTTCACTCGAAAGGAAAATATTTTCGGGTTCCACATGATATCGCCGAGCCAAAAGTTCAGAAGCTTCAGGATTGCCATATGCATAATTGACGCTTAGATCGACCTCGCCCAACACTAGATTATATCTGAATTGAGATATGCCACTTGAACGGAAATCATATCTCACTGTTGGGGGTACATGGATGTACCAGTCTAAATATAATGAATGCCTCATCTAATATGCCTCTCTGCCTTTATGAGATTTTTCAAACTCCAAAATTAATTCTCTCATTCTGAGATTTGGAAACATCCATCATGGAAACATAAACTAAGTCTTAGGTTTGTTATCTTTAGTTGAAGGACAGAGTATGATGCAACAGGGCCATTTACTTTTTAGCTCACTGGTCCACTTCTTCATGAGTTCTTGTCGATGAACATTCTCAGTTTTGACCAAAAGCCCTGCGAGACGGGCGCCTGTGCGCATCTTCTGTAACGTTTCAAGGTTCTTACACGCCGTAGGCTGGTCACATTCGCTACAGTCGTTTATATTCTTGTTCGAGGCACAAGCTTTCATTTCACAGTTTTCCCTACCACCTCCCTTCAAACATCCTGGACATAAAGGGATAGTTTGTATTGATGCGAGCCCCTTCGTAAATTCCTTGAAATCGAAGTCTTTAGGAGCCCACTCTTCCAGACCATATCCTTTGATGACTTCCTCATACATTTTCGTTAGTTTCCTTAAAGCTCCATTACCTGCTACACAGCTGCCACACCAAATTCCACAATAGCCAATTTGATTCTTTACATTATCAAACGGTTCAGTTGTCATTGACAATGCCTCATGCAGCAATAACTAGTCATGAAAGGCTAAGATAATATAAACTGTTTGATGCTAGTTGTCTTTAGATTGGGCATATTTCAAGTTTCCAGCATGCTAAGTGCGCTTTAGCGATGCTAAAAAAAATATAGCATGCACATGAATCAGATATGTTAGAATGTTCTGAACGAGTGTTGTAGCTAATATGGGATCCAAAATAATTGTTGAAGAGGAAAAGATTGAAGAAACCATTAAAAAGATTCCTAAAGACTCGTTTACAGTTCTTGATTTCATAGGTGCATTTAAAATCATGTATCCTGAAGATTGGAAAAGGCTTGTTAGAAGATTTGGAGTTTTTGGAAGCAAAAGAAGATACACTGCGACAACCTACCTTTCAAATAGGCTTGATGTATATTCACAGCAACCATACTCAATACTAGTTCCATTCACAAGATACAAGGAAGGCAGGTTCAAGGATTATCGAAGAACTACTGAGGAAGAAAAGAGGGTTTTTGGAAGCCCTTGGATAGCCGTGTATAAAAAGAAACTCAAGAGTACTGAATGAAATTGGTTAAGTATTCAAAGCCTCAAAATGCGTCGCTTATCAGTTTATATGGACAGAATAACAAGTTTAGGATGTGATGGTGTGTTGAGCAATTCAGATTCTGCTGTTGAAGCTCGTCAACTTTCACGTGATTACATCTCAGCAAAGCGAAGCCATCTTGTAGGAAAGAAGTTAACAACCGTGATCAAAGCTCTCGACCAAATTAATTTTGAAATTGAGGATGGAGAGCTTTTTGGTCTGCTAGGACCCAATGGGGCTGGCAAAACCACCACCGTGAAGATTCTCTGCACTTTGCTTGAGCCAACAGGAGGTCGCGCCTTTGTTAAGGGATATGACGTAGTGAAAGAGGCAAAACATGTGAGAAAAATAGTTAATATGGTAGCAGGCGGTGAACGAATGCTCTATTACAGGTTAACAGGACGGGAGAATCTAGAATACTTCGCTGATCTTTATGATGTTCCAAGAAAAGAGGTTTCAACCAGAGTGAATAGACTGCTTGAACTTGTGGGATTATCTGACAGAGCTGATGATGAAGTTGAGAAGTACAGCAAGGGAATGAGACAACGCTTACAAATTTGCAGGGGTTTGATCAATGACCCAGAAGTGCTTTTCCTCGACGAGCCAACTTTGGGATTAGACGTAAACATAGCAAAAGACATTCGGAAGTTCATTAGAGAAGACATAGTTAAAGAACAAGGAAAGACCGTTCTCTTAACCACTCATTACATGTTTGAAGCCGAGGAAATGTGTGACCGAGTAGGGTTCCTTAACAAAGGCAAACTTGTCGCTGTAGGATACCCAGACGAGCTCAAAAGAAAAATGCCCTCTGGATTTTCAATAGAAGTATTGGTAACCCGATTAACAGCTGAAACCTTTGAGAGCTTAGGGCGACTTGAACATGTAAAGAGGGTGATCACAACTGACTACGAAGCTGAGACAGAGGGCGAGAAAATTGATCGAATAATAATTAATGTTGACAGCGATAAAGCTGTACCAGAGGTGTTAAACTATATGTCGATGAAGCATTGCCGAGTAGTTTCAGTTAACCTACGGGGACCGACCTTAGAGGACCTTTTCATGTTTTACACAGGTGAGACATGAATGTTCTTTAGAGTTGTATTAGCTGAGGCTGAGAAGAATGTTAAACAGTACTTTTTCACCGCTAGGATATTATTTTGGACCTTGGCTTTACCACTGGGCAATGGGCTCTACTTGTATTTCTTGTATTTACCCTTCGGTACAAAGACTGTTAATCTCGAGTTTAATGCTTCAAGTTTCACGCTTGACCTCGCAGGTTTTACTTTAATTGGGCAGTTGCTCTACTCTTTCTTTACGATGATGTTGCTTGCGGGAGTAGCCTTTGACACGGAGAGGTGGCAGGGCACTCTGGAATCGGTTCTGTTGTCTCCAGCCAACCGAATTGCCGTTCTCTTAGGGATGGCTGTCGCAAACACTTTGAACTACATGTGGTTGTTAATGGGGGTGATGCTCTCATGGGTGGCATTTCTCAACGTAAATGTGTTTATAACTGACTTCTTAGCTCTTTTCGCATCCATTCTCCTTTCCTATCTTTCACTTGTAGCTCTTGGCATGTGTCTCGAAGCTTTCTGCATTCACTCAAGAAGAGCACACATGTATGCGAATATGCTACAAGAACCCATCATGTTTCTTTCAGGTCTAATTTTTCCCCTTCAGTCAATGCCAAAGGCACTCATACCAATTAGTTATTTATTGCCTTTAACATTCGGACTTATTTCTGTCAGACTAACTCTGCTTGGAGGCGCATCAATATTCGATGTTGCAGTTCCCCTAGTCACACTCGCCTTCATGGTGATCATCTTTTTCGCCTTGGCAATTTGGCTGATAGGTTATGCTGAGCGTAGCGCTAAAGTGAAGGCTACGCTGACTCAGTTCTGAGGTGATTGAGAAATGGCTTTTCACAGTCTCAGAGTTGTCGTCGCTGCAACCAAGTTCAATCTAATTATGACATTGCGATTCTTCAGTGGGACAGCCATTGCTTTGCGACTCTTCGCGCCGATAATGACCCTTGGATCAGCGTGGGTGCTATACAACCAAGTTTATCGTGGTGCGCTGTCACCAGAGTTTGGAAGCGCTGTTGGAAGCTCTGGCTATTTATCCTTCATTACCATAGGCAACGCGTTCTACGTATTCGTTTTTGCTGCTGCTTTTGTGGTTGGCCGGGTCATGTTTTGGGAGCGTGCAACAGGCACAATTGAAGCAACATTCATGACCCCAATGAATCGTTTAGCTTACATGGCGGGAGTTATGGTGGCTGCGGCAGTAAACTCCCTTATCGATTTTACCGCAGTCTTTCTAATAGGCATACTCTTCGGCTTCCAAGTAACTTCCTTCAACGCTCTTTTATTCTTCTCTAGCATGTTGCTTACAGCTTTAGCTCTATTTGGAGTCGGTTTGATTGTCAATGCAATAACGCTGACTTTCAGAGACAGAACCACAACAGCCAACACATTAATGATATTGTTCTTAGTTTTCAGTGGACTAGTCTGTCCAATAGAGCTCATGCCTCAATGGGCTCAAATAATCTCAAAAATTTTGCCGTTAACTTACGGGCTTAAGGTAATGCGTGCCTCCTTGCTTGGAATTGCAACTTCTGATGCAATATCTGATTTAGTTTTTCTCTCCATTATGGGAGTCGTCTACATTGGGATAGGCGCCCTAACGCTGAAGTTGATAGAAAGGAATCTCAAGAAAAACGCGTTGTTCTCCGTCTTCTAACATTCAAGTGCGCGCTGTTTTTTTATGTATCGAAAGGCTCACGATAAAATGCTTCTGTATTAGTAGCGAGCGCTGGCCAATTGTTGCAGTATTATACCACCTATAACGAAGATCAACCCAACTATTGTTGAAAATAGGATTCTTTCTCTGACTAGGAAATGAATTGCAACCAGCGATAAAAATGGAACTACATAGATGAAGTGGCTAACTTGCGCAGTTGTCTTGGATGATTTTAAGGCTTTTAGCCAGATCACAAAAGTAATTCCCATTTCAAATAAACCAATGTAAACTACCCCAAGAAGGCCAGTGGTGTCAGGTATTGTTATTTTTGAAAAAAGCAAGCTCGAAATCAATATAAAAACGAATCCAAATGTAAAATTCAAGAATAATTTAGCAACTTCATCACGTTTATCTTTGATATTGTAAATCCAAAATAAGGCCCAGATTATTGCACTGCTCAATCCCAATGCCACACCCGTTAAATTGCTGAAACTGAAACCTAGAATATCGCCTTGAGTTGAAGTAATGAGAACACCAACAAAGCTGATGAATACTGCAAAAATGCTCTTGACTCCTATTTTTTGTTTAAGTATAGGAATCGATAAGAAAACAACCATGATAGGCCAAGTATAGTTTAATGTCTGAGCTTCTTGAGCAGGAAGTAACGAGTAGGCTTTGAACAGAACCACATAATAAAGAAAGGGATTCAGAAATCCAAGCAGTGCAGAATACAAGTAATCTCTTTTTGAATACGTTTTAAGCAAGATTAGCTTATTCTGGATTAGTAGAACAACAAAAAAGAGGCTAATCGAAACGATTGAGGCGTAAAACAACATTTGGAGAAAATCCAAATATCTTAACGAAATTTTGAAAGCAGAGGCAACTGTTGACCAGATCAATACGGAGATAATTGCGTAAACATAACCTCGATGTAGTTTTTCCATGAAGAAACGTTAAATTTCCAGAATATATCAATTATCGTGTGTACACACAGTTGTTCTCGGAAGATCAAGTCATCTCTTTCTCGGTCATTGTTGCTATTTCGACAGCAATCTCAATATTCTTTTCCAGTTCATCCATCTCTGGTGAGACATTTCTGTAATACTCTATTGCTCCTCTGTCTCTAGTTCTTAGCAGAATTAGATTTGTAGGATAGAAGTAATGGCCCAATACATCTTTGCTTCGTAAGGATTCTTCCTGTGAGCCAGATAGTTGCCTAACATGTATCCGAGTGAAGACCACTTTACTCTCATACTTTTTCGTTGTAATTCTTGCCAGTTCCTTAAGTTTTGGCTTCTGTCTTTCACATGCGGGACATCCGTCTCTAGTAATAGCAACAACATAGACTTTACCAATGTCAGGGGCCAAGTGGTCTAAGAGAGGTTTACTTGTTTCCGAAATCTCCTTTTCAAGTTTGGCGAACTCTATCTTGTTAATCAGCATAAAATTCTATCAGCGAGAAAGGATATTTAAGCAATCGCTATTGTTTTTTCTCGTTGTGCATACGCACAAATAATGAACTATTTTAAATGCGGTGTTGAAAATTAGGGTATGCAAATAGAAAGAGCATTAAAAAATCTTAGAGCAAACAATTTTACTGTTCATTTTGCAAAGAGCAGCGAAGTTACTAGAGAAGCTATTCTAAACATGATTTCAAAAGATGCTGTAGTTGGAGTTGGAGATTCTGCAACTATTCGACAGATTGGAATTCTAAGAGTGTTAGAAAAGAGAGGAACAAGGATTCTGAACCCTTTCTCTCGAAAGTTGACAATTGATCCAAGCAAGCGTGAAACACGTAACAGAATATCAAAAGAGATCTTCATGTGTGACGTACTTATCACTGGAACCAACGCAATTACCACAGATGGAAAACTTGTTAACATAGATGCTGTTGGCAATCGTGTTGCTGCAATGATTTTTGGACCAAAGAAAGTTATCATCGTTGTAGGCAGAAACAAGATAGTGAAAGATGTTAAAACGGCTCTTCATCGTATAAAGAACGTTATAGCACCTTATCACGCAAAAACCAAAGATTTTGGAACACCCTGTGCCCAAACTGGCAAGTGTAGCGACTGCAGTTCAAATCGTAGAATTTGCAATGTGACCACTATTATGGAGAAAAGACCTTGGCGAACTGACATAACAATTATTCTTATCGACGAGGATTTAGGACTAAGTTGGGATGAAAAATGGTCAACAGAACGCATTGACCAGATAAAATCAAACTATGAAAAAGTCACATGGGTTTTCACTAGTTCTTACACAAACTAAACTGTCATATATGCATACAGTAAAAAATTAGAAGTTTATAAAAATTTAACCTGATTATAACTTTACTGAATCTAAAGTGCGTGTGCAAGGGATTGTTGCAGATAAGAAAGGTCGCGTCAAAGAGCTCACTCATGGCGTGTAGAAGATTTTTAGCACAAGATCCGATTGCTAATGTTTTACCACTAGGGGATCTCTATTCGCCCCTTTTTCAGGTAAGCGATATCTACAGTGCTGTCAGAAGCAGCAAAGTTGTTGGTGTATGTGCTATTTACCGTGCGTTCTCAACGCCGAGCATAGTTTTCGGAACTGCCACGCAAAAGATTAAACAGGTTCTCATCAAGAAAGCGGTAAGTGAAATCTCAAGCGAATTCATTTCACTTTGCGAACCAAGTGATGTCGCTTTGTTCAAGGAATATTCAACTATTTTGCACTCTCACCTAGAACAACAGATGATCGCTGATCCTCCAAAAAAGATTGAATGTAGTGACATTAAAGTTGAGAAAGTTGGCAAGAAGGAGCTGGAATTGCTGAACAGGTTTTATACTGATCATCATGCTGAGGCATGGGTTCCACTACAGTTTAAAGCTGGGCCATACTATTGTGTAAAGCACGAGGGTAAGATAGTTAGCGTCGCTGGGGTTCACTTGGTTACGCCTAAAATTGCTCAACTTGGGAACATCATTACAGATGAAGCTTATCGAAATCGTGGGTTCGCGACAGCATGCACAAATAGGTTAGCAGCAGATTTAGCTTCCAAGGGACGAATTATAAGTTTGTTCGTGAGGGTGGACAATGCACCTGCCATTCACGTGTATGAGAAGTTAGGTTTTTACAAAGAACGGGAGATCATGTTTCTGGTCATGCGAAAGAA
This sequence comes from uncultured Candidatus Bathyarchaeia archaeon, assembly GCA_964503065.1. GTDB lineage: Archaea > Thermoproteota > Bathyarchaeia > Bathyarchaeales > Bathyarchaeaceae > JAOUKN01. The sequence continues at coordinate 10,918 of CAZCYX010000001.1, forward strand.
TGGCATATTATGGCGTTCGTAAACTGAACCGCGCGCGCATATTTCTGCCGTTCTTCTTTTAAGGGATTAGTGTGAGTGCTAGTCCAGTGGTTAATGGTATTGTTAGGTTGTCATCTATTGGAAGAGGAAGAAGTTCCACGAGTATTCCTATGGCAGCACTTATGAGCGCTTTTGTAGGATTTACAAATAGGAGGGCTCCTAAAAAAGCAAATATGAAGCCGAAGGCTGAGCCTTCCACAGTCTTTCCCTTATTAAACGGGAGAACGGTTCTTCCTAAGGTTTTTCCGAAAATGGTGGCGAAACCGTCCCCCAGAGTGAGTATTGCAACAAGCACATAGCTGATGGGGGGATCGAAAAGCATGAGTGAAAGTATTATGCCTAAAGCAAAGAAGACTGGGGCTGTTGCGATTTCATAGAGTTCTGGTTTTATAGCGGTTTTCCAGGTTATGGTTGATGTTATGGGTAGGTTTATGCCTCTTATTCTTAGGAATTCCGATGTGATGTAAAGCACAGTGATGAGGAGTATTATGAATGAGACGATCTGGGGGTCGAGAAGGTACATACAAACGAAAGGAATTGAAAAACTTCCTATGTGGATTGTTTCGCGAAGCATCTCGTTTTTAGAGAGAGTTGAACGAGGTTTTTTAGGTGTGTCTTCAGTTAGGATTGGTAGCATTTCTGTGAGGTCTCCTTTGATGACGAAGTCAGATTTGGCGCTTACTAGGAAGTCTGGGTTGTAGCCAACTTTTATGTTGGAGAGGGGAAACATTGGCAAGTTGTTTCGGTCATCAACGATTATTGTGCAGTCTTTGGGTGACAAATTAGTGTCTTGGAGTATCTTCTTTAGGACTAGTGCTTTGCCGTCTGGTTTTATGACATCGCCCCAAATCTTGCCTGTTAAGCGACCGTTGACTGTTTCCAATTCTAGACCGAAGGCATAGTCCGCTTTTAGTGTGGTTGCTAAGTGTTGAATGAAGGGTGTTGGTAGTCCGGAACTGATGAGGGCTGTTGTGTGGCCTGTTTCTTTTAGTTTTTTGAAGAGTTCTTTTGCGTTTGGCATTAGGGGGACTTTTTTGTAGAGTTGGAAGAGGTCGTTGATTTTGAATCCTTTTAGAAGTTTGAAGATTTTTTTGAGGGCGGATCCGAGGGGTATCAGTCCTGTTTCGTATAATGTGCCGTAGAGAAGGATTTTGAGGAATCCGAGGGTGCCTAGTTTTCTTGCGGCTTCAAAGAGGAGGTAGCGTCTTTTGGGTATTAGTACGCCTTCGATGTCGAAGACGATTAAACGTTTGTGTTTGGGTTTTGTGGTGGTCAATGGTGCTCCTCTTTTAGGAGAGTTTCTTTTCTTGATTATAGTTTTTGTGTGTGCGTGTGTGAGGGTACCTCTCTAGAGGGGGGAGCTTAAAAAAAGAGAGAATTATTGTTATGGGAAAGATTATCCAGATCTCAAACAGATTGATTAATATGATCAAAGAAGCTGCAAGCACTTCCAAAAATAACTGAAGGAGATAAGTCTGGTGTGCCCAAAGCGATCAGCAAGTAGGTCACTTGGAACTGAAAAAACCAGTGAGAAGCTCGAGGAATAGATAAGATAAAACTTGCAATGAGAACAGATAATCCATATTCATTAATCAAATTCGGTAGAAGAGCAAGAGGAAGATTTGAATAACATGAAGCAATGTATGGGAAGTGCATAAGAAAAGCAGTCTACGTTTGAAATCCTGCTTAACCACAAATCCACCACAGCTGCGCGCGCATAATCCTCTATAGAGAGTCTCGCTAGGGGTACGTTTCTCCGTAGTGGCTGGCTACGAGGGCTATGTCTCTTATGTTGATTTTGCCGTCTGGCACGCCTATTGTGGGGCCTGTTAGGTCGCAGTTGGGCTCGTATCTGGGATCTGGATAAATTACGCCGAAGAGATTGGCCACTACTGCAATGTCTTTTATGTTGACTTTTCCATCTGGTATAAAATCCCAGACGTTCGGGGTCCCACCAGTTATGTCTCCCATCATTGCCACAATGATCCAGCCGTCAATGAAGGTGTTGTCCGTTGTGTTCGTCTCGTCTGGTAGCATAGTTGCATTAGCAGATATGGTGTAGTTGCCCTTAGCAAAGCCGGTGGTATCCCATGTGAAAGTTATGGTTATGCCAATGCCGCTTTCAATGGTGACGGAGCGTGATGCAATTGAGTTGGCGTTGAGATGGATGGTGACATTGAAGGTTTCTGTATAGCTGCCGATGTTCATGGCGGTTACCCTAATGGTTGAAGAGTACCCTTGTCCAACAACGGTTTTTGAGGTAACGTCCTTAATGGCGACATCGTGCCCTGGACTTAATTGTCTAAATATTGTGTGCAGAGTGTGATTTGTGTTCATTGTAATATTTACTGGGTTAGGTATCCCTATGTTGACACTGTCGAGTTCCCAGTGGTCAAGATAGTAGCCAGTGTTTGGTAGGGCGGTGATGCTAGCCATTGTTCCCGACCAGTAGGTGTGTGTGCCAGGTGTGGGGTTGGTGGTTCCTCCGTCGGTCGTTGTGACGGTCAATGTATATTGTATCCGCGCAAAGGAAGCCTTCAATGTGCGGTCCGTGTTCATTGCCACCGTTATTGGGTTGTTTGTGTAGTTGTTGCCGTCAAGCTCCCAGTGATCAAAGTAGTAGTGAGTATTTGGGGTGGCTGTTACTGTGACTAGAGTTCCAGCCGTATGTGTGTAGGTTCCTGATGTTGGATTGGTTCTTCCTCCATTTGTGGCTGTGATGGTCAAAGTGTAGGTTGCGGTGAAGACTGCATGTAACGTATGATTTGCGTTCATTGTTACTTTCATAGGGATAGTGGTTCCGATGTTGACACCATCGAGTTCCCAGTGGTCAAACAGGTAGCCAGCGCTTGGAGTGGCATTGACGGGAATGTTTTGTCCCTTCGAATGCGTGTAATTTCCAGGTGCAGGATTGGTTGTGCCGCCAGCGGTGGCCGTGATTGTTAATATGTACTTGGGCAGAGGAGGGTTTCCATAGGGGCTCATGAGGGGATAACGGTCTCGATTGCGCTCGTTAATAACATAGGGTGAATCGCCAATCCCATCATCGTCTGCGTCCCATCCCAAATAGTCACTCCAGTAGTTTCCTCCAGAATGATAACCATCATCCCAGTCGTTCGAACCGATTGGTATCTGAATATGTATCTGCTTCGAGTTATTAATGAAATTGTTGTGAAATATTCTGTTGCCTATGACCCATTCAGTCGCCATCCACATACCCGCACTGTTCTGAATAATGTCATTTTCCTCAATAGTACAATCGGAACATACACCAGCAACCATTATACCATATAACGTATTGCTATTTATGTCATTTCCAACTATCTCAATCCCGCTTGAATCGTCGACCCCTATTCCCATCGTATTGTTTGTTAATATATTGTTCTTCAACACCTCCCACATCGTATCTTCTAGGTAAATACCCGCAGCAGCACCAGCAACTGCAAGCCCAGTATTGTTTATGGCGACATTATTCATTAGAAGATTGTGGGATGAGTCAACTAGCTGGAAGCCGCCTTCTGCGTTGCAACTGACGTTGTTCCCAACTAGAATGTTATGCTCTGCAGCGTCTAAAAGTGGACCGTACATGTTGTACGTGGCTGTAACATCTCTCAACTCACAATCCGTCGAAAAGGCAATTGTTACCGCGTAAACGTTGCCAGTAACCGTTAAGTGTTCAACCTTTATTCCTGTGGAATTTACGATGTAGACGCAACCCACATCTGAGGGGATTGTCTCATCATGTCGATTAATCCAGTAGTAGAGGGGTTTTCCGTTTATTGTATTCGAACTGTCAATGTCATGAAGGTAATAAGACAACGCGTAATGACCAATCTCAATGCTGTACTTGTTGCCAACCATAATATTATCTCTCAGTGTATTCCCAGTTCCCCATTGCATATCGATAGCCACAAAATTGTCTATGATTTCATTGTTAGACAAGACGTTATAACTTGAAAACCACAAAAAAATACCGCATACGTTATTGTTCATCGCGGTGTTGTCCTTAAGGAAGTTGTATTGTGAGTCCGATATTCTGATACCATATTCGCAGCTTGCAAGAACGTTGTTGGTTAGTGTAATGCTGCTAGAGTCGTATAACCAAATACCATATTCGAAATTCGAAATGTACATGTTTGCAACTGTTACGCTGCTTCTTTCAGTAAGATCGATTCCCATTATGCTTCCGACAGTTCCTTGAAGCGCATAACCGTCTCCATCTATCGTTATACTGTCCTTTTCCACCACTATTGTCTCATTAATGTCATCTGTGAAAATGTAGACATCACCAGTCCGTTGGATGGGCGCGCTTATAGGATCAACTGAACCGTCAGCTCTGATGTAGATCGTTCCAACCGCTATAGCTGATTTGATGTTAAATGCCAATACTAACGTACCTATTAGAAGTAATGTCAGCATTATTCCAGAAACTGCTTTTCCATTCGTTTCTCCTTTCTCCATTCTACAAATATATAATTCATGTATTTAAGCCTTCCAAATATTCCATAAACGATTTCTAAGTACATCATCTATAGAATCGACTTGAATTTCTGTTCTGACCCTTTTTAAACCCTTTCCGTGAGAGAACAAATTTTTTTCTCTTTAAGAAGTGTTTACTGCTTATTCTCTCTTTTTCTTTTGTTCTTTTCTCCGTTTCTCATCAATCGCCTCTCTAATCCACTCCGAAGGGTTAGAGACATCCCTAAGATACAGAGCCTGATCAATCCGCAAACGAACACCATAATGAATCTTCTTCTTATTACTCAACTAAATCCAAACCAAAAAAGCTTCAACCCTCACAAAAATATCTTATGAATCCACAATCATAACCACCAATAACTGCAAAGTCTAAACAATTCAGCCTCACCCACACCTAATAATGAACCTTTCACTTACCCAAAAGAGAAAAATCATAAACTTTTATACCCTCGAAAACCCCCAACTAATTAGGCGGTGGGTCTCAGGCGGGGGGCTAGGGGTCCCCTGAACCATAAACCCTCTACATGATGGGCCGAAATCCAAGACGAGGCGTCAAAGAACGTAAAGTCCCTCAGCCTTCTGACCATGAACATCCGTCCCTTACGGCTGGCGGTCACAGAGCAGCCTTCGTAGGAAGACTGTCAACTGGGTTAACCAGGCGAACCTGGCCAGGCCCGGGAGGGAGCAACCTAAACTTGGACGTTCAGCGCTTAAGGGGGTGCGGATACGAGTAAAGAGATTGAAGGGGCTTTGCGAAAACTGGACGTCGACTCTCGGTGATCCACCGCCCTTTTACAGAACATGCAAGCTTTGAAGCATCTGACAAGATCTACATACTTCTCCCATAGTAGGCTCTCCACATAGCTTACAGTCCCGCAATTTTTCTTCCCCACCCACGGATTCTAAGGCGGGTCTAATTCTTTCCATTGATCGGAAGATTGTGAACTTTGTTCCCGCATGTTTTCGTTCCAGTCTGTTAAGCATATCTCTTATATCATTTCTCAAAGCAGTTTGAGCATAAGGACAAGGAATTCCTTGAAACTGAATCTTCTTCAAGTATGCATAAAGTGCAATTTCTCTTTCAGGGACTTCGCAGAAAGGCTTTATCCGTTGTATGAGTCTTGGATGTGCAACTGATAAAACAGGTTTAGCCCGTGCAATTCTTATGACATCTCCATGAATAATGTTTAACAGGATGGTTTGAGTTTCATCGTCCAAATTGTGGGCGGTAGCAAGCTTATTGGCACCCGCCTTTTGTGCAAAACTGTTTAAGGCTCGTCTTCTGAGCACTCCACAGTAAGAGCAAGGAGTTAGATCCTTCTGTCCTTTTCTTCGTATTATGTCTACAAGTTCATCTAACATATATCCACACATTTCCTTAAACGAGATCACGTTGTGCTCTACGCCTAGTTTCTGACAATTTTTTATGGCGAACTTCATCGCTTCATCTCGGTAACCCTTTATTCCCTCATCAACAGTGACTGCACAGAGTCGTGCCTCGGGAAAGTCCTTTTCAATATTCGTTAGTATGTGGAGGAGGCTTATGCTGTCTTTTCCTCCAGAAACCGCCACCGCCAAAGTGTCATCTCGCTCAAGCATGTCATATCTCGAGATAGTTACCTGAACCTTCCTTTCAATGGATTTCTTGAAGCATCTTCCACACAGTTCTTCTCCAGAGTATGAGCGCATGAAGATTGCATCTGTGCTCTTGCATGAACTGCACTTTGCCATCGTTTCTCCCTTAGATTCTTATTAAGCCGTATCTGATGAAACTCATTGCGATATTAATTGCGATCAGTCCGAAACAAATGGCATTAAACAGTATACGAGCTTCGCGATGTCTCTTCTTTACGATTTTTTTTAAGGGGTAGTAGAGGAATCTTTCTCCGTCAAAAGGATACAGTGGCAACATGTTGAAAATGGCGACATTTACGGAGATTAGGTAGAGCCAAAACAGGATCAGGTTCAAATGGACTGTTGTGTAATGTTCTAGTGATATTCTACTTGGGTAATAATCTGAATAATAAGCGAGACCGATAATAGCTTGACCCTCTGAGCCGATTCCTGTCTTTAGTGATATATTGCCCTTGTTTGTTTCCAGAATTAGAGTTTGCCCCGGTGTTACGTTATTCTGTATCATAAACTCTTCAAGGTCACTTATAGTTGACATAATTGTCCCATTAACGGCAAAAATGGCATCCCATTGTTGCAGTCCCGCCTGTGCAATGGGTCCATTTTCCGTGGTTTCGTATATTAGGATTCCAGAGGCTGGAGCGTATAAGCCCGTTAGCAGGAGCAAAACGAGAAAGCTGGTAATCAGGTTTGTGGAAGAGCCCACCGCAAGCATTCGAAGTTTAGAAACCGTTGAAGCTTTCTCAAAACCTTCTTCGTCTGGTTCAACAAATCCGCCAAAAAACACAAAGGCCATGAGAATTCCGGCTGATTTTACAGGAATCTTCTCCAACCTTGCAATAATGCCGTGAGCAAACTCGTGGGTCAAAACCGCTATTGCTATCGCTATGAAAAAGTATGGTAACCAATATAGTCGAATAGTGATGACGGGGAGAATCGGAATAATTGGGACTGCACCCCCTACCTCCACTGGGTAAATGAATTTCAAGAGATTGTTGACAAAAAAGTAGATGACAAAGGTCATTAGTCCAAGTGCAAATGCTATGCTTATGTTGGAGAAGGTTTTCCAGAAAAACTGTCTTCTTTTCGATGCTTTATCCAAAAATCTTGTTAACTTCTCAGATTTATACATGAAGTATGCTGGTTTTACTTCTAATCCGTGCTTATCTAAATGGAAGAGATAGCCTGCTAAATACATGACAATCCAAAAGATGATGAGAATGAGTAGAAACCATAACTCTGGAATCATATTTCTTTTCCTTGCCCGTGTTCTAAAAGGAAACTAACTAAATAACACTTCGGTATAGTCTTTGTAGGAAACGAGCATAATAAAGGGATCACCCTCTTACTTAAGATGGCTGGAGGATAACCTTCAATCAAGGAGTAATACCAATGGCTAAGAAACCACTGAAGCGTGCTGAACGCATAGAAGTCACTTATAGCGAAAAACACTGGGACCTACTAAAGGAATTAAGGGTTAAAGCGATGAAGATAATGGAAGCTCTAAACCAATTTCATCTTTACTCCGTTGTTCATGGAAGTATTGCGCGAGGCGATGTGTCAGAGAAGAGCGACATTGACGTTTTTGTGCCAGATCCTCCATCCTCATTTATTGTAGAAACGGCTCTTGGACGTGCTGGGGTTTCTGTTAGTCGTCGACTTCTAGTGCAAGCTACACCTCACTATGCTGTCAAAGGATATCTGGAAATAAACAAGCAGCTGTGTGTCTCCTTTCCCCTTCTAAAACTTCGCCCTTTAGAAAGAGATTTCTACAAATTTGGTGGTGAGGCATCTCTTCCCATGCTCAGAAAAAATACGAGGGTTCTTGGGGTGGACAAACGGCTAATGCTGATTGAACCAACCAAGGAAGGTCATGTCGAAACTTCAATCGTGAGGCAAGAAGAAAATATAGCAGGACTTTTAGGTGTTTCCATGGAAACAGTGCTGGATCGTGTTCACGCTTTGCTACGTCGTAACGAGATTGGCCGAACAGGAGTCTTCATAGAAAGAGAGCTCTCGCCTGAGGAAACTTTTGAAATGGTCCTGAAAAGACTTGTGGATCAAAATCCTGCGGTTCGTAGACGCTTCAAACTTTACGGAAGGTAACTACCCAATTGGGAAACGGAGTAGCGCAGCAATACTTCCTAATGAAAGGAGTTTTGCTCCCGCCTCATGCTCTACACTCAAAACTATAATTTCCCCTCCCTTTTCTTCGACATCTCTCATGAGGTTTTCTAGGAGAATTCTTTTGTCATCCGAGGCTTCTCTCAGAGTTACATCAGCGATGAGTAACATATCCACTGCTCCCATTGTGCTTGCAGTTTTCACTTCGTCAAATCCGTATGTAATGTCCATCCTTCCCTTTCCCAGTCGTAAAAGCACTTCTTCCATAACTTTTGCCTCCTCTGCTATACGTATTTCTTTTATGGCTTTAGTGAAAACTCCCGAACGCAGTGCTTCGTCTATTCCAGCAACTCCCACACTATTCACACCTTTTACATCAATAACAGCCTCTGCAATTTCTGAATCTTGGTCTCTTATGAATTTGGCATAATGACCCTTGGTGAATCCGAGACCGATTATGACAATTGGGCTTCGAAGTTTCGTCCAAACCTGTCTTAGGACCTTTAATGCGTCTTTAAAGAATTCGCGTGTGGCTTGGGTTCTTTTTTCTGGTTCAAGTTTGCCTGGAAGTCTTGTTTTTGTCTCCACCTTAACGTCTATGCCATATTGTCTTAAAACCGCTAAGCAATATCCTTCGTCATCTATAGATGCTACAATAATCGGCGCAACTGCAGTTTTTCTGGCTCTCTTTAACCTCTCAACCTCGTGCCTCAACCACTTGGATTTTACAATGGTTATAGGCTTATTTACAGTGATGTTTAGGGTGTGATGTGAACCCTTCACGTTGAGGTCTTCTGGTGCCTTGCAAACGATCCCGTGTACTCTCAGTCGGTTTAGACTTCTGTCCCACAACACTTTTTCAACTTTCACGCCGAGAAGAACTGAAACTCTCTTCCCCCTTTGTGGACGAGCATAACGGTCTTCAACTTTTACCTCTCGAGTGGTTCTTGCATGTACCTCATCGTTTCTAAGAATTATGTTATAAAGATGCCAAATATCATCTAGACTCTCCGGTAAAACCTTCACAACGCCCTTTTTGAGTTTCATTTTCAAGATTTTCAAAGAGAGTTTCTCCAATCAAGTTCTGTATAAGTGAAAAACATGTCTGAAAAGGTTATTGTATTTCTGGCTTATCTTTGTTACCGCTCTATCCTTGATAAATAAAAGAATCGCTTTATATGAGATTCTGAGGTGAGATATTTAGAAAAATTGTGGAGGGCTTTAGTGTATGAAGAAGATGTTCTGGCTCTTGGATGTTAATTATGAGGTGAAAGACCATAAACCAGAGATGTGGATTTGGGGCATTGATGATGAAGACAAACGAATCCTTATCATTGACCGAAATTTTCTTCCTTACTTCTACTTGGTTGCAGAGCAGAAGGAAAACCCCCAACTGATAATAGAAACAATTAGGTCACATGAGGCGGATTATCCGTTAATCAAGAAATTAGAACCCACAAATCGAAGATTCTTTGGCAAACCTGTGAATGCGATTAAGGTTGTTTGCCAAGATCCAAATGTTGTATCGAAATATGCGAGGTCTCTTAAAAAAGTTGAAGGCATCAAAAACTGTCTTGAAGATGCCATCCGCTATTCTATGCGTTATCTGATAGACAATAACGTTATTCCGTGCAGCTGGCACGAGGTAGAAGTTGAAGAGATAGAAAACAATCTGGAAGTGCAAGTTGACAAAGTATACCTCGCTAAAACATCTCCAAGAACTATTGAAAAACCTGAAGTTCCCGAACTAAGAATCTTAGCCTTTTCAACAATCTCATACAGTCGTCAAGGCGCACCAAAGCCAGAAAGAAATCCTGTTGTTATCATTTCAGTATGTACAAATGTTGGAGATGAGAAACAGTTTGTGGCGAAGGACTCAGATGACAAAACTGTGATTGAATTCTTCTTAAAGTATGTTCGTGGTTTTGATCCCGACATCATTGCTGGTTATGGCATCAACCGACAAGACTGGCCCTATCTCCTATCTCGATCTAAAAAATTGAGTGTCAAACTTTCTGTGGATAGGGCGAATACTGAGCCTCACACAAGTGTTTATGGCCCACATATCCATTACTGGACGAGCAAACATGGACTTCTTCGATTTTGCAGATGAACTCCCTGAAGTGAAGATAAAGACTCTAGAAAACATAGCAGACTTTCTCGGCGTCGTGAAGATTGAGAAACGCACCTTAATCGAAGACATCGACTTCCCTAGCTATTGGGAGAATCCAGAAAAGCGTTCTACTTTCCTGAAGTTTTCCCGAGAAAACACTCAGTCAATAATGGGAATCACCAAAGCCATGTTAGATTTCGCCATGCAGTTGTCCAGTCTTGTTAGTTTACCTCTAGATCATGTAGGAACTGCAGCAATTGGCTTTAGGGTTGAATGGTATCTAATCAAAGAGGCATACAAAATTGGTGAACTTGTACCAAAAAGGATAGAACGCCCTTATATTCCCTATGTAGGCGCTATAGTTTTGAAACCCAAACCTGGGGTTCATGAAAACGTTGCTGTTCTCGATTTTAAGGCTATGTACCCTAACATTATGATAACTGAGAATCTTTCACCCGACACTTACGTTTCCCCATCAGAGCCTGAACCATTGTGTGGCGTAAACATTGCCCCAGAAGTGAAACATAGATTCCGCAAAGAACCAGCTGGCTTGTATAAAGAGGTACTGTCAAGCCTTATTGGCGTAAGAGATGAGATCCAACTGAAAATGAAGAAACTTGACCCAAAAACCCCTGAATACCGAGTCTTAGATGCCCGCCAAAAAGCTGTAAAAGTGATCACCAACGCTTCTTACGGTTATACAGGGTGGATAGGCGCACGATGGTACATAAAACCTGTTGCAGAAGCAGCAACCGCATGGGGTCGCCACTCCATTTTATACACAATAGAGTTAGCAAAGAAAATTGGATTAGAAGTCATATATGGTGACACTGACAGCATTTTCGTGAAGTATGAACCCAACAAAGTCGAAAAACTTTCCACAATGATTACTGAGAAATTTGAACTTGAGATAAAGCCTGATCAAATCTACGTCCGCATCTTATTCACAGAAGCCAAAAAAAAGTATTGCGGACTTTTGCCAGATGGACGCCTAGATACGGTGGGTTTAGAAATGGTAAGGGGAGACTGGACGGAAGTAGCGAAGAACGTGCAGAAAAGAGTGCTGGAAATAATACTTAAGGAACAAACTCCACAGAAGGCAGCACAATTTGTAAGTCAATTTATCTCTGATCTAAGGGAAAAAACGGTTCCTTACAAGGATCTCGTTATATGGAAAACACTTACCAAACCAGTTGAAGAATACGCTGTTAAGGCTCCCCATGTTGAAGCCGCAAAAAAGCTAATGGAAGAAGGGTGGGAGTTATCGTTAGGCGATAAAATTGGCTATGTCATTGTTGTGGGGTCAGGGCGTTTATATGAAAAAGCTAAGCCATATGTTTTAGCTTCTTACGATGAGGTTGACATTGAATACTACGTGTCTAATCAGGTGGTGCCAGCTGCATCTCGAATTTTAATCCTATTCGGCATATCAAAAGATGCGTTACTGCCTTCTAAGACTCCAAAAACTCTCTCTGAGTTTGTAGGAAATTAACCTCCAATATCAGAGAATGTTAGTAAATGAATGTTTAGCGGCTGTTTTATCGCGTCGGAAATGCGACCTGCTACTAAATATTTCACATTTTTTTCTGTTGCGACATCCACGAGCCTCTGGGTTATTACTCCATCGAAGACTACGGTGTCAATGCCTTTGGCTTGTTGAAGTTTTTCCGCAAGTTTACTCACTGGTAGTCGCTCTATTTGCTTCATTTTTTCATCAAGCAATATCGCTTCTAAAGTTCCGTCTAATTCTTTTGCGACTTTAACTATTTGTTTAGGAACAAGGACTTTTCTTCGTTTCTCTTTGGTCTTATATCCTTTAATAGGTACTCTTTTTTGAAGGGCTTCCTCGATTTGCTTTGGATTGAGTTCTTCAACTTCCTTATGTCGCGGAGCCCTAGCAACATACTTAACGTTAGCCACTTGCATTAGTTCTTTGAGTATCAGGTCTCCTCCACGGTCTCCGTCAAGAAGTGCGGTAGCCTCTTTTTCACGAGACAATTTTATTATAGATTCAGGGATTTTGGCTCCTTCCAACGCGATAACGTTTTGTATTCCAGTTCTCAGCAAGTTTATCACGTCTGCTCTCCCCTCAACAATAATTATCTCTTTTGCGCTTTCGATGTCTGGTCCTGCAGTCAGTTCTTCTGGTCCGTATTTTTCAACTCTGGCTAGTCTCAATATTTCTGACACTTCTCTGAAAATTTCTTCTGTTCCGGGCATGGCTTTAATGGTCCATTCTTGGAGGATTTCTTTTGCTCTTTCTATGATTGCCTTTCGTCTGGCGTCGCGTATGTCTTCAACCTTTTCTACGGTGACAGTGGCTGCGCATGGTCCAACTCTGTTTATGCTTTCGAGGCTGGCTGCAATGATTGCTGTGGAGACTCTGTCGAGGCTTGTTGGAATGACTATGGTGCCTGCTGTTTTGTCCTTTTCTGATTTTAACTCGATCTCTATTCTTCCGATTCTTCCTGATTTCTGGAGTTCTCGGAGGTCCAGTTCAGGTCCAAACAATCCTTCTGTTTGTCCAAAAACTGCTCCGATTACATCTGGTTTTTCAACCACTCCTTCTATCTCGAAGGAAGCGCGGATAACATACTTTACAGTAAGTGTTTGTGATGAACCCATTAATATTCACCTCAGTCAAGATTTAACCTCACTATCCTAATTATAGTGGTGCTGAGCCATAAATTAGTTTGCGTCTAGTTATACTTTACTATGCTCCTTTCCATATTGATAGACAACAAATGAGAGGTTCAGAGGTTTTAAGATGTGTTATTGATGTTAGTATTTTGACTCGTGTTTGTTGTGCGTGTGCGTGTGTGAGAACCTCTCTATAGAGGGGGGGCGAGATGTGTGGTAAGGTTTAGGATTTTTTGGTTTGTTATCTCGGAGTTAATAGGTCGGTTTTCAGGGGTGATGCCTAAGGGGTGGAAGGTTTTAAGATATAATTGGTATTAGTATTTTTAACTGGTGTTAGTGGTATTATTATGGAGTAGGTGGATGTTTGAGTCGATCTAGGCTTGAGAGGGATGTTACTGGGGAGTATAACACTTTTCGAGTTTATCTTTTGATGCTTAGGGTGCAGGAGGCTTCTGCTAGAGACATTGCCTATCAGCTTGGATTCTCTAGTCCTGCTTTGGCGGTTCATCATCTTGAAAAGTTGAATAGTCTGGGGCTTGTTAGGAAAGATGAGTATGGTGTTTATCATGTTGTCCCTCAAAAGTTTGGGATGCTGAAGTTTTTCTTTGTCGTAAGAAAGTTTATTGTTCCAAGAAGTTTTTCTACGCTCTTTTGTACGGGGTTTTGGCCGTTTTTTTCGTTCCTTATGCTTTCTGGGGCAGTGAGGAATGTGGCGCTTTTGTTTTCGTTGTTGGGCTTTGGAATTCACTTCGTAGAGACTATACAATTCTATAAGGTTATTCCAAAAACTACTGTTCAAGAAGTAGAACAGAATGTTCAATAAAATGATTAATATAGTTTGATTTAGTGGTATTATTTTGGAGGACAGAGGGGTTGATCTTGTCTCCTAAGCAGATGGCTGTTTTTTGTATGGCATCGGTGCTCCTTGGTTCATGAGCTGTGTGGGGGTTAAAGGCAGCAGGTTGGATGGAAGTGACCGCAGAGGGAGCTGCTGTAGTAGAAGCATCACAGTTTCCTTTGAAACTAACAATGATACTCAATAAAACAACATTTGAGGTTAATGAACCCGTGGGTATCCATTTCTTCTTAGAAAACATTGGAAATGAAACCTATGGTTTTTATTGGGCAGGCCTTTATGTCTACTTCAAAGTATACGATGAAAAAGGTTCTGGGGTGTATAATGAATATGAAGATGTGTTTACTCAAGTACTCCCTCGCACCGTTGAAATACCTCCGGGTTTAGGTCGCAGAGTTAACTGCACGTGGTACCAACACGGTAAATTGGTATATCAAGGCCTAGGTGAAGATCCACCCGCCTATTACAAAGAGGTTCCACCGGGTAGATACAAAATTGTTGGTTTCTATGACGATATCGGTTCCTATCACAATATTAGTCGCCGCTTTACTGTCGAGACCCCTCCCATAACAATAACCATCGTATCATGAATCCTTTGATATGGTTACTACCTTTTGGGATTCCTTCTAAAAAATTAAATTCTTATTCGCCTTTTACGATAAGGGACTCATGAGCACAACATTGCTTGGATGGGCAAACCTAAGAGCTATTCTAAGGCTTTGGCACTGCGAAACCCTATTGTTCGACTACTGGTCTGGGGACATACACTACGTTCAATATTTAGATTCCGCCCAAACCTCTTGCCAGCACATAGTAAAAGGTTTTAAAAACATTTTTGATCTAACACAGTGTAACAACTGATGGAGAGGATAAAAGAGCATGTACCTTTGGATTGATGTGGCTCGTTTTCTGATAGGTTCTATTTTGTTTTTTCACGGCATCCGCGAATACTATATAAAGAAGATGAAGGTGTTTCTGTATTTTAGTTGCGGTTTCGCCCTTCTAGCGTTTTCAGATTTGCTCCAGTTGGTGGATCGACTTCTACTCAATGTTTTGTCAATGAAGATTCTCGCTCTGATAAGTTTAAGTCTCTATGCAGGCTTTGTGTTTCTAAGCATCGTGGCTTTGAAGAGTGTTAAAAAGTCTTCTGACTAAGAGGATTATTATAAAAGATGTTGATAACGACTGTTCTAATCAATAGTATTATAGGTTATTTAACTTATAATAGTAGGGGGTGGAAGATTATAGTCTCAGACAAAAATGTCACTCTGTTCTTGCTACTTGGAATTTTAGTGTTTGCTTCTTTTCAGATGCTGTCAAGTGGGATTGAAGATTTTCCCACTGAAGCTGAAACCATATACGATGTATTCAAACTTGCTGTAAAGCTTGAGAAGAGTGTGTTTGAGATAGGCGAGACCGTGCACATGAATATTACACTGGTTAATATAGGAGAAGAGAACGCGACAATTACCTTCGGAGGTGGAATAACTGGTCAAACCTGGTTCTGGCGTGTGTACGATGAGAATGACCGAATGGTTTTTTATTACAAGTATCTCATATCGCCGAGCGTATGGACAGAGGTAACCTTGCAGCCAGACCAGTTTATACGACATGAGCGTACATGGGATCAGATAGATACCAACACCGAGCAACAAGTGCCACCTGGAATCTACTGCATAATCGCCGCGGTAGGCTTCACATACAAAGAAGAGTCGGTCCCACTTGAAACTCGAATAAAAATCGCCATAAAATAATAACAGGTGCAGACTTGAGAAACGAATGGTCGATTATTTTCCTAATTACGTTAGCTTTGACAGCTAGTACAACATCAACACGTGAAACATTCGCTTCTCAGACTCAGGAAAATCTTGTTGGGGCTAAGTTTAATCCACAATTTACCTACGACTGGTTACGTACTCTCAGTGTTCAAAATCCAGAAGAGGTGGTCTCAGCGCTTGTTTGGCTTATTGAAGATGAAGAAAAAGTAGGGATGAACATGAGCCAGCTTAAACAGCACGCCGAAAAAGTGTTTACGGAGCAACATAGCGCAAAAATATGGTACATTGCTGAGGTCTTACCTTTCATTCACATAATGGCTATGGCATCGGAAATTGAGAAAATAGCCACCTACGAGTTTGTCGACGAGATCAACTTAAATGGAGATTTTGTGCACGTACACCCATGTCTTAGTGTTAGTGTTCCGACCATAAGAGCAAGGGATGTCTGGGACCTAGGGTATAATGGTTCTGGAAAAAGAATAGCTATAATCGACACAGGTATCAACCAGTCACATCCGGACCTTGACGATCTGGACGACGACCCCTCCACATCCGATCCAAAGGTAATAGCGGAACAAGACTTTACTGGAGAGGGAATAACTGATGATATCGCTGGTAACTGGTCAGGGCACGGGACTCACTGCGCAGGAATCGCTGCAGGTACCGGGGCAGCATCGGGGGGTGTTTATAAGGGAGTGGCACCCGGGGCTTGGCTACTCGAAGCTAGAGTATACAACTCTACGGGAAAATGCGCAGATGTAAATTGGATTAGCGATGCGATAGACTGGGCAGTCTCCAACGATGCAGACGTAATAAGCTTTAGCCACCAGATCACCTATTTCCATAGTTTTTGGGGATATCAGATAAGAACTGATGGCACGCGTCCACCAAGCCCGGCAGCAGATGAGGCTGTCGAACGGGGAATCGTCTTTGTAGCATCATCAGGTCAATATGATGAGCCTTATAACCCAAATAATTACATAGCCGCTCCAGGCGACGCGTTTAACGTCATAACAGTTGGCGCATCGAATGATAGCAACACACAAGACATAAATGATGACACCGTCCCCTGGTGGAGCAGTCGCGGCCCTACTGATGATGGTAGACCTAAACCAGACGTAGTAGCTCCAGGTGTTGAGATAATGTCAACTTGGGCGGGTTATGATTCAGGTAACTACTACGTACCTTGGACAGGTACTTCTATGTCTGTTCCTCATGTTGCTGGTGTTACTGCTTTGCTTTTGCAGGCTCATCCTGGCTGGACTCCAGGTATAGTGAAAAGTGTCATCATGAGAACAGCCCATCTAAACGACAACCTTCAAGCAGAGCCAGAAAGAGAAAATGCTCGGGGAAAGGGAATCGTTGACGCCGGAAGAGCAGTGACATGCCCAACCGACATACCTGCTAACCAGGCTGACACAAAGTACGAAAACGGTGGGGGAATAGTCTACGAAGCAGAGGCACATCTTAACGGAACGTATAAGGTCATGGCCAGCGGTTCTTACTTCTGGCCTGCTTGGGCTGTGGCAACTCTCAAAAAAAGTTTCATCCCGGAGCGCGATATGATCAATCCAACATTCCTTTTCGGATTTAATGACACAGGAGAACTAGCTACACTTTATGGAACTGCTCTTTTCAGCGCCGAACTGAACCTCTGGAACGGCACAAATGAATTGTTTGCGTATTCAGAAACAATCCATTACATGGCGGGAATCGGCGGCTACGACACTGACTGCTTCCATGCCATAAGTTACGCGTATGACGATGTGTTGCTCGCAGAGCACTCTTACGACATCGAATATGGCTTCGGAGTCCTTGCGACTGCCTATACTGAAGATGGGAGTGGCTTCGCAGATTTCGTAGTTCAGGCATTATCGTTAAGTATAATAGACATAATCGGACCGGGAAACCCAAGCTTCGAAGAAAGACTCAAGTCAGTCTACGAACCAGCCTACTGGAACTGGTCAGATGTCGACAACGACTGGCGAGAACTGAAAGGCGACATCTGTGGACCACCAGGCATCACTGGACCACCAGATGGAAAAGTCAACATCAGAGACATAAACAGGGTATACCAAGCCTGGGGCTCCTATCCAGGCCATCCAAAATGGGATCCAGACTGCGACTTAAACGGCGACGACAAAGTGAACATAAGAGACATAGGCATTGTCGTCAGCGAAAATGGTAAACATACCGAAAGCGTTGATGGTGCATACTCATGGTATACGAGCGGAAACGGCACTTATCACATGGATCAGTGGCTCTGCGACCACGATGTAAACGCCCTAAAAGGCCAGCAAGTCACATTCTCCTTCAGGTTTAAACCACACGAAATGGGAAACAACGCCACAGCACAAATCTGTTACATCACAGAAAATGATCAGCAAACAACGGTTAGCGGTAACTGGGTTTACGCAACAGAAAATTGGCATAACGCCAACGTCACAACTATGTTACCAGCAAACACAGTCGCCATCAAAGTCATCATCCACCTCATAAACAACTTCCAAACATGGATAGACAAAACATCCATAGTAACTTCATAGAGTTCTGTGCACGCTAGAGGTTTGTTTCTTTTACTTTACTTTTTTCTTCAAAGTTTCCAAATAAGTTGCCAAACCCTCAATGTCCTTGACATTTCGTCCCACAAGTTTCAGGAGTCCATTCCAAAAAAGCGTGTTAGGTTTTATCCTCAGTTCCTGAAGGTGCTGTGCCATACGTTTGGTCCACTCTTTACCACGTCTGTCAAAATCCATCAAAAGAATGACTTCACCCTTTCCAATGTTTACTACTTCGTCTACCTCGTCGATGAAGGTTTTTCCAGAAGATTTCACTGGAATTATTTTTCCTCTGATAGATAGAATACGTAAAGCGTTAACATCATTGGGTCCTTCAACAACTATTGGGGTGCCTTTCGCTGATTCTGTTGCTAGTCTGTCTAAAAGTTCTAAGATTCTTTCCAGTTTTTCCTCTAGGTGAGTTGACAAGTTTCTTACCTAGTGATTTCAGCTCTCTTTATAGTTTCTAAGCATTGCTTTGCCTCTTTGTTTCTTTCAAAATACTTTCTAACGGGCTCCAGAATTTTTATTAGCTCTTCTGCAACCGCATTTTTCAAATCCATAGGATGTAGTTCTCCTTTTCTGTAGATGGTCAATAATTCTTCGAAGGAGTTGAACTCGATATTTCCACCGAATTTTGCGGTTCTTTCTATTTCAAAGGATTTTAGTTCTCTGAAGATAATGTATTTGCAAATGTCTAATATTGGATTGAATTCAACTGTTCTCTCGGGGCAGAAGGCGTTAGAGATTTTTCTTCTTATGGCCTCGGATGGATCGTAAACGAAGACGCATGTTTCTGGTTTGCTTTTGGACATTTTGGCTGAAGCTAGGGCTTCCTTCTCTTTTCCTTCTGGAATTGGCCAGATAGCTGGTTTTTCTAAGCCTTGAAGTAGGTGGTGGTGGACGCATATTGGTTTCCAGTATCCTAGTTTTTCTCCGATCTCTCTTGCTACGACATTTGCTTTTCTCTGATCTATGCCTAGTTGACAGATTTTGACGTTTAGTTGGAATATGTCTGCGACTTGCATTGGGGTGTACATGAATTCTGAGACGTATTTTGCCTCTGTTTCTTTCCTACCTGCAATCTCTAGTGTTCTTCTTGTTCTTGCTATCGTTAGGTTTTTTGCGACTGAGATTGTTTTTGCCCAATAATCTAAATCGTCATAGAGTTGGTCTGAATAGATGAATTCAACTTTGTCTTCTGGGACGCCTAGGGCTATCCAGGAGTGTTTGAAGTGGTCTGCGGATTTTTTTATAAGTTCTAGATTGCCGCCTAGTTTGTTGTTTATCCATGCATGCCACGTTGAGAGATATGCTTTGAAGTGTATTCCTGCTTCTGTTAGGTCCTTTATTTTGTAGGCGCAGATTAGGCCTGTGCCGAGGTGGACGAGGCCTGAGGGTTCCCAACCGTTGTAAGCGATGGGGTGCTCGTCAGTTTCCAATAGTTGCCTTAAATCCTTTAGGGTCAAAATTTCTTCTGTGGGTGGTCTACTTATTAGTTCAATTTTTGTCTCTATGTCCAACTCTGTTTTCTCCCTAGCATCTTCTCATTTTGGTTATGTGAGACTTAAAAGTTCTTATCGCGGGCGTTGTGTGTCCCACGTTCCTAACCCTTAACCTCATTGTAGAGCATTGCGCTCCTCTTGGTTAAGCTCTCTCTAACATGGGTTTTTTTGTGGCGCCCGCGCCCACCGTGTCCCATGCCTGGGTTAACCCTTCGTCACTGGTAGATGAGAGCTTCATCTTTCCTCTGTTGAGTCCGTCTGCATGAGCCTGCTCTTAAGGGTTCGGTGGGATTCCAATATTGCTCATGTCATCGCTAATATTGAATGATGGTTTGCGTTCAGATAAGTTTTCGGTTCCTATACCCATTTCTAAGCTTGAATAAGCTTCTTCACTGAGACAAGTAATGTTGCTACGACTAACGCTGAATCGATGTAATCACCTTTCAATACTCCGTTAAAGACTTTGTTGAAATCCACCAACTCAATTTTCATTATTTCTTTAGGGTCGAATTTCCCCTTTGGCTTGAGGCTTTTTGTGAAGAATATTTCAACTGTTGCGGGTCCCATGGCTCCTGGAGCCCAAGTGAACCTTCCTATCCATTCCAGCTTCCCTGCAGTGTAGCCTGTCTCTTCCTCCAGTTCTCTCAAAGCTGCCTGCTCGACTGTTTCACCCTCCTTCATTCCACCAGCCGGAATATCATAAATCACCTTGCCGAAGGGATGCCTATACTGCCTCGTGAGAATCATCTTGTTATCGTCGGTAAGTGCGGCTATCGCTACTGCAGCGCCTGAAGCCTTAAAATATACCCATTCATGCGTTGAGCCATCAGCAAACTCTAAAACATCTTCAAGAATCAGCCTACCATGCTTGTTATAAACAGTTCTGGACTCCACAACCTTTACCCTATCAAACTTACCCACCAAAATCTTGCCCCTTCTTCACCTTCTCATGTTCTATATTAAGGAAGAAACCGTTAAAAAGATAGTTAATAATTGATTAGTCGTTCTTACTTGAAAACCAACATAAAAAGAGGAATTTGCGAGGGGAGACAGTGATCAGCGCTGTAAAATCCTTTTTTGTTAATGTTTTGGGATATTTATTTCGTTCTTAATCTGCTTCAAAAAACAACTGGTGCTACAATGAATGCACATCCAGCGTAGTCCCTTCCAATTTCCGTGGCTCTGAACAGAAACGGATGCGGTTTTTCTTTCAAGGCAAACACGTGGGCTTCTCCGAAATTATTTTCCAAAAACTGATATACAACTCCCAAAATCTGAATTGAAAGATAATATTCTAAGTCTGGGTGGCTGAAGACTAATTCTTTAACTTTTTTTCCTTTTTTCCCACACTCTTTTAGGCTTAATTCGAAGTCTTCGATTGTGATTGGCTCGTATTGTGCGAAAGACTCTTTTTTGCAATCCTCTTGTGCAATGATACCTATTACTCTTCTTTCGTCCGTAACAAGATCAATTCCATGGAACTTTGAAGTAGCCTTTTGCATTTTCGTTCCTGTCTCCTCCTCAAACTGTTCTGCAAAACTGAATATACTCATACGATCACCTCGCAATGTTAGTTCAAGTTTATTCCAAATTTGGTCAACATCTTTGACGAACCTTGCGATCTCCAGTCCCTTCTTCGTGAGTTTGTAGACAATGCCGTCTTTGGCAATTACAGAGTTCCCTAGCAGAAAGTTGAGATGATAGTTGAAGGTTCCTGTGCTAGTTAAATGCCTCACATACTCTGCAGAATCCAGTAAGTCGGAATAAGCAGCCTTTCCAGCTTCATTCAAACGTCTAACAATACTATTCCTAGTCGGGTCAACAATAATAGAGAACACGTCACTCTTCTTCAAAGATGTCACCAACAAGTAAATCAATAAGTGGGTCGCATTTAGCATTTTTTGACTATAGTTTCGTCTTCATCCAAACTAAGAAAGCCTTGAATTTTTCATATAGTTTTCAATTTTTATTAGTGGTGAACCCTAATAGGACTCAAGACAACACCTGTTTCAAAATCAGACGAGTAAAATTAAGGCCTGCATGCTATCCTATGCCGCTTCTCAGCCGAGTATCAGGACTACCCCATTTTTTTGGGTTGGACTATTGAAAAATTCAATCTTCTTTCCAGTACTTACACAAAACAATTTGATGCGATTTGATTTCCTTTATCTTCGCATCTTTACACTCATATGGTGACGAGAAAGGGCATGTTTTTTCATAATGTACAGATTCTCTATTACTGCAACGCATTCTTTCGCCAATTAATTTACGAAGTCATAGACTTATTTGACCTTTTCTCCTTCATTTTCAAACGGTGGATTTCTTCCAGATCGATCTCAAATGTGCTTACAGGATTTTCTAGTTCAAAGTTGTTGAGGACTTGTGGGTGAATTTCACCTAAGAACCCTCTTCTCTCACGTTTGATACTGAGTTTTGCTACTCTTCCCTCTAGAAAACTTGGGTGTTCAACTTCTTTTATCTTATAATTCGTGATGTCAAGGTTGGTTAGCAACGCCTCCACAAACGATTTTATCTCAGTGTAGTTGGCTGTGGGATGAGACGAAACCCCTGCCACATGAAGTCGTCTCTCACTACGAGTCTCCTTCTTCTCATTAACCACTATTATGTCCGAAACTTCAAAGATTCGTTGAGGATAACTTTCATGCCTATTACTGACAAGGTTCTCAATTAAGCCAGGCAACAAATTTTCTCTGACTATCGAATATTCCGTCGAGACTGGATTCGCAAGTCTCACTACCCTCCCAATCTCGGTTCTCATTTTCCTATATTGAGTATCTTCGTTGGTTAGAATGAAGTTCATAGCCTCTGTAAAACCAAGCCCAATCATGATCTGCCGAACATGACTCGCTACCTTATTTACTCTGTGTTGCTTACCAGTTGTTACTGTTGCAGGTCTAGTTGGCTTCAACTTATAATAGCCGTAACCAATCGCAACTTCCTCAACCAAGTCAACCTCATGCAACACGTCAATTCGATAAGCAGGAATCGAGACCTCCCAAACATTCTTGTCTATGCTTTTTGCATCCAATCTACATTTCCTAAGACATTTCACAACATTATCCTTTGAAAGTCTAAGTCCCAACAACTCATTCGCATAACCTACCCTTAACTTCATTTTCTGTGGCGTTAAGTCAGGAGAGACAACATTATGATCTGAATACTTGACTTCTACAGTCTCGATGATGCCCCCCATATCTGCCAAAGCAGTTACCAAAACATTCAGGCTTCTAATAACCGCGTTCAGGTCGGTTCCAGTCACATCCAAGAATAAATTCTCTGTGTAATTATCCACTCGAGTCAGCTCCCCATTAATAATCGGCGGCATAGAAAGAACCCTATCTCCCTTATCAATGAGCAGCGGATACCTTGAAGCCCAATCTACGAGGTGGCGGTATCCAATACCCTTCTCATGCTTTTCCAGAATCTCTCGAAGACTCATCTTCTCTGTTTTGTCAAGGGGAACAAACCGAACACCATCAGGTTCACCAGTTGTGTAAGTGAACGGAGGTTCCACGCTGTCTAGATTGTGCACTCCAATAGAAGCTTTTTTTCTATCTCTACCTATCCCCCAGTGAAGGTCTTCTTGCATCTCCATAAGCTCTCGCACAGCTTCGCTGTCTAGCTTTATCTTACGTACCACAACAGCTAACATGAAAGGCCTAACTTCAACTACCGTCGAATCTATCTTCAAAACAATATCGCCTTTTTTCACATCATACTTCGGCAGTCCAGTCTCCCATCCCATAAGCCCTTTAAAAGCCCTAGCAATTCCCGCATAACTGCAGAAGTCAACTCGGTTCGGATTGAACTCAACCTTCACATAATCCGGTCCAACGTCTTTTATGTCAAGACCAAGCCATGGAAGCCACTTAGCCATCTCCTCAACTGTAAGAGTTCGATTAATGAAAGAACAAAATCTATCTCTATCCAAGATTATTGCAGGCAAACCGGAGTCCTCCTAATCCACCCTAAATCATTCTTATACAAGAATCGGATGTCATCAACATCAAGCATCACCATTATCAAACGTTCTAATCCTCCTCCCCAAGCCAACACTGGGTATTTTATACCCAGCGGTTCCAAAACCTCTGGTCTAAAGACGCCCATTCCACAAAGTTCCATCCACGTCTTCAATTTAGGAACGTAAACAGTAGACTGCGCCGAAGGTTCTGTGTAAGGGAAGTAACTGGGCCAAAACTGCACCTTGCTTAATCCAAGTCTAAGGAAAAACTCCTTCAAAGTCCCAATTAAATCACGCAATGTTACACCCTTATCCATTACTATTCCCTCAATCTGATGAAGTTCCGCTAAGTGTTGATAATCCAACTTTTCATTGCGATATATCCGATCCACCGAGAACACCTTCACAGGCGGCTCCTTATGTTCAGCAAGATAATGAATCGTAACCGCAGTAGTGTGAGTACGCATAACGAGCTTCTTGGCTTCGTCACGACTCCACGAATACTGCCACCCTCGAGCCCCAGTCTTCCAACCATTCTCATGTGTCTTGGCCACCGTATCAACAATCCTGCTTTCAGGAAGTTTTCCAGCCTTCGGCTCAGAGAGATAGAAGGTATCCATCATCTCCCTCGCAGGATGATCCTGGGGCTGGAATAATGCGTCAAAATTCCAAAAGGCGGTCTGAACAATTGAACCACGAATCTCGGTAAAACCCATCTCCAGAAAGATTTCTCTAATTCTTTGTATTATCTGCTGTACAGGATGAATTTTTCCAGGATATACTACGGGTCCCGGTGCTGTTATGTTGAACTTTCTCAGCTTCACCTGCTGCCATTTTCCAGTTATGATAAGCTCTGGTGTTAATTGACTCACTTCCTCCATGACTTTTAGTCCTTTTCGAATTAGTCGCCATCCATTCTTTGTCAGTTCTAGTTCCTGAAGAGTTTTTTCTTTCATTTTCAAGAGTTTACGTCTCTTTAGCGTGATAGCGGCTTGTCGTAAGTTTTCGTCAAGTTCTTCAAATGTGGCTATGCCTTTTTCAGCTAGAAGCGTTAAGAGTCTTTCATCGTTACCAGTGGGCGGTTCTTCTTCTTGTGCGACGGCGACGGTACCCTTCTCTCTATTTATTATTGCCCAATGCTTTTGTGTCAGCCAAGCTAGAGCAACAGGAATAGCACCCGGTGGTATGTCTACTTCATGCGATATGTCTGAAATTGAGATTTCGCCACCTTTCTCATAGGTTGTTTCGAGAGTGCCACGTTCTGGTAACCACCCTCTTTCTGCCCAGAGTTTCCCTTCCTTGTTCAGTTCAATGACTTTCTGTTTTTGTTTGTGGGTTGCCACTAGTTTCTTTTCTGCAAGTGCTAGCGCTGCTCGCATGACAGCTGCATGGGCTAAGCCGCTAGTTTCCATTATCTCTTTAACTCTTGCTCTTCCGTTCAGCTTCTGTAGGGCAAGCAGAGTTTTTTGTTCATTTTCTCGAAGTTCAATCATTATGTTCTCCTCTGGATAGGTTATGCTTTTCTTTCGTTTGTTGATAATGTAGTTTATGGTTCTTGTTATAAGATTCGTTTAGAAGTTTTAAAGGCAGGTGGTCTTTTCTGGGCTGAAGAAGAGTTAGAAGATGGGTTATGGAAATTGGTAGGGCATCCCTTCACCAGCAAGAAAGATGTAAATGAGGTTATTTATATTTTATGAAGTTTTATACATCGGCTGATTTGCTACTGTTTGCTTTGTTTGTGTCAACTGGTTTCTTTCTACGAATTCTGCAATATTTCCTTTGCCTTATCCATGCATTTTCGTCGTTCTCGCCGATGGTTCTTGACAAATTTCAAAACAGTTTCTATTGTTTGATTTTTGTGTTCTCCACATAGGAGTTTTCCACTTTTACAGTCATGGTAAACTTGAATGACTTTGTCATCGTCTTCTACAAATTGATACATGTCCAGTTCATATACCGGGCAATTCTCAGGGGTTCCGCCAAGTTTCCGCTGTTCCTTAACAGTCGGTCTTCCGCCCGTGAACGCGTCTGAAATCTTTTTCGCAATTGTTTCTGGCTTCTCATGTAAGGTGAAATAACTTGTAGGACTGCGTTTGCTCATTTTTGGCGACCCATCTAGTCCCTTCATGATTTTATGAACAGTGGATGATGGAAGGATGAAGTTGTATTTTCGGCGAAATTTGGTTGCAAGGTCTCTGGTGAGTCGCAAATGGGGGTCTTGATCTACTCCAACGGGCACTACTGTTGGTTTAGGCCCGTCAAAATCCTTCAGTTGTGGCATCAAGATATCTCCAGCCTGGATAAGTGCAGACAAGTAAAGCCCTATGTGGCGCTCTCCATAGATTGCTTTCATCGTAGCTAATGTTGCACCTCTTCCAAAGATTATCGCTAAATCTTGAACCCGCCTCTCTTTAGATTGTTGATAAATGTAGCCCTTTTTCGGGTTGAATCCCAGAGCAAGAAGATCTGCAACATTTCCTACAGCGAATTTTTGGCTTCTCTCAAAAGAAATTTTGTTGTCTTCGTAGGCTTCTACATCTGCAATACAATAGAAAGCCACGGCACCTTGATTTTGGAAGTAGATAACCTCACGAGCAGTCATCAGGGTTCCAAGGTGAAATTCCCCAGTAGGTTTTATTCCACTCATAACCGCGAAATCCTTGTGATTCTTCATTGCTTCTAAGACGCATTGGAAATCTCTATGACCGAAGACAACATTGCGTCTCATGTACATGCTTGGGCTTGGTACATCACCTAACAACAGCCTAAACGGTTGAATTCCAAACTCTTCGTACAGACGGTTATAATCTTCAATTATCGTTGTTCCAAAGGGATCAAGAACAGTTTTCTTATCGTCAGTTGTTGACAAGTACTAGGAACCTCCATTAATCATCGATCCTTGAGATGTACAAGCTTCTTCTTTAAAGGCTAATCGCTGGAAAAAGTTGGTCGCATGCACCACTAAACTTAATGCCATTCCAAGGCGTTCACCTTATCAAGGAACAAATAATTATCTCAAGGAGTAATTAAGTTTTCTGAAACCGTGTGCGCATCAATATCTTCGCAACTTAACTCGCGGGCGCATTTATGCAAAAAAAGAGGGGAGGTAAGTGGTTTCGAGTTGGCTTCTCCTAGCAGATAAGGCGACGTCTTTGCCAATCTATTAATGCTTTAGCCTTTCTTTGCTCTGCCTCCAGCAAGGCGGTTCTAATCTCTGTCTGATAATTTTGATAGTTGATCGGAACATCCGTGATCTCTTGATAGCTTGGAGATTCTCCAAGGCTTTGGCTTGTCCCAAGTAGTCGAACGATTCTTCCCTTCAGCAAGCGAACCACTTCACCTTTCAGAGACACCTTGTTTCGTGGAACTGTTTTTTCCATCTCAATCACACGAAAGAGATTATTGTAAGCGAAACACATAGGGATTGTGCCGTCACATGACTATACATAATGAAGCGTCACATGACGGCTAAACTAATATATATAGCAAACACAATTTTCTAATTATGACACTATTTGAAGTCGTGTTGAAAGTAACGTTCGACTCCTTTTTCATAAACTTGTCACGGAGATTTCCGTCTACAAAGATATTCATCTGGTGTAACAGAGAGAACGATGTCATTGAGGTGATCGTGAAGAATCCAGAAGAGTATCCCCTTGTTATGGAAGAAATGCGTGCAAGCAACATTCTCGATATTGTTGAGGAATCATCTGACAACCACAGCCTCTACTTAAACGTTCACAAGTGTCATTGCATGAATCAAAATACAATAGTCAGGCACATAGGGACATTAGATATTCTCAACATCTTTCCAAATTTCATAGAAAAAGGATGGGTATACCACCGTCTCATAGTTTTCAAACATGAAGACTTGAAAGAACTTTTCCGACGTCTCGAAAAATGGGGATGGGTTTACAAGATCTTGCGCAAAGTTCCCTTCAATGGTTTCATTGCAAGTTCTTTGACCCTCACAGCTGATGCGCTATTTTCCAGATTGACTGAGCGACAGATAGACGCTATGTTAACCGCATACAGTCATGGCTACTATAACTTGCCAAGGGATGCTGATATTCAAACAATATCAACTAAAGAGAAGGTACCTCGGACGACATTTCAAGAGCACCTAAAAAAAGCTGAAAACAAACTTGTTGCCTCTCTGGTTCCCTACATTCAGCTTTACAAAAATGCCTCCCCAGAGAAAAGAAAAAGTCTAGGGATAGACAAGTTAGCTGCACCGCATCCTCTTGATCATGTCAAATCCGAGCCAGAAGGTCATGCAAAGTACGTCCTCTAAGATTGCGCGCGCGAAATATAGGGATTTGTTACTACAAGATTTCCAGCTTTTGAACAGAGTTTCAGAAGTACATTAAGATATTGAACTATTTCACCACTAAAACTGGGCTATGTGCGTGTCTCATCACTCCGTCACTTACGCTTCCCAAGAGTATCTCCCTTATTTTGCTTAGACCCCTAGCACCCACAACAATTAAATCGAATTCGCCTTCTCCAGCTGTCTTAAGTATCTCCTCAACTGTATGCCCCTCCCTCAACAATGTTTCAACTTGAACTCCTTCAGCTTTAACCTTCTTTTTACCATCCGCTAAAATGCCTTCTCCAGCCTCACGAGCCGCTTCAATCAATTTAGGAATTATCTCAGTTGCTTCGGGCATAATAGTTGCATGGGGCATGATAATTGGCCATACCTTTGAATATACATGAATTAAAGTGATTTTTCCATCAAACTTTTTAGCTATTTGAACGGCGACTTTTAACGCTCGCACTGAATGTTCAGAACCGTCTAATGGAACTAAAATTTTCTCAAACAATGGCATCAACCCTCTAGAAGAGGTTTGTTGATAACTTTGAGATATAATCCTTGCGTGTGCAGAAAATTTGGGGTTCCATGGAGTGGGTTAGGTCTCTAATTTTGTAGAGACTTATGTCTCAAATCTTACGTCAATCTCCTTCGTATTCTGGAATTACCTCTCTAACGGCTTGCTCTTCTTCTTTCAGTTCTTGTCTTAACTCTTCCCAGAATTTCCGTGCCCTTTTAAGACCTTTTTCACCAAGAACCCTTCCAGCCTCGGTATAGAAGTCTTTTCTTGGTCCTCTCCTTCCGCTTGGAACTTTCATCATCTCTTTCACACCAGCTTCTTCTTCCCTCATAAAGTAATCGAAAACTCTTGCCACACCGATGTAACCCACTGAGCAGGAAAGAACTTCTGCATCATAAACAACTTTTGCTTCGAGAGTTTTTGGTTCTTCTAATCCTCTGGGACCATGAGCTCTTACACAATGCGTTATCTCTCTAATCTCTTCATCTGTAAACCCAACATTTCTCAGATATTTTGAGGATATTTTCGCTCCTGCAGCGTGATGATTCCTTTCTAATTGAGGATAAAGTCTCCCGATATCGTGCAACAGTGCACTTGCCAGAACAATCTTCATGTTAGCTTTTTCTGCTTCTCCTATGATGATGGCTGTTGCGAGACTTCGAAGTATGTGGTGCCAGTTGTGATGTACAAGCCCTTTCGTAGAAAAATCTTTTTTCACCAATTCATAGAGCGCCTTTAGTTCTGGAAATCTTGAAAGATAATTATCAAGTTTTATCTCGTGTTTCCCCCTTTACTTCAAAACAATGTTGGGGTTCATTTAAATTAATAGGGTAGTTATAAGGAAGTTCAGTCCAAACCCGATCAAAATCAATCCAAACACAATCATGAGAATCCTATATCCTTTGCTACCTATTAGGCTGACTCCTCTACGTGCAAGATAAGCCGATAAAGTGATCCAAGCATAATCCATCCAGACATGAGAGACATACATCAGTAGAAAACTAACAAGAGATAGAAAAACCGAAAGGTCTGACATAAGTTTGATTCCAATTGTAAGCCACCACATAATAAAATAAGGGTTTAAACCTGTAAATATAATGCCCAAAAGAACTGGATTTCTAACCAAAATGCCACTAAACATGGTTTGACCACGTTTTGGCACCAAAGACTCTCGAATCTGCAAAACACCAAAGAAAAGCAGTGCCACTCCACCCAGCAGTCCTGTTAAGGGGCGAACTATAGGTTGGTCGACTACAGTCGAAAATCCAAAAGCCAAAACAGCAGCGAGTGGCAACTCAAATAGCATATGCCCAACCGAAAACAGTAGACCACTTTTTGCCCCAGACTTGGCACCATGCGAAACAGTGGCGAAAAACAAAGGACCTGGCGCTAAGGCTCCTGAAACGGTGACAAGAACAACTGTAGAAACGAAACTCAACGCATCCAAAGCTTCGACTTCCACTAATATTCACATGAGTAGTTCTGCTTATTTTAGCGTTCATCTGTTCTAGCTAAATTTTATATCAACCATAACGTTGATTTTAACTGGCGTGTGAACCATTTTGGGCGTAAATTTACGCGATTTAGTTCCCAAAAAACAAGTAGCACTCTCCGATTTAAGTGGTAGGTCAATTGCAATTGACGCTTACAATGCATTGTATCAGTTTTTGGCCATTATACGTCAGCCAGATGGCACCCCATTGAAAGACAGAACTGGAAAGGTTACAAGTCATTTAAGCGGACTATTGTACCGAACCGCAAACCTAGTTGAAATGGGTATGAAGGTAGTTTATGTTTTTGATGGCGTGCCTCCTGCCCTAAAGGAGGTAGAAATAAGACGTAGAGCAAGAGTGAAAGAAGAAGCCATAGTAAAGTATGAAAAAGCCTTGCAGGAAGGTAAAATTGAGGAAGCCCGCACCTACGCTCAGGCTACTAGCCGCCTCAAAGACTACATGGAACAAGACTCAAAACGCCTACTAACTTTAATGGGAGTGCCTTTGGTTCAGGCTCCAAGTGAAGGTGAAGCCCAAGCCGCCTATCTAAACAAAAAAGGTGACACAAACTATTGCGCCAGCCAAGACTACGACAGCCTACTATTTGGTGCCCTCTTGTTAATCAGGAATGTCACGATAAGTGGAAGACGAAAACTTCCTAGAAAACAAGTCTACATAGATGTGATCCCAGAAGTAGTGGAGTTGAACCAGGTTTTAAAGGAATTAGACATAACTCGAAAACAACTGGTTGATGTTGGAATCCTCGTTGGAACTGACTTTAACCCCGAAGGCATAAAGGGAATCGGTCCAAAAACTGCCCTTAACTTAATAAAACAACATGGAAGCCTCGAAAACGCCTTGCCTCACCTAAAGGCAGCAACCTTTCCAGTGGAACCCCAACGCATCCGCGAAATCTTCCTTAACCCCAAAATCACAGACAATTATCAGCTTAAATGGAAAGAACCCGACATAGAGGGCGTTATAGATTTTCTGTGCCGAGAAAGAGATTTCTCTGAAGACAGAGTGAGGAAAGCACTTGAAAAAATGACGGCTGGCATCAAAAAGACCAAGGGAAAGGTGACTTTAGAAGCTTTCTTCCAGAAAGACTAAAGCACTTGAGGTAAGCAGATGAGATGCAAATATTGCCAGATAATTCAATCAGCCGACAAAAAATACTCCGTCCGCAGAGCAACATTTGACTTAAACAATAGCTATCCCAGATGCAACCTTCATTGGAGATTCATTTGTAACTCTTGTGGCAGACCAACCCACTTCAATGGGATAACATGGTGCGAAAAAACAAAACAATTTATCTGCATTCGTTGTGCGGTTGACCACCGAGCGATCCATGAGCCTTTTTGGAACTGGGAATACTATTATGCCATAGGTTGCGAAAACTGTAAAGAAAGGCACCCAGCTTTAGATAGATTGGAGTTTGAAGGAAAGCATCCTTGGCAATTGCACCCAACAATGAGAAGGAACCTAACTGGGCTCAGTCGAGAACCTATTATCAAGCCTCTATTTACTTCATCTTTTATTCATGAAAAAAATGATCATATTACAGATGAGGAAATCGCCCAACAATGGAATGGTGTAGCTGAAAAGTGGGTCGCACGCTATACTGAACACGGAGACATAAACAGAGAATATGTAATTTATCCAACAATGCTAAGAATTCTGGCAGATGTCAAAAACAAACGGATTTTAGACGCAGGATGTGGTGCTGGATACTTTTGCCGAAAACTAGCAAGAAAAGGAGCTAAAGTTACAGGAATTGATATCTCAAATAAGCTTATTGAAATTGCAGAATTAAAAGAGAAAGAAGAGCCACTTGGAATTAGTTATTATGTCGGAAGTCTTAGCAACTTAAAAATGCTCTCTTCTTCGACATTTGATGTAGTCGTTTCGAACATGGCTTTAATGGATACTCTAAACTTGAAGAAGGCTATGGAAGAAATAAGCCGAGTCCTCAAAAATGACGGAAAATTCGTGTTTTCAATATCGCATCCATGTTTCGCAAGTTCATGCAAAAATGAATGGGAGAAACAGCCTTCAGACAGCGAGAGAAATGAAGATCGACTCTGTCGAAAGATTGACCGTTACTTTGACCGTGGAAGAGTTGTATGGTCAATGTATGGATTTCCCCCTGTAAGCTCCTTTCACAGAACCCTCACAGACTACATAAATTTGCTTTTAACCAACGAATTTGTGATAACACATTTTGAAGAACCAGTTCCAGACCCTCAGGCTATGGAGGAACACCCTAGAGACTTTGCTAATGATTACGATAGAATTCCTTTGTTTTTAATAATCGGTGCAAAGAAACTAGGGCGCGCACAGTGATATCCACTCTACAATTTGTCTCCTTCTTGT
This sequence comes from uncultured Candidatus Bathyarchaeia archaeon, assembly GCA_964503065.1. GTDB lineage: Archaea > Thermoproteota > Bathyarchaeia > Bathyarchaeales > Bathyarchaeaceae > JAOUKN01. The sequence continues at coordinate 43,325 of CAZCYX010000001.1, forward strand.
GTGGTTCAAACTTTTTAAATATGAACGGAAACAGTGAGTTGTGAGTTGCTGGTTATGAGGATTTTTGGGATTTGTGCTTCTCATAGAGAGGGTGGTAGTTCATACACTTTGCTTGAGGAGGCTATGAAGGGGGCGAAGGAGGAAGATTCGTCTATTGAGATCAAAATCGCTGAGTTAGCTAGGTTGAAGATTGGTCCCTGTATTGCCGTATGTGCCTATATGGATCCAGTAGTTTGCGCCAAGAAGCCTTTTGAGTGTAAGGTCAAAGATGATCTTAAAGTGATTTTCGAGGATATGAAACATGCAGATGGCATCTTGATTGCTTCTCCATATTATTTCTTGGTTCCGTCAAAGCTGGCGGCGCTAATGGAACGACTGTATTGTGTTCACTATTTCACTAGGCATAGACATCCGTCATTTTCTTTCCCAACAGCAGATAAACCCTTTGGCTTGCTTGCAGTTTCTGGAACTGGTGGGTATTACACCTTGCCTTTATTAGAGCACATGCAAAGGTTTTGTCTATACTTACAAATGAAACCAATTGTAACGAAGATTTCACCTTTTATAGGAGTCGCTGGCGAAGACCAATTGAGAAGAACCCCGAGGCTCTGCAACATGCAAAAACACTCGGACAAATGATAGTGAAAGATATAAAGAAGACAGCCTCAAAAGTTTAAAGAAATTACATATTTTATAGTTCTACAACCTTTGTCCATACCTTCCAGTCAAAGGCACAAAAGCAACTCCACCTAAATTCTCTTCCAAAATCTGGTCATCCCTCTTCCTAACACGCACAAGCGTCTGATAGAGATACATGCCTCCAACTGGGATTACCAGAACTCCGCCAGTTTTCAACTGCTCTACCAAAGGCTTAGGAACGTCGGGAGCCGCTGCAGTAACCAAAACACGGTCGTAAGGTGCCTCTTCCGGGTATCCTAAGGAACCGTCTCCACAAATCACTGTGATGCGGTCGCCGTATCCAGCCTTCTCAATATTTTTCTTTGCAAACTCGGCTAGTTGAGAGACAATTTCCACACTGTAAACGTGGCCCCATCTATCTTTAGATGCATCTCTTGGAGCAACAATCTCCGCTATAGTGGCAGCGTGCCAACCTGACCCAGCTCCAACCTCTAACACCTTATGTCCCATTTCTAACTCTAAGACCTCATCCATGATGGAAACCATGTTTCGCCCGACTGATCTTAGTCGGTCAGTCGTGAGGCGCAGAAATCGTTTGTCCCCATCCAATTGGAAGAGGTGAATCCACCGCCGCATAAGACCTCACGTTTTCGGGAAGAAAAGCATCCCTAGAAACCACTCGCATCGCCTTAATCACATTAGGTGAACGAAGAATACCTTCTCTTATTAACCTCTCAACTAGTTCCTCCCAGTCCTTTTTCTCCATACTTAAGCCTCAAACAAATAGTAGAAAACCCTATGCCTTAAGACTTTGCGAAAGTTTGTGAAGGAAAAGGTCTTTAGCCATAAAAATGGCGAATTCTCCGCGAATCCTATTTTTATTGTGGAGCATCTTTGAAGACGCGTTATGAACTCCAATAAGGTTTTGCACTCTCATTGCTGAAAATGGAGAAGGGCTCAGTCTTATATGTGCATATTGTTTCATATGGAGAATCGGTGTTAGAATGACAGTCTACGTCAAGTGGCTTGGCCACTCGAGTTTTCAGATCAGAACCAAGGACAAAATCATCTACGCTGATTTGAAGAAATATGGGAAAGTAGTTGATACTTCAGAGAAGGCCGACATTATATTGGTGACGCATAATCATGGCGACCACTGCAGCCCGCCCAAAATCCAGACTCTTCGCAAGAAAGAAACGATCGTAATTGCTCCCCAAAACTGTGCTTCAAGAATTGGCGGAAACGTCAGAACCATAAAACCAGGAGAAGAAATCGCTATTGACAGTGCAAGGATTGAGGCAGTTGAAGCTTACAATATAAAGCGGTTCAAGCCTTCAGGAAAACTCTGGCATCCTAAAGGATATGGAGTAGGCTACTTAATAAAGACTGAAGGTAAGACGATTTACCACGCTGGAGATACAGATTTCATTCCAGAAATGCGTCACCTTAAGGACATAGACTTGGCTCTACTTCCCACAGGAGACAAATACACCATGGACAATGCTGAAGCTGCCGAAGCTGCGATAGCAATTAACCCGAAAATTGCAATGGCTATGCATACTTGGGAGACAGATCGCGGAGACTTCAAAAGAAGGGTAGAAGCCAACTCAAATACTAAAGTAGTGTTACTGCAAGAAGGCGAAGAAATAGACTTGAGCTAAAAAGCGAGAAGCAATAGGAAAAGGAGTTTTATTTGACCGTAACTGACTTAGCTAGGTTTCGAGGCATATCTGGGTCACAGTTTCTTTCAACCGCCATGTAATAGGCAAAGAGTTGTAGTGGAATCACGTAGGGGATTGGTGAAAGAACCTCTGGAAACCCCTTTGAAACCTCAATGTAATCGTCAACGGTTCTTTTGGTTTCCTCGTCTCCCTCTTCTATTATTGCAATGACAGAGGCTCCACGAGCCTTCATTTCCATAATGTTTCCCATGATCGTCTTCCGTGTTTCGTCCTTAGGGCAAATAAAGATCACCGGAAATCCAGGTTCAACGAGGCTGATAGGTCCGTGTTTGCTTTCTCCGGCTGGGTATGCAATGGAGGGGATATAGGCTATCTCTAACAATTTCAATCTGCTTTCTAGTGCAGTGGCTGAACTTATTCCGCGCCCGAGAAAGAAGAAACATTGTTTGTCTTTGTATTTTTTAGCGAGCAGCTTTATTTTCTCCTCTTGAGTTTTCAGAATTGTCTTCACAATGTCTGGGATCTGTTCTAGTTTCTCTTCTAGGTTTTCAATTTCTATGTGGGAAATTTTGCCTCTCCGTTTGGCAACGTTTAAAGCAAGCTGGGAGAGGACCGATAGTTGAGATGTGAAAGTTTTTGTGGCTGCCACTCCAATTTCTGGACCAGACTGTTGACAAACATAGGCCCTCGCCACCCGTGTTAGCGTAGATCCAACAACATTGGTTAGCCCAAGAATTGTGGCGGCTCGTTGTCTTGCCCACTCTACAGCTGCTAAAGTGTCTGCTGTTTCTCCAGATTGACTAACTGCAAGGATGGTGCTATCTATGTTTACAGCCTTTCCATGTTGCTCTATAAACTCAGAAGAAATGACTGGGTGGGTAGCCAATAACGCAACTTTTGAAAACATGTAGGAAGCTGCGAGACAAGCATGATATGAGGTCCCAGCTGCGACGAAGTAAACTTCAGTGGCACGTTCCAGAAAAGTTGCCATCAGATCTAAGTATTGCTCCTGTAATCTAAGCGTGTTTCTTAAACAGAGTGGTTGCTCATGAATCTCCTTCAGCATAAAGTGCGGATAACCTTGTTTCTTAGCCATTTCTGGCGTCCAATCAATAATCTTAGGTTCTCTCAAAACTGGGCTCCAATCACTGATTTTTCGAATTTCATAACCATCGTCGTTTAAGGCAATGAGTTCTCCGTCCTCAATTATTACTGCTCTATTCGTCAACGGGAGAAAGGCGGGAATGTCAGATGCACAATAAACTCCATCCTCTGCAACCCCAACCACTAAAGGGCTTTCCTTTCGGGCGCACACAATCTTGTTTGGCTCCTTTACAGAGATCACTGCGAGGGCATAGGAGCCATCCAGTCGCTTCGTAGCCTCACGAACTGCTTCTGACAAGGGTAGACCATCTTCTAACTTTTCTTCAATCAAATGTGGGATAACCTCAGTGTCGGTTTTTGAGCGAAACACATGCCCCAGTTCTTCCAGTTCCCTTTTAATTTCGGCAAAGTTTTCAATGATTCCATTATGAACGATAGCGATCTGTCCGTGACAATCCATATGAGGATGTGCATTCACTTGAGACGGTGCTCCATGAGTGGCCCACCTCGTATGCCCCAGTGCTATTCGCCCAGGAAGATCATCTAAATCGTGTACTGCATGAACATCATCAATTTTTCCTTGATCCTTCTTGATGAAGAGCCTATTTTCATGAATTGCTGCTTCACCTACTGAATCGTAGCCTCGATATTCAAGCCTCTTTAGGGCAGCATGAACAATGGGCGCGGCAACACCGTTCTTGAGGATGCATCCAAATATTCCACACATCAGCGATGCCTCATGAATTCTGTAATTACGTTAATCCCCCACGTGTAGATTTAATTAGAGCAAAGCAGTATCTATAAGGTTTTTTAGGAAAAAATTCTTGATTTGAAAAATGATTTTTAAAGGGTTTCATGGGCATTTTTTATGTTTCTGTCTGACCGTTAAAAAAATGTCTATAACAGTTCTAGACTTGTTGGTTAGTCTCTTACGGATGACAAGTCAATGTGGGTTTGTGTGGTTACCACAAGTTTTATATAGATAACCAATGAAGTATCATTCATATGAATAATTGTTCAGGCAAAGTGATCAAGATGAAACGTGGTTTGAGTGAGACTTGCCATCTATTCTTCTCAACACTCTCAAATCCGACACGACTAGCAATTCTGGAACTCCTTCGCGATGGACCAAGAAATGTAACAGAGATTTCTAAGGCTCTAAACCAAGAACAGAGCATGATTTCGCACAATCTTAAACCCCTAGAGAGATGCAGATTTATCTTTTCAGCGAGAAGAAAGAAAGAACATCTCTACTCTTTGAATAAAGAAACAATGGAACCGTTATTCAAGATATTCAACTATCATGCCGAAAAATATTGTCCAACAGAAGGAAAATGTCTAACAGACAGAGGGCTTCAAAAACAGAAGAAGAAAGACGCTTCGAGTCCGTTATACGTATCTCGTTATTGAGGAATTATGGATGCATACACTCCTATGAGGTAGGATTTGAAATGGAAGGCGATAGGGTTTCTTACCATGAATCTGTTCGTAGAGTTTATGAGAGAATAAAAAAGGACAACATGAACAACATTTGGGATCGATATGAGGCTCAAGGCTTTGCAGGTGATCCTGACAAGAGGTGTCCTTTCTGCATGGGCGGAGTTAGGTGTGACTTGTGTTCTAATGGACCGTGCCGTGCAGACGCATCAAAGGACAAGAAAGGAGTATGTGGTATTACAGCAGATGGTATGGCTATGCGGATGACGTTACTCAGAAATATTATGGGGGCGTCCACTTACCATTACCACACAGATCAGACTATCAAGACCCTTCGGGCGACAGCGAAAGGTAAAACCCCCTTTGAGATAAGAGAACCTGACAAATTGAAAGATTTTGCAGAGCGGCTTGGAATAAATACATCAGGTTCGGAAAAGAAAATTGCCATACGACTGTGTGATTTTGTAGAAACCGATTTTAACAGAAAATACTATGAACCAAGCCAAATCGTAGAAGCATTAGCTCCACAAGAGCGTAAAGAAGTTTGGAAAAAACTGGACATTTTCCCTGGTGGAATTTACGGTGAGATGTTGCTGGCAACTAGTTCGTGCCTCACTAACGTCGACGGCTACTACATAAGCCTAACTCTTAAGGCCATGCGCCTTAGTTTGGCAATGGCTTATCAGAGCCAAATTGTTAACGAATATTGTCAGGACGTTCTCTATGGAATACCCAGACCCCATAAGATGCGTGTAGACCTAGGCGTATTAGATCCTGATTACGTTAATGTGCTGCCAAACGGCCACGAACCTTTTCTCGGGTTTGCCATGGTTCAACTGGCTCGAAAACCGAAATGGCAGGAAAAAGCAAGGGCTGCAGGCGCAAAAGGATTACGTATCATTGCAAACATCGAAACAGGCCAAGAGATGATTCAAAGGTGGGAGATGGACGAAACATTCTATGGTTTTACTGGGAACTGGATTATGCAGGAGGCAATTCTGGCAAGTGGTTGTGTAGATCTCTTCGCAGCTGATATGAATTGTTCTATGCCGATTGATCCGTTGTACGCTCAAAGATATAAATTCAGGCTTGTTCCGGTAAGTGAACTTGTAGCTTTTGAAGGCGTTACAGATCGAGTTAACTATGTACCTGAGAAGGCTGAAAAGCAGGCTGCGCAGCTCTTGCAGATGGCTATAGACAATTTTAAAGAACGCAGGGCGTTAGTGGAGCCTGTTACAAAGTTACCCATGAAAAAAGCCTTAGTTGGCTTCTCCACAGAAAGCATCCTTGAGGTGCTTGGAGGCACTCTTAATCCACTCTTGGAAGCTATAAAAGATGGGACCTTGCGAGGAATTGCAGGTCTTATATCATGCACAACCCTTAGAGATTACGGCCAAGATGTACATAGCGTACGTGTAGCTAAAGAACTGATTAAACGAGACATCTTAATTCTTTCAATGGGGTGTGGCAATGGAGCGATGCAAATTGCGGGTCTTTGCAATCCCAAATCTAAAGAATTTGCAGGTCCAGGTCTCAGAGCTCTTTGTGAGAAACTGAATATTCCTCCTGTTTTGAGCTATGGCACTTGTACTGATACAGGACGCCTCGCTGACCTGTTGGCTGCAATCTCAAATGCATTGGGAGTTTCCATTCCAGAATTACCTGTCGTCGCTGTAGCACCTGAATACATGGAACAAAAGGCTACAATTGACGCGGTGTTCGCACTGGCTCTAGGGCTCTATACTTACGTTAATCCAGTACCGACAGTTACGGGAGCGCCAAATTTAGTTAAACTCTTGACAAAAGACTGCGAGAATCTAACGAGTGGCTTGCTTAATGTAGAAAAAGACCCTGTCAAAGCAGTAGATGCAATCCTAGCCCACATAGAGGACAAAAGGAAAAAATCGGCATCTGAATTATGTTTGCAAACAGCCCACGCCAAAGGGAAACAGGCTTGACCTTATCTGATGACAGAGAGATACTAACTTCAGTATTCATTTACAGCGGAGAATTTGCAGAACGAGTGATAAGAAATTTGATAAACGACCCCAGCTTCTGCAAATCCTGCAGCATATACTGTGACTCCTGCAAATACAACGTGTACAGCCATGTCCGCAACATCCTAGCAGCAATACAGTTGCCAGACCCTTCCGAACTACCGGCATTCATAGACGACCCAGAAAATTATATGCCTAAGAAGATTCCGAAAGCCGATCTATGCCTAACTTCAGGACTACACAAAGACCTATTATTAGAAGTCCCAAATCACATACAAAAAGTCGGAATAAAAGGGTTAATTGCACCAATAGAAGACTTCACCGAAGTTCCATCCGGTCTAAGAAAGCAGGTGGAAGAGAGATGCCAAGAACTAGGCATAGAAAATGCGTTTCCAAAGCCTTTTTGCTCGTTGGAACCGACAGAGGATAAACCAGTGATTTCGAGATTTGCAACTGAACTGAAAGTGGGGCGTCCCTTATTAGAGATTTCAACTGCGAAAAGAGGCAGAGACGAGGTTATAGGCTCTACTACTGTTAGGAGAAGCGCTCCTTGCGGCTCCACATGGTATGTAGCAAGAAAACTCATCGGAGTTGGCACAAAAAAGGAAATTCTCTACGATGCAGTAGCAAAAGCCCATCACAGCTACCCGTGTACTGCAACAATGGGCGTAGACCCAGAAGTGAAAGAGCCGATACTTCACATTGGAGGCTACATAATACGAGAAGAAGTCAAGAAAGCACTTGAACAGAGCTGAGGCTCTATGTGTAAATTACATAAAACATTTGATCCAACAATAGATATTGAAAAAAATGTGAAATTTGCAAGTTATAGCGGTTGGCTGGTCTGATAAATGAAAGAGCAAGAAGTTATCCTTCAAATCCTTGGGATGCACTGTCTCGGATGTGCGCAGCGAATTGAGACGAGTCTGTCAAAACTTGATGGAATCATAGAAGCTAAAGTAAATTTTGCATCCAGAGAAGCTATTGTAAGATTTAACTCAGACAAGACCAATATTGGTAAGATTAAGGCAACCATTAAGAAAACTGGATATGAAGCTGTGGAGCAAGCGGAAGTTTTCACTACTGAAAAGCGTAGGAAAGCACTAGAGAGAAAGTTGTTGCTTTTCTTTATTGGGCTTGTCTTAACAATTCCAATTGTCGTTATCACATATTTCTTGAGTTTTCCTGAAAAGAATCTTCTATTGTTGGTTTTGACAACCCCTGTTCAGTTTATTGTAGGTTGGCGCTTCTATAAAGGCGCATATAATTCACTCAGAAGTAGGTTTGCAGACATGAATGTGCTTGTCGCTATGAGCGCTTCAGCCGCTTATTTTTATTCATTGTTTTCAACATTCTTCATTCATGGCATGGTTTTTTATGAAGCTTCAGCGGTTGTGATCACCACTATAACTCTTGGTATGCTATTGGAGGAGATGGCTGTTGAAAAAACTGGGGAAACAATTAAGAAACTTATGGAGCTTCAACCAAAAACCGCCATTGTAGTGCAGGATGGGGATGAGAGAGAAGTTTCTGTTGAAGAAGTTGAGGTCGACGATGTTGTGATTGTTAAACCTGGAGAAAAAATCCCTGTTGATGGTATTGTAGTTAATGGGCATTCATTTATAGATGAATCGATGATAACTGGTGAATCCGTTCCTGTTGAGAAGAATGTTGGAGACACTGTTTTCGGCGGAACGGTTAACGAAGCCGGCACTTTGAAGTTTAGGGCAGTGAAAGTTGGAAAGGAAACGACTTTGGCGCAGATTGTAAGGTTGACCCGTGAAGTGCAAATGAGTAAGGCGCCGATTCAAAGGCTTGCAGATAGAGTTGTCAACTTTTTTGTTCCCATAGTTATCGTGATTGCTGTTGGAGCATTTGCAATTTGGTTTCTCTTCTTTCAGAATGGAATGCTAGCCTTAACCACTCTCGTTTCTGTCCTAGTAATAGCTTGCCCATGTGCTTTAGGCATAGCAACACCTGCTGCAATCATGATCAGTGTTGGTAAGGGAGCTGAGAATGGAGTTCTAATTAAGAATAGTGCAGTGCTAGAGGTTGTTAAAGAACTTGACACTGTTGTTTTTGACAAGACTGGCACATTAACTAAAGGCAAATTAGAAGTCACAGACATTGTCACAGAAGATAGGCAATATCTTTTGAAAATTGCCGCTATTGCCGAGAAACGGTCTGAGCACCCAGTTGGCGAAGCAATTGTTAAAAGAGCTGAGAGTGAGGGAATTGACGTTCCTGAACCAGATTCTTTTGAAGCCTTACCTGGACTTGGTGTATCAGTGAAGTTTAAGCAGGAAAAGATCTTGCTTGGAAACCGTATATTGATGAGAAATCATAAGGTGGCAATAAAGAAGTTCAAAGGCCGCATTGAAAAGCTAGAGAAAGAAGGCAAAACCGTATTAATCGTGACTGTTGACGGAAAAGCAGTTGGACTATTGGCTGTTTCTGACACCATTAAAGATCACTCTAAAGGCGCTGTGAAAACGCTTCAAGAGATGGGATTAAAAGTCATTATGCTTACAGGTGACACAAAAAGAACAGCTGAAGCTATCGCAAAGCAGCTAGGTATCAATGAAGTTTTAGCTGAAGTCCTTCCAGCTGAAAAAGTTGAAGAAATAAAGAAGCTGCAAAATGAAGGAAGATTTGTTGCCATGGTGGGTGATGGAATAAATGATGCCCCAGCCATTACACAGGCAAATGTAGGAATTGCTATTGGCGGCGGAACAGATATCGCTATGGAAGCCGGAGATATAGTTTTAGTCAAAGATGACCCACGAGATGTAGCAGTTAGCATTAAGCTAAGTAAGAGAACACTGCAGAAGATAAGGCAAAACCTATTTTGGGCGTTCTTCTATAACATGCTAACAATTCCGTTAGCCGCAGGCATTCTCTATTCATCCCTCGGCATTTTAGTTAGACCTGAAATCGCAGCGGCAGCAATGATACTCAGCGACATCACAGTTGTTGGAAACTCAATGCTACTAAAACGATGGATGCCCTAAAAGACACGCACGTTAAAGATTCTGGTCTGGAACCGTTATTAAAATGTTTATAAAGGAATCACGGCTACTTTCTGAGATATGAAGACGAAACTGTTACTCAGTGGCGATAAAAAGGAGTACAAGGTTAAAGATATTGCTGTTTTTGAGGAGCCTGAAAGGCTTAAGAGTGTTTTAGGTAGGCTTAGTTGGAGAATTTTGGGTCTCTTAAGTGAAAAAGATATGTATCCTATAGAGATTGCAAAGAAACTTCAAGTGCATGAACAAAAGGTTTACTATCATATCAGAAAGCTGGCTAAGGCTGGAGTAATTAAAGTTGTGAAGGAAGAGGAAAAGAAGGGAGCTATCGCAAGATATTACAGCGCTTCTTATCCAGCCTTTGGAGTTGAACTTCCCTTTGGTTACCAAAAAATCAGAACAATCGCAGCACCCACTGTTGACCAAAAATTGAAACAATTCCTCAGCCCTCTCCTAAAAGAAGACGGAAGTTTTGACGGGAAAGTTGTGGTTGGCAGTCCAGAACCACATGGCCCCTTCAAAACAAGTGCAAGGGATGGACACTACGCCTCATACCTGACATTTTTCCTTGGTCAACTTGCTAGCTTACCGGAAGATTTCGCCATAAAACTGGATGTTGACTTGAAGGTTGAGAAGGAAGAGAGAAACAACCTAATTTTGGTTGGTGGTCCTGGAACCAACTTAATCACTCAAGAGATTAACGAGTTTTTACCTATTCGATTCAACATGATGCCTTCCGAACTTGGCTTCCTCTTTGGCGGATTAGTCTCTGAAAAAACTGGAAACATCCACACCCGTGACACTATAGGCGTAATAGCAAAGATACCGAACCCCTGGAGTGATGAAAACCGTATAATTGTCCTTGCGGGTAACAAGGCTGTAGGCACCAAAGCTTGTGTCATAGCCATCACAAAATTCTGGAAAGAAACCCTAAAGAACTTCAATGAAGATGAGAAGTTTGCAGTGGTCATTCAGGGATTTGATTTGGATGGAGATGGAAAAGTGGACTCCATAGAAGTTTTAGAATAGACTTGTTCATCAAAAAATCGACTTCCCTAAATATAATAAATAATATCTTAAGATTAGAGTAACCATGAAAATAACCGAAATCATTTGGGCATATGGTCACAAAAACATTCTTTCCACTCATAAAACCACTCTTGAGATCACGAAAGAAGCCACCCTTACAAACCATGGCGATTGCATAATTGCTGTAAAAGCTACAAAGGGTGCGGCAGATATGCATCCAGACTTTAAAGAAGCCACTAAGAAGGAAAATGCACAACTGATGATAACTATTGAAGCTAATGGCATTAAGGAAACTGTTAAGGCGTGTGGAAGCCCCAAGTTGACGTTTACCAGCCCCACAGACATTGTGATTAGAAAGAGTAACTACGTTTGTGGGCGAACAGTGGCGATAGGAGCAGATAAGGCGGCATGTGATCTGTCAAGAAAACTTGTTGAAAAACTAAGGAATCCTTATCAAAAAGTTAAGATTACGCTAATAGCCAAGAGTTACTGAATTTCAGCGTCCACCACAACTTGCCATTCATAGGGGGCAGTTGCCCTAACTCTCTTCGTAAGCAGAATCTTCTTAACGCTTCGATTAGTTTGTTTCACAGCTTCAATTAATCGAATCTTTGCAGTTTCCAACGGATCTGGGGCATTTGTGAAATCGTAAAAATGAATGACGCCCCCTTTAGGCTTAATTGCCTCACACGCCACATCAACGTATTCTATCGCCTTTTCAGGCAAATTCATAATAACTCGATTTGCAACACCAACTAACTGCTCTTTAATGATCTTTCTAGTGTCGCCATGAATTGGCTTAACCTTGTCACGAACACGGTTTGCTTCAATGTTTTTTTCCAAGAAACTTATGGCGTCTGGGTTTACGTCGATAGCATACACCTGAACTTTGTCACATCTTTTGGCAATTAAGATAGAGAAGGGTCCGACTCCTGCGAACATATCCACGACTGTTTCCCCTTCCTTAACTTGAGATGCAACTCGGTCATGCTCGTGAGAGAGCCGAGGTGAAAAATAGGCTTTTTTAGGGTCCACATAATAAGTGCAGTTATACTCCTTATGAACCGTCTCCGTTTTGCCAGTTCCCGCTATAACCTCAAACTCTCTAACACGAAAAACACCCCCCACCGCACCTGATTTTGCCAAAACTGTGTGTACCCGTTTATGCACTTTTAAAATGGCTTCGCCAACAATGCTTTTGTAGGACTCCAGTTCTGGAAGAACCTCAATTATCGCGATATTTCCCGCAAAATCAATTGCATGAGGAAGACTTGCCAAAAGATGAGGAGCCAACTTATCCTCGAGCACATCAACAAGTTTCAGTGGACGTTTGGTTCTCATAGAAAAATTGCAGACAGAAATTTCAAACTGAGGAAGATTTCGCCTAAATTCTTCAATGCTCATTGGTGGGGGGTCACCGATTAGCGGAATATGTAAATAATCTTCTATTTTTTGAACCTTCAACTCTTGATTGAGAAGATCAAGTTCTCTAACAAGAATCATGGCTTTCTCACCATAAATCTTAGGAACTTTTAAACAAGACGCTTTCATCACTCTTGAACCCACAAAATATTCAGTAAAAAAGCATTTAAATCCATGAGTTAGGGCCAAATTTAGAGAATATATATAGGTTAACAGCGTCATTAAATCAACGCTTAGACCTGCGGCGTTTTTTAGCGGGTTTCGACCATCCTAGTTTTTGCCCTGCCACAACTATACCAACCAAGAAGACTACAACTACGCCTCCTATAATGGCAATAAGTTCAAAAGGTGGCCCTGATGACACTGTGTCAGAGTTACCGTTAGAATCCCCGTTGCTCGTTCCTGAAAGTAAAGAACCAATTTTAGAGCGTAGTTTTGACGCGTCTGTGTCACCACTCCAGCCAAGATGATCATAATCAATGTAGCGATTAGCGTCGACAAGAAAAATATGTGGGATTCTGGTATCAAGACCAAGATAGTCACCTGAAACACTACCAGCTGGATCACTAGCAACAATCCATATCATGTTGATGTCGGCCCTTTGAGCAAAGCTTCGAAGGGTGTCTTCGCCCTCTGGACTTATAGAAATGATTTCTAATTGATCTCGCGAATATTCGTTATATAGACTCCTAAATGTTGGAATCGCAGCTTTGCATGGATCGCACCAAGTGGCAAAGAAATCTATAAGAACAAGTTTTGCTGAACATTTGGATAGAGTAAACGAGTTTCCGTTTATGTCAACCAATGCAAAATCGAGTGCTTTTGTTTTTCCAACCACTGGATTAACTCCAAAAAAAAGTATGGTCATCAATAATGTCAAAAAGAAACTAACTTTAACTTGCATGCTGTGTCAACTAATTTTGACGAAAAGACACCTAATAAATCTTGTTTCATTTTCTCACATTCATTTTCAAGGCGTCGATCTGGCAAGCTTCAACGCACTTCCCACATAAGATGCAATCGCTCGACGAACCGATGTCTGATAATTTGTCTATGCCCATCGGGCACACATCTAAGCACCCTAAGCATTCTGTACATTTCGTTGAGTTCAGGGATATTGTGAGAACTGATAGTTTGTTGAAGACGCCTATGGAAGCCATTGGACACAAATAGCGACACCAAAACCTAGAGAAAAGTAGCACTAGAAGAATTGTTAAGATGAGGGTTGCTATGTGAACATAGAAAAAGAACCCTAAACTTAGAGATGGATAAAAGATGAGAGCTGGGATGGCTGCAAATAGGCTTCCAGCCGGACAAAACTTACAGAAAAAAGTGTCCACAGTGATCCATGCCAACACGATAACAACTAACAACATGGCGAATTTGGAATACGTAAAAGGGCGCAACTTCCTTTTTCGTTTCCCAAAGGCCCTAAGTAAATCTTGAAGTGTCCCAAAGGGACAAGCCCAGCCGCAAAAGGCCCTACCGAAAATCGTTCCATACAAGCCCAAAGTGCCCAGAAGGTAGAAAGGAATTGCCGGCAGAATCACGAAGTGTTGCAAGGTCCCTATGGGACATCCAGCAGATGCAATGGGACATCCGTAACAATAAAAGAATGGATAAATAAGTCCGGTTTTTAACACTGGAAGAAAGCCTAGATTAGATATAACAAACGTGATTGTCTGTGTTATATGACGTAGTCGGCTTAGATTCATGATGTTCGCTACCCCAACCCGATGCAAGAAGTGCAGATGAACCTAACAAAACTTCTCACGATTCCATATTCAGCCTCTAAGATTCCAACAGTCAATAGTCCAACGAAAAGAACTAGGAGAAGAGATTGTTTATGCGTTATTTTCAACTAACAGATCACCTCGCCAGCAGATGGAATAAATTACTCTGCTCTGACATGCCTTAACTTTTCCCTTTTACATCTTCTACCCAAAGGAGTAGAGGGTTGGCGGGCCCGTCGGGAATTGAACCCGAGACCTACGGGTTAAGAGCATCAGCCTAGCACTGTTGGCTAGTCCGCCGCTCTCCCTTGCTGAGCTACGGGCCCAGTTTTAGCGTCTAATTTGTATAGGTGGCTACGCTAATATCTTTCGTTACACATATGATTTAAAACCATTTATGTGAGGGCTAATAGTGAGTGAACTTGTATTTGTTGGCTTAGGTTTATTTGATGAAATGGATGTTTCGCTTCGTGGTCTCAAAGAAATTAAGGAAGCCGATGTGGTTTTTGCAGAGTTTTACACGAGTTTGATGGCTGAGTTGTCAGTTAAGAAACTTGAAAGACTAATAGGAAAAAAGGTTTCAGTCGTTTCCAGACACCATCTAGAAGAAGAGAATGGGCAGATGATTTTGCAAAAAGCAGAACAGGGAAAAACGGTTTTGCTGGTTCCAGGCGATCCATTAATTGCAACAACCCACGTAGATTTACGGATCAGAGCTGAAAAGTTGGGAATAAAAACTCGTGTCATACATGGAGCCTCCATAATCTCTGCAGCCATTGGCTTGTCAGGACTACAAAATTATAAGTTTGGAAGAAGCGTGACTGTACCTTTTCCAGAGAACGGTTTCGTCTCAGAAACTCCTTACCAAGTGATTAAAGTAAACAGGAAAATGGGGCTTCACACTCTCTGTTTCTTAGATGTCAAGGTTGAAGAAGGGAGGTGCATGACAGTGAAAGATGGGTTGCAAGCACTTTTGATTGTAGAAGAACGAAAAAGAAACGAAGCAGTTACTATGGATACTTTGGTTGTAGGTATTGCGAGAGCGGGCTCTAAAGACTCGGTTGTCAAAGCCGGATACACTGGAGAAGTGATGAAGTATGATTTTGGAAAGCCGCCTCATACCATTATTTTTCCTGGAAAGCTTCATTTTATGGAAGCTGAGGCATTAATCATGCTTGCCAGAGCTCCCGAAAGTATAAGGGGGATGATTGAATGACGTTGGAAAGACTGGTATCTAAATATATTAAAGCCATTGAAATGGTTTTCACAGAGATGACAATCTCTAATGTTGTATTAAGCGTTGATAGGGGAAAAATTAAAGCCGTTATTGAACATGCGAAGAGATATTTAGAAGACGCTAAATACTACCAGAAGAAAAACAAATTGGAGACTGGTTTGGCATCTATTTCATATTGTGAAGGCTTGTTGGACGCTTTACGACTGTTAGATGTGGTGAAATTTTCGTGGCCAACAAAGAAGTGAAGAAGAAAAAGATTGTTTTAGCCTCTGGAACCTTCGACCTACTTCACTTCGGGCATGTCAAATATTTAGAAGAAGCAAAAAAAATGGGTGGAGAGAACGCTAAACTCACAGTCATCGTGGCACGAGATAGCACCGTAGAGAAAAGAAAAGGAACAAAGCCAATAATGTCAGAAGATCAGCGGAGAGCACTCGTAGAATCGTTAAAGGTTGTTGATGAGGCAGTATTAGGCTACAAAGACTTTAACATGGAAATGACAATCGAGAAGATCAAGCCAAACATCATCGCAGTAGGACACGACCAAAGCGGCATAGAAGACACTGTGCGAAACCTAGTTAATGAAAAAGGTCTTGACATTCAGATTGTAAGAATTGGAAGATTCGGAAAAGCGGAACTGAACAGTTCATCAAAAATTTTGAGAAAGATCGTTAACCGTCATAGAAGATGATAAAATGGAGAACCTAAACGAGTTGATCAAAAGACTGCCAAGGATAAGGCTTGCAAATCTGCCAACTCCCATCGAAGAGATGTCACATCTATCCCAAATATTGGGTGGTCCAAGACTTTGGATTAAACGAGACGACCTCACAGGATTGGTTTTTGGAGGAAACAAAGTAAGAAAATTAGAGTTCGAGATAGCTGAGGCAAAAAATAAAGGAGCCGATGTGGTGATCACTGATGGAGTTCTTCAATCGAATCATGCACGCACTGTGGTAACGGCTGCAAGAAAGTTGGGCATGAAGGTTGTTCTTGTGTTGCGGGGAGAAGAACCGAAGGAGTATGATGGAAATCTTCTTCTCGACCGAATTTTTGGAGCAGATATTAGATTTGTTCGTGCAGAATGGCATGAGATAGGAGCGATAACAAAAAAAGTTGTTGAAGAGTTGCAGAAAGAAGGGCACAACCCCTACGTCATATATTTTTCTTCTCCGTTAGGCTCAGTTGGATACGTTAACGCCTTCTTGGAACTGATTACACAAGCAAGAAATATGAAATTTAAAATTGATTATGTTGTTCATGCAGCTGGCTCAGGCGGCACTCAAGCTGGGTTGATTGTTGGAAATAAGGCGTTGAGAGCTGGAATAGAGGTGGTTGGTATAAGTGTAGAGCCTGATGATGATTGGTTGCTTAACACAACTGTGGAAATTGCTGATGGATGTGCCAAACTTTTGGGCTTAGACTTTTCCATCACTTCAGACGATGTTAAACTTCTATACGATTATGTTGGGAAGGGTCATGGGGTGCTAACCGAAGAAGTGATAGACGCCATTAAACTTGTTGCTGAAACTGAAGGGATATTGTTAGACCCAGTATATACGGGTAAGGCAATGGCGGGATTGGTAGACTTAGCGAAGCAAGGTCGTTTTAGAAAGCAGGAAAATGTGGTCTTTCTTCACACAGGTGGTCTTCCAGCTATATTTGCATATAAGGATGAATTTAGGGTAAAGTGAGGACTTCAACTTTCACTTTGTTTCCGTCTTTCAGTTTTAGTTGACTACGGAGAAAGGTGGGGGCGATAACTTCCAGAACAGATGAGTTGTAGTGGCTTCGTAAAGCCGACAAAACGGCTCCCTTCACTTTGTTGTTGATTACGGCTGGATAACACTTCACAGAGCCGAAGGTTCTCGATTCATTCGTGAAGCCTTGAATCTCTATTGCTGGGTACACTTCGAGTTCAGATAATGTTTTCATGTCATATTCTGTGGTGAGTTTTAGGTTGAGAGTTCCTGGATAAGGGTCAAACCCGAGTTTCTCAATGAACTGTTTGCGGTATCCATCCCTTGTTACGTAGTAGGCGCCTTCACCGAGTCCGCTGAATAGTACGCCTTCTAAAGTGATGGAGGGAGGATATTTCGCTTCCAAGATCATCCGTAGTCCAGAATATAGTTTCTTTATTTGGGCAACTCCTAAGTCTGTAATCTTGATGAGACAGCCTTCACGGGTGATGTTCCTTTTAATCCAATGTTTCTCCTCAAGTTCGATAAGGTGCCTAGAAGCTGTTTGCTGGGAAATCCCGATTTTTGCGGCTAAATACTCTGTAGAGACTTTTATGGTTCGCCTGGTCGCACCCATTTCCGCCAGTTTATAGAGTGTAAAGAAACGCTTCAAAGAATGCACATCAATGTTTGTTGGGTTCATTTGGGAGCGCCTTTTCAAGAGGGAATTTGGCAATTATGTATAATAACATTGTGACATTTTGGAGTTTTTGTGTGCGTGTGAGAGAACCTCTCTATAGACGGGGGAGAGACAGAGACGGGTATAGAGGGGTGATAGGAGTTTACGCTCTTAACTCTCTGTTTGAAAATGGAAAAAATTTTTCGGTTTTTTTCATCAACTGCACAAGGGAATTTTGGTTTTGGCTGTCTGATTTTGGAATGGGTGTTGCTTTGGGTTCTGTTAGGGGGTACCACTATTATAACTTTTGATAAAATAGGTTTTCAAGATCATCAAAGGGTTTTGTATATTATTATATGTGAATGTATAGGAATGCCTCTAAACAAGTTCCAAAGTGCGATTTCTAGACTGCAAAATTACAATCAACAACCATGTTAATGCATGCATTGCATAAGATTTTTCTGCATAGAACCTGTAAGGCTTTTATTGGTTCATTATCATGTCTCGGAGAGGAAAGGTGAAAGAAGTTCTGAGTAAGGCTGAGGAACTGGAGAAGAAATACGACTGGGTAGAGGCGGCGGAGTTCTATGAACAAGCTTTACGTGCGGTTAGAAAAAGGGATCTTTCGAAGTCTGGGGAGATTCAGGAGAGGATTAGCTATTGTCTTTATCGGGGTGCCTTTCAAAGTGAAACTCAGAAGGAGTTTAAGAGTCGTATGTTGGAGGCTGTTAGGGCTTATGAAAAGGCAGCTGAGGCGTATGAGGAAGTTGAACACGCTAGGGGCTTATACTGTAACGCTATGGCCTTCTATACCAACTCTTGGACGCTAATAGATGCATTTAGAAAGAAGGAGATCTTAGATGACTGCGAAAGACTACTAAAGGAGGCCATGAAGGCTTTTGAAGAATCGAGGGATCGCTTAGGCTATGGAAAGGCATGTAACGACCTGCTATTTTGTCTCCTGGATAGAAGAGACTTAGAATGGGATCACACTGAGAACAAAAGACGCCTTGAGGAAGCTGTAGAGCACGGTCAAAAAGTCCTCTCTACACTCTCCGAGGTTGGCGACAAAAGAGAAGTCGCTCGCGCTTATGTCATAGTAGGCTTTCACTACGTCTTAGCAACAATTCAACAACAAGAAGAAGAGAAGAGGAAGGAGTTCATCCAGACAGCACTAACGTACGCAGAGAAAGCGTTGAGACTTTCGAAGAAAACTGGAGACGCATCTCTTATCGCTTGGTCGAACTTTCTGGCAGCTTTTACTCAATTCAGTTTAACTGGTAATCTAGAACTTTCTCTGAGATACACTGAAGAATCGTTGCACGAAGCGAAGAAGACAAAAGACCGGTTCCTAATAGGATACGCACAGGAAGACATGACAGGTATCATTTGTTCGACAATGGCCACAGAGGAGGATCCAGACAAGAGGAGAGAAGGGTATGAAAGAGTTATACGGTATGCCGAAGACGCTGTGCGTCATTATCTCATAGTCTGTCGTTACGACGCTCTTCCCAGCGTTTGTAAAGAATACATCGAAAGCTGTAACTCCTTGGCATGCGAAGTTGAAACTGATCCTGAAGAAAAACGCAGTCTCTTAGAGAGGGCAATTGAGGTTGGGCAAGAAGGCTTGGAATACGCTAAGCAATCAGGAGTTCCTAGCATAATAGTTGTGCACCACGGCCTGAGCAAAGCTCTCTATAACCTTGCCAGAATGGAAATACAGATCACTGAGAAAAGGCGGCTCCTTGAAGAAGCCTTAAAGTATAGAAAAGAATCCATTAACATCAGTGAACGGACAAAGTCCCTCTTTTTTTACTGGAATCGTGGCGTGTTTCAAAACTATGCGGCTTTGATAAAAGCCGAATTGGCCATAATAGAGATGGACAGCGAAAAGAAAAAGCTTCTTTTAGAAGAAGCCGTCTTACACATGGAAAAATGCATCGAACTATGCACTAAATGGACAAGAAGTTTCCCCCAAGCCATGCTTTTTACAGTTCTCGGGTGGTACTATGGCTGGTATGGAGGCATCCTAAATCAATTATACTCGCTTACAAGTGAGGAAGAGACTCTAGAGAAGGCTATAAAAGTATACCGAGGAGCAGCCGAGACGTACCAAAAGGCGGAACTTCCCAGTCGTGTGGCTGAGACCTACTGGCACACGGCAAGGCTTTACGACCAACTTAGAGAACACACTAAATCTGAACACAACTTTCAATCAGCATCAGAAAACTACAAGCTGGCAGCTGAGAAAATCCCGCAGCTAAAAGAGTTCTACATGGATCATGTGTTGTATATGCAAGCATGGTCCGAAATCGAGAAAGCAAAACACCATCACGCAGAAAACCATTATGGACGGGCAAAAGAGCACTACGAGAAGACCGCCGACCTTCACAAGTCAACAGAGAAATGGAACTACCTAAGCACGAATTACTTGGCATGGGCTCGACTAGAAGAAGCAGAAGACCTGAGCCGAAGAGAACAAACCGAACAAGCGAGAGACTTCTTCCAACAAGCAGCCAATCTGTTTGTAGATGCACAGAAATCAATCCAAACAAAATCAGAAAAAATCGAAAGCAAAGACGAGAAGGAAATACTAGCTAACCTAGCCAAGGCTTCAAACATAAGACGTGAATACTGTCTTGGAAGGATTGCCCTTGAAGAGGCAAAAATCCTCGACAGACAGGGCAACCATGCTGCCAGTTCTAAAAAATATGGTTCTGCAATCGAAAAATTCCAACACGTAGCTGGTGCCATGGAAGATGAGGCAGATCGCCAAGAAATCAAACCGATAGTTTGTCTCTGTCAGGCTTGGCAGATGATAACGCGAGCGGAAGCGGAAGCCTCACCTGACCTGTATAAGGAGGCATCCAAACTCTTCGAGGAAGCCAAAGAACACATCTTCGATGAGAAAGCCAAAGTATTAGCATTGGGTCACAGCAGTTTCTGCAAGGCGCTTGAAGCAGGCACAAGATTCGAAGCAACCGGAGACATCACAATGTACTCAGAAGCTAAAAAACACTTGGAAGCCTCCGCAAAATATTATCTCAAAGTCGGCTTCAAAACCGCCTCAGAATATGCCAGAGGTACTAATAGGCTTTTTGACGCCTACACGTACATGAACAAAGCAGAGATAGAGTCAAATCCGAAGAAAAAAGCAGAGTATTATCGAATGGCTGAAAAACTCCTACAAGCTTCAGCTGGCTCTTACATGAAAGCGAAGCATCCTGAGAAAAGCGAGCAGGTTCAGAGGCTTCTGGAAAGCGTTAAAGAGGAACGACAACTCGTCATGTCACTGACTGAGGTTTTACATGTACCACTAGCGACTTCAACCACCGCAACATTCACAACGCCCACTCCAGGAGAAGAAACACCTACCGGACTAGAACGATTTGAACATGCAGACGTACAAGCCAACCTGATTCTTAGAGTAAGAGAAGTAAAAGTTGGCGAAGATATAAACTTGGAGATAGAACTTGTTAACGCAGGAAAGGCACCCGCCTTATTGATTAAAGTTGAGGAAGTTGTTCCAAGAGACTTTGAGGTGAAAAGAGCCCCCGAAATCTACAGGGTTGAAGACAGCTATCTCAATATGAAGGGAAGAAGACTTGCTCCCCTTAAAACTGAAGAGATCAGGCTTGTCCTTAGACCCGCAACCAAGGGAACCTTCATTCTGAAACCAAGAATAATGTACCTCGACGAAACAGGCAAATACAAGGCACACGAACCAGAACCAGTAACCATCACAGTTAAAGAACTTGGAATCAAAGGCTGGATAAAAGGAGAAAAATAACCAACCTCTCTTGTATGCATGCATTAACATTAGCTTGTCTATATGTATATGAGTAGACTCTAATTATTTGCTTATGTTATTCCCAGACGAGCGGCAACCGACCTCCGAAAGGAAAGCCTTTCGGAAACAGTCCATCGATAAGTCTCACAATTTTTTTACCCTTTATAGATAATGCATTTTCTTGTAACAGGTCATGTATGCTTTTGTAGCCTGTTATTAGCGGATTAAGAGAGGCAAGAGATATGTTAAGTTGAAAATCGCCAGCGGTAACATCTGTGTTAACTGTGACTCTGCCTTGAGTAATCTCAAGTTGAGCTGCACCTTCTTCACTTACAATGTTTAGTGTTGATGTTAAGTTGTGAAACTCAGAATGAGCCAGCCTCTTCTCAAACTCTTTCTTCATTTTCTTGAGGAGTGAAACCAAATTGAGGACTCGAATCATACCGGCTCCGCTTCGAGTGACTCTTTGCTCAGCATTTTTCCAGAGAGCGAAACTAGCGAAAGGATGATCTGGAGGAACAATACAAAAGAATTCTTTGATTCTCCTTTCTATGGCTAACTGAAGCGTACGGTTAAAAACTGCTCCACAAGCAAGGTCATTCAGCGCACCTACCTCTATGACATGTTCCGTGGGGTTCTGAAGAGTAAGCACAACATATCCTATGATTTCGCCTTTCTGGTTAACAATGGTTTCAAAGTCTACGTTAGGATTTCGGGGTTTCCATTCGTATAGTTCTGGCGAACGAACTTCAGCGCATGTTCTTGTGGCAGTGTTATTGTGATAGATTTTTGTGACCTCTTTAATACAATATTCGTCAAAAGGCTCCAAGGTGTACGGTTCTGTCTCAACTTTTCTGCATCGTTCTGGGTTTATGACTAGACGTGGATATGGCATAGCGGGTGAATAGCCGTATTTTGGATATAGCCAGGGATGGCCCCATAGAAGGGTCATGTCGATGTTTTGTTTCATCATGTAGGTAATGGCGTCTCTCATAACTGCTGAGCAGTATCCCTTTCTTTGATATTCAGGGTGAGTGGCAACTGGCGCAACCATCGCTCCCTCAACGATAGCCGTTCCTATTCGCATTGGACGCCGAATAATCAGCATCATGCTAACAATCTTGCCTTCCACTTCGGTGACGCGTAAGTCGCCTTCATGAAAGTTCGGGTCCTCAGTGGTTGTTACTTCAACTATGCAACGCTCTAAGTCGGTGCCATTATCTTGTTGAAATGCACGATACACCATCTCACCTACTTCTTCGTACTCTTCAGGCGTAGCTGCTCTTACTTCCATGTTGTATTCACCAGTCTTTGCTTAAACCCATTACCAAAATGTAGTCGCACTACCTCTCCACTATAAATACTTTCGTGCGGATGATACTGTCAACTTATCCTGGATCAATAAATAGCGCATATATGTGTCTGAGGAGAATAAGAACTTCAAAACGTTTGTATCAGCAATTACACTGCATGAACATCCTTTATTCTATGTATTTGAAGATTTCTTTAAAATTAGCGATTGTCCTTAAGCCTATGTTTCTACTGGTTTTATTTTCCGTTCTTTGGATCAATATAGCTTTTATTCCCACTTTCTCTGCTGCCTTGTAGTCAGCATCCATATTGTCTCCAATAAACAAGGTTTCTTCTGGTTTAACGTTCAGTCTTTGAAGAGCATATTCGAGAACATCTGGGTGAGGCTTTGCTTTGCCTATGGTGTTTGCCCCTATAATAACATCGAAGAGTTCCTTTTGAAGGGTTACTTTTTCCAAAATGGTATGCACATCTTCTTTATAAGCTCCCGAAACAAGTCCTATTTTCAAATTCATCCTTTTCAGTTTATACAATGTCTCCTTGACATCAAAATAAATCTCATAATCTGCATAATCAAACCAACTTGCCCCAATATCCCTGATGAGTTTCTCATCTTTAGGAAGCCCTAAATGCCTTAAAACAAGCGAATCCCATTTATGCCAGAACTTTCTGTAGGAAACTTTGCCACACATCGACCGAAAGTCAAACTCTTTTCCTGCTTTCTCAAGTGCCTCCTTTATTTCCTCAACTGATCTACTAATTCCCAAGGAACCCAAGACTTTCTGAAATGTCACTTCAGGCACGCACACCTTAACCAGAGTGTTCCCCAAGTCACAAAAGACTGCCTTGATTTTCAAGATGACACACCTCTCGTTACCAGTATGTTCTAAACTCTTCTTACATTTTACTCTAAGTTCTAATGAAGAAGGCTAGCACGGCTAGATGTCCAGATGGCTATACAAGGACTTACAGAACTATTTTGAAAGAATAACCGAGAGACAAGTGAAATCAATGAAGATTCTTCTTCAATAGTGTTCAACAATTTGATCCATATTTTTCTTATCAAAGATTCGTGCATACCTAATTATTTATCATGAATAAAGTTAGCAATATCGTATGGGCAAGTGCCCTTTTTTCTAGCATTAACTGAAATTGCACAGCTTTTTTATCCTCCTGAAGTCAAGATAAAATCATGAATTACCCAGTGAAGAACTTCATCAAGTGTATGATCAGCAACTTCATTCTGAAAAAGCCTACCCCCTTATTTATCAGTCTTGAAGTCACGAGGAGATGCAATGCCAAATGCCCTTTCTGTGGTTACTGGAGA
Source organism: uncultured Candidatus Bathyarchaeia archaeon (assembly GCA_964503065.1). Taxonomy (GTDB): domain Archaea; phylum Thermoproteota; class Bathyarchaeia; order Bathyarchaeales; family Bathyarchaeaceae; genus JAOUKN01. The sequence continues at coordinate 67,417 of CAZCYX010000001.1, forward strand.
CTGAAGGAACCAGAACTCTCAGTGAAAGAAATCAAAGGAATTCTTGATGAAGCATATGATCTGGGCTATTCTATTGCGGTAATAACGGGTGGAGAACCCCTCCTAAGAAGAGACCTATCATCCATATTAAAATATGCAAAAGAAATCGGATTATCAGTCATCCTCCTCTCTAACGGTTATCTACTCAAAGACCGTATACACGACTTTTACAAGTACGTTGACGCAGTCAATGTAAGCATAGACTTTCCAGATACTCGCCATGATAAAAATCGTGGTTTAAACGGATTGCTAGAAAGAGCAGTTTCTGGCATAAAATTTTTGCGAGTCCATGAAATAGCCACAAACATAAACTGTGTTGTAACAGGAAAACACAGTCTAGAAGATGTGAGAAAAATCTTATTCTTAGCCAAAGAATTAGACAGTCAGTTTACTTTTTCACCTATTTTTATTACACCCCATCAGTACCCTCATGGCTCAATTTTAGGAGAAACCTTAGAGAAAGACGAAAATATAATGAGGGTGGACAATTGGAATCTTGTTAAATCGGTTGCAGACATGCTTCTCTATTACAAAAAACATGGATTCCGAAAAACGATACAGAACAGTAGCGCATACCTCAAGTTGGTAAGAGACAAGGGTGGATTCACATGCTTCCCCTTTTCGTTCCAATTTGCAGTTTCGAGTAACGGAACAGTAAGCGCAGTCTGTCCTGCTAGCTTGTTTGGGTCACACAATTTAGGCAATGCATTGAAACAAAATTTAAAGGACATTTGGTATTCCAGAAAGGCAGAGATAATACGAGATAAATTCAAGAAATGCGAGTTGTCACAAGCATTGGGTTGCTATCTTTTCTGTGTGGCGGAACCTTCCCTACCTTTCACTGACCCCACGACCATTATAGACTACATAAGAAAGGGATTAGAAACTCTACGTTAGACTTATTATGCATGAGAAACATAAACCCCTTTCTCTAAAATACTTAGCAGAACTAAAAGAAAAATAGACTAATTCTATTCTTGGACCAAGCAGTGTTTCAAGTAGTCGTTCAAGGTTTTGCCAGGCACCACTTCCAACTTATAATCTCTAGTATCAATAGAATAGTCAAAGTTCTTCTGTGGAACCACCACTTTCTTAAATCCCCACGCTTCAGCAGCCTTAATCTTCTCATACAACCCTCCAACAGCAGTAACCAGCATGGGACCATCAGCTCCCAGGTTGATTTCACCAGTCACTGCAACATCTTGTCTAACAGACTTGCCTTCAAGCAAAGAACACAACAGAATAGCCATCGTAACTCCTGCAGATGGGCCGTCAACTCCATAGGCTTGTGCAAAATCGATATGCGTCAAGTAGTCCTGAGCAATGTCCATACCATACTTTTGGAGTATCACGCTTCTCACTTTGGCTATACTGTCAGATATGAACTTCTCTCCTTTGGCTATACCTGTTACTTTGAAGTATCCTTTTATCGGAAGCTTTCTGGGGTTAACACTGTTCTTAATCATCTGCGCCTTTACGCACAAAACGTTGCCGGTCTTCTCTCCGCTGTACGGGTCTGACACAACAGCTAACCCATAGATTTGTCCAAGCTTGTTACCCTCTGGCTTAATCTCCAAAAGTTTACCTCGCTCGTTTAGTTGGTGTTCAAGTATTTGCCTCTGTATGGTTTTACAGTGTTTTTCTATGGCTTCTTTGACATGCTTTCTTTTCACAATCTTTGCGCCTTCATTCATAGCAAGAGTAGCTGCAGTCTTGATTATGGCGATAAGAGGTCTAAACTTTGTAGTCAACGCATTTTTATTGCTTCTACGTCTACCCTCAGCAATGATTTCTTCGCATGCTTCTCTGCTGAACGGAATCAAATGGAAACGATTTATTTCTTGCGCAATGAACTGTACATATTTTCTTCTGTTCTCTACAGTGTTAGGCATGTCGTTGTTCATCCTAACTACTTTGCCATAGCCGTAGATTCTATCCATTAAAGCAGGATGAATCTGATTGATGCTGTCAAAGTTTCCTGCACCCACCAGAAATGTCATACATGGCACAGGTTGCGTGGATACTGACATCGCTGCTGTATCTCCACCGTGCCATCTTCCCCTTAAAGTGATTGGTAATTGTCCGTCTTCAAGAACTGTTAGGAGAGTAACTACCTCCTCTGGGACAAAATTCTTAATCTCATCAATGTAGAGAATCCCCAAACACGATCTGTGCACATCTCCTGCTGAAACTCTTTGATGTTCTGGAGTTCCCATTCCTCCCGTTTGATAGGGGTCCCAAGCGATGGAACCGAACAATTGGGAACTTCGATGCCCAGTAGCATCCACAAAAGGAGCTTGCTCAGAACTGTTATCAACTATCAGTTTCGGAATATCTGTTTGTTGAGAACCCGAAATCCCCTTTAACCCAGCTAACCCTCCAAGTCTAGAGAACCACCACATAAACACGCCGAAGAAAACTAACCCTCCGCCAGGAACAAAGGTCATTGGAACAAACCCAGTAATCTGCTTGATAAAGTAATCCACAAAGTTATAGTCGAAGTATTCTTGCAATGGTTCTCCGAGATATAGAGGATTGGCAATCCAATTTTGCCATGCATCAAACATAAAATAAAATCCCATAAACAACAAAAGCATACCCAAGGAAATCAGTAGTATCTGTAAAATTTTAAATCCAGTTCGAGTTAGAAATTTTCTCTTGAATTCCTTTAACTTCTCAGACTTCAATGTTTCTTTTCCTTTGCCTGCTTCATCCATTGAAATCTGAGGTTCGCTGGGGAGTAAATCATTTTTCCAGCACAAAACATCAAACAGTTTGAGATTGTTTTTCTTGTAGATTTGGGTAAGTTTTTCCGCTAATGCTCGTCCGATTAAGGATTTGCCTGTGCCAGGGTCTCCTAATAGTAGGAGGTATGGTCCAGGGCTCAATTTGCTTTTGGCTGCTGGCTTATTCTTTTTGGGGTCTTTCCAGTCATCATACCACTTCGTTTTCTCAAGCCATTCTAGTTTGTGCGCCCATTCATCAAGGCATAGAAAACACTCTTGCAGTGCCCTGTCTTGACCTATAACCCATGATATCAAGTTGTCATCTACTGGATAACCCTTGGTGCTTTCAAAATTTGCCCAGTTCCACTTCACCTTAACTTTTTTCCCGTTGACAACTTTCTGGAGGGTTTCGGTTTCTTTTCCGAAGTAGTCATTGGGCATAGAGAAGCACCTCCATGATATATTTTGGGGTCAGTTTGTGTCTCCTCGTGCATTGATGGAAGACTATGTTTAACTTGTTTTCTAGAATTATAGTCGTTATTTCAACCTTGGCAATATTGCAGAAACAGATAGGAGGAAAGTAGTGATCTTAATAGTGCACCGTCTTTCTGTCAGTAATTCCGTGTCACGTTCTGAGGGATAACCCCGAGAATTTTAGGGTAGGATGGTTTTGTGTGTGAAGTCTAGTTAGAAGGCGAGAGGTTGGAAATCTTTATTTTTGGTTTGTGTTTAGTCAAGGGTGTGAGCGGGGGTTTCCAAGCCTGGTCTAAGGAGCAGGGCTTAGGACCCTGTGGCGAAGGCCTTCGTGGGTTCAAATCCCACCCCCCGCACTAAATTTGCACAAGATTTGCGCGCGCAACATCAGTGAGTATGCCTAGACAAGAGCATCTTTAGTTGATAGTTGAACAATATCTTCGTAGTTTTTCAGGAACTTATCAATATAAATCATGCCTGGTGGAATCGTCAGGTGAGGGTTAATTCTGGTTTTTATGATTTTACAACCTTCTCTAATGTGAACCGCGTTGCCGACGACCGAAGTTGATTCAATACAGGTAGGGTTTTCACGAGTTGATTCTACAACAACTTTTCTACCTAGGATACTGTCTGAGACTCGTGTGTAATCTCCTATCTTTGCGGCATCCAAAACTGCTGATCTTTCAATGTTTACATGCTCACCTATGATGCAAAAGTTGTCGATGTTTGAATTTGCGATCTTGGAGTGATCACCTATTCTGGTGTGTCTACCGATCAGAGCGGCGCCCTCGATGGACAACTTTTTTTCTTTATATTTCCTGAGTATGTCTTCCTGCCTTTTGATCGATTCCACGCTGTATCCTTGAACCCACACGTTTCTGTCTGGCAGAATTCTCTCTTCCGAGACTCTTATATTCAACTTTCCGTGAAGAACATCGTGCATAGCGCTTAGATATTTTTCCGGACTTCCAACATCATACCATGCTTTCAATTCGTAGCCGTAGACTGGAAATCCCTTATCGACTAAATATGGAATGAAATCAAAACCAAAGTCAAGCCTCTTTCTCTCTTCCTTTATCTTTTTGATCTCTTCACTCTCGACTTCCTTTCTGACTTCAGATGACAGAAGATATATGCCAGCGTTAGCGAGATTGCTCGGTGCTTTATCAGGCGGAGGCTTTTCTACAAATCTCTTGATCCTCATGTCTTTATCTAGATCGGCTATACCATAGCCTTCTGTCTTTTCTACTCTTGTTAGAGCAATCGTCATCAATGCCCCTTTTTCCTCATGCTTCTTAATCAAGTCATTTAGATCAATGTCAAAGAGATTGTCTCCCTGCACAACAAGGACCGGATCATGGACATCATAATATTCCATGTTCAACCTATAAGAATCAGCGCTTCCCAAGTCATCAAGATTTGGTTGATGTTTGATATGAACTCTCGGCGTAATCTGGTATTTTGCTGAAAACCCGACACCCTCTCCATATTGATCAAAAAGGTTTGAGTAGTTGGTGTAACCATACTCTCCAAAGATGAAGTCTCTTACTCCCTGTTCAGCCAACGTCGCCATCGAGAATTCGATTAGTGCCCTATTCAAAAATCTGACACACGGCTTTGAAATATCATATGTCAAAGGCTTCAGCCTTTTTGCTTGACCTCCAACCGGGATAAAACATCTAAGTTCCTGTGCATTCATACTATAATTTTAGCGAAACCAGAATTTATATGCATACACGCACACGATGGTCAACAGTATAACGCTGGGCTTCACTAAGACACTATTCAAGTTGTTTTCTTGTAATAATCATATATACACGCATGCATGCACTCACAAGATTTGTCTCTGCAAGGTCATCTGGTTGATTCCGCAGTTAAAATTTGTGTCCATATGCACGAGTAATTGTTTGGCATTTTTTAGTTTACTGATGTTCAAAGAATGTTGAAAACGTAAGAGTGGAAACGCGCACATTGAGTTGAATGCCACATATACAAAGGTTAATAAAGAGGGCTGCTGTATCGAGGGTAAGCAGTTAGCGCTTTCTGGAAGAGGTAGAACGGTTAAGACGGTTTTGCTTTTTTTGGACAATTCTAACTGACAAATTAATCGAGGTGATAGAATGTCATACGGATTCGGAAGTAGCAGATCTAGATACAGCATGAAAAAGCCAGTTGAACTTGACAAAGAATATGAAGCTAAAATCGAGGATATAAGCAGAAGAGGCGACGGAATCGCAAAAATCGAAGGCTTCATCATTTTTGTGCCAAACGCTAAGCAGGGAGACGATGTAAAGTTCAAAATCACAAGAGTTGGAAACAGGTTCGCAACTGGAGAGTTAGTGTAAGCCTGATCTAGAAACTCCAAAAAAACAAGATATCAAGAAAATGCAGAAGACGGAGGTGTATCGTATGTCTAGAGAACCAAACACTGTGTATATCGGAAGTAAACCTGTCATGAATTACGTATTGGCAGTGATTACAAGTTTCAATTCGTCTGACACCAAAGAAGTCACCCTAAAAGCGAGGGGACGAGCAATAACAACGGCTGTAGATGTTGCTGAGATAGTGCACAATCGGTTCATGAAAGAAATAGATGCAAGCCAAATAACCATAGGAACTGAAGAAATGCCACCAAGAGAAGGCGAAAGCGGAGCAAGGAATGTCTCAACGATGGAAATA
>CAZCYX010000002.1:0-64457 GCA_964503065.1 uncultured Candidatus Bathyarchaeia archaeon
GGCGTTTATCATGCTTTCCATTTGCACAATACATTCTTCAGTTAACCGGAGATAAAGAGCTATTCTATTTCCATGAAACAACCATGTTGTTGAGATAAAAATCCCTAAAATATTGATGAACATAAGAAGAAAATAATCCAGATGATAAACAAAGATTAACCCTTCTATACCTAGCACTGCAGTGTTTAAGGTAAGAAAAAACCGTGCTTGTTCCCAAAATATATCTGTGCAACGATCTAGCTCATCTTGAGCAATTTTAAGCTCCTCAATAATTTCATTAAAATCACTGGATGTGTTCATACATATGAATATGAATCAGAGTATTTTTAACCTTAAGGGTTCAATAAACATATATCTAATATAATATGCGTGCGTGTGTAAATCGGAAGGTTTTTGGAGGTTGGAAGATGAATGATGAAATTGACCTATATACCGTTAAAAAAAAGAAGCATCTCGATCACACCTATTAAAATAAGACTGCTTCATCACAGAGAACGTCTAAAAGACCTCTTAAGGAAGCTTAAGGTAAATTCTTAGTTTGCTTGTGCTTTTTGTACCTTTTTTGGGGTTCATGAGTAGAATTAAAAAAAAGCGCTTCGTCAGTCTTAAATGAGATCTGGGACAATCATCTTAAGAGTTTTGTTTTGGAAATCTGCGTGTCTTACAAACTCATCCTCTATTTTAGATAATATCTCAGAAGTAGCAAACTCTCTAAGCAGTATAAGCTTCTTCACCTTAAAGAACGGAGATTTTGCGTACATGTCCACTATTGCTTCACCAATCAGCCGCCTTCCATGCAATATTGCGGCTCTCCATACTATTCCTTCACCAAATTGGGGGTATCTCCAATGATAACCAAAATAATCCTTCAGTCTTCTATAGTAGCCCAGTAGTAAAGCGTCATCATTGAATAAGATTCGAATAAAGGAATGTTCAGGAAGATCGTCCTTAAGCGAACTCAATAAGTCCAGGTCTTCTCCACGTACAAAATGAGTATCTTGATCGCCTTCAACGTTTACGCCTATGACTGACTTCTTTTCTAACAGAGTCTTTAGGGTTTCTTTGGTTTCAGTTAAGTTCCATCCCACCCAGTGGGCAATGTCTTTAATGGTGAAAGGGCCGTATATGCTGAGACATTTCAACAATAGCCATTCCTTCGCTTCTTTCTCGTTTATCTGTGACATGCCCAACTTGTAAGGCAGCTTTTCTGCCGTATGATAAAGTGGTTTCTGGTTTTTTCTTCCCATTCGAGCAATCTTTCCATAATTGTACAACTCGTAAAGAAGTTTTCTTGCTATACCTTTAAGTTGCGGATACTTTGAGCCAAACACTTTTCTAAACTCAGAAGGCGTAAATGGTCCATACTTGTTTATAAAGTTAAATGCAATTAGGTGATCGCTGCTCAGTGAAAAGGGGCATTTTTGGTAGGAGATTCTTCTACGAGCCACACTCCTTGTTGCCTTAAAAAAACGAGGGTACTCATCAACATTTACGATTCTTAAAGCTCCTCGCAACACGTGACCATCGATTAACGTGTAATTTTCATACCAGTAGTCGAACCATTCTGACTTAAAATTTTCAAAACGATTAAAGAGTTCAATTTTGTGCCCACCGTCTTGAAGCCCACCAATAGCACGGACAACTGAAGGAACATCTTCTTTGCTTTTCCCTCGAGTAGAAGGTGTTAATCGTAGTCTTTGAAGAGCAAACTCCTTGATAACTTCTTTAGAATAAGTTTCAACCAAGCTGGTCACGCTAGGCATGACCTTTATCTGGGAACCCGAAAGTGAGATTCCTTTCCTGCACTGATATATTCTCCGCCAGCATCCCGAATGATCGATGCAATTTTCGCAAAGTTTTCAGACCCCAAGAATTGACGTGGCTTTACTATTATGTCCTCTTCCATCTCTTCAAACACCAGCATCTCTTCTAGATCTTTTGGAAACAAAGTTTTGATGTCATCGATTGTTCTTATTTCTTCTTCCTTGGGTGCGACCGCTGGGGCTCTAACCATCGTCTTTAATGCCTTTGAGGTTTCTGTAAGGTCTCTAGAAATCATGTTCAAGACTGTAAGAAGTTCATCAATCCGCTGTAACAATTGTTCTGTTTTTAACTTCTCTTTACTCATAAGGCTCGTGTCTCCGTGCAGTATATTTAATATTGTTCCTCATTTGTTTTACCCTTAGAGTTGAGGATTCCAACGTGCTCAAAATTGACGGTAGCCAAAAAAGTGGAAGTGGAACCATTTTACGTTTATCAGTTGCTTTAGCTGGAATTCTTCAAGAACCTTTACATATCTACAACATTCGAAAGAAACGAACCCAACCTGGCTTACGTCCTCAACACCTAGAAGCAGTGCTCACTGCCGCAAAACTTTGTAACGCCGAAACTAAAGGTGTAAAATTGAACTCCCAAGAACTCTGGTTCCATCCTCAAGAGATCAAAGGTGGTGAAATACACGCTGAAATAGGCACTGCAGGAAGCATCCCCATGCTGCTGCTTACTGTTTTGCCTATCTGCACCTATGCCAGAAACACTGTACGCATCCACATAGTTAAGGGAGGAACGGATGTCCGTCACTCACCCACCATCAACTATCTAAAACATGTGCTCCTCGAAGTGTTAGATCAAATGGGCTTGAAAACTTCCTTAAATATCCACAAGTATGGTTATTACCCGAAAGGTATGGGTGAAGTCTCTCTTGAAGTTAAGCCGTGTCAAAAACTCAAACCGTTAGTTTATGAAACGTTTGGAGAAATAGAAAACCTTGAAGGAGTCTCAGTTTGCACTTTCTTGGAAGAACGCAAAGTTGCTGAACGCCAAGCTAATGCAGCGAATAAATATCTTGCAGATTATGGTTTAGAAGCTAGAATCGAAGTAATCAACGATAAATCTAACCCTCTCCAGAAGGGTAGTTCCCTCGTGTTGTGGGCAGAAACCGACAGTGGTGCACTCGTTGGGGGAGATGCAATTGGTGAACTTCGCAAGCTCAGTGAGGTTGTAGGACGAGAAGCCGCTGAAAACCTTTTCAAGGAAATTGAGGCTAGAGCCACTGTGGATTTGCATCTTGCTGACATGTTGGTGCCTTACATTGGGTTAGCTGACGGTCACTCAATCTACATCACTCGCAACATGACAGAACATCTAGAAACCAACCTATGGCTGACTGAGAAAATTTTAGGTGTAAAGTTTCAAGTCAGAAAGATGAAAGAACTCTACCAAATCGAGAAAAGAGGCTTCTAAGTGACTACGGCCAGAGTTCGAGGCATCTATTCCACAGCCTTAACCAAACTTTTGCTAGACAACAATCTCGACATAGTGCAACCATCAACCACAGTAAAAGAAAGATTCAAATTAAAAGAAAACAATGAAACGCCCGACCTTGACATTTACGATCGATACGACCACCAAGGAGTTCGAGCCTTAGGACAAGCGGAAGCTGTTGATACCTTCAAGGAGATCTTGCAGTCTCAACTTGAGGACACTGTCATCAGAAAATGGAAGGTCACCACGAATGGAATCTATAAAGGACTAGTAAAGGGTTCAGACTCTGCTACTTATTCAGTATTAGTCGACATTGGGTTGGCAACTGGCAGAATACATGAGGAAGAAGTCTCAGATCCTAACGCACAGCAGATAGTCGCTCAGGTTAAGAGAAGAAGAATGGGAGCCAAAGAACCCATCTTAACAACTGCGATTAAGATTCCAGGTAAATATGCAATTCTCATTCCGGGGCATCAGGTAAAAGTTAGTAAAAAGATTCTTGACTGGCAAAAGCGTTCTCATCTCTCTCAACTCGGAAAGCAGCTGGCTCCTCCCAACTGGGGAATTATATGGCGAACAGCAGCCGCAAACCAACCAGATGATGTCTTAAAAAATGAAATCACCAGCCTTTTGAAAGAGGGAGAACTCATAATGAAGAAAGCAGAGAAGGTGGAAGCTCCTGCGACATTATGGGAAGGCAGACACTTCATGGACGTAGAATTCCCAGCTCTATCAAAAGGAAAGCTAGATGAAATCCGAAGATCTGTTGCGCCAACAATTAATGGACACCATTATTACAAAACTTGTGGAAGAAGAACTTCATCAGCCTTGGACATGGCTGAAAGACTCCTTGAACAAGGAGTTCCTGTGGAGGAAGTTGAAAATCTTTTTAAGCAGACAATTGAACCAGAACTTCCCCATGTAGGTTCCATAATAGGAATAGAGCACGTAAAACTGGATGGAAAAGTTTTCCACCTCGGCAAAGCTTCGGTTGAAGACTTTAATCACGATAACTATACACTCTGTTTGAGCCGAGTTTTTGAAAAGGAAGGAGTTTACGATGGTCTCAAAACACGTAAAGAACCAGGCGACACTGCCATAACAGAAGCGAAAGTAGGCGAATGGTATTTTAAAACTAAATATTTTTCTAAACATGGAAAACTGAAAGGCACGTATATCAATTTGAACACGCCGATAGAGTTGTATCCTTATGCCATTCGTTATGTTGATTTGGAAGTGGATGTTTGTGTCTGGCCGAGTGGCAAAGTTGAGAAGTTAGACGAGGAAAAACTTGACGAAGCATTGAAGGAAGGGCTGGTTACAGAGAGATTAGTGAGAATTATAAAAGAGAAAGCACAGCAGATCATGAAAAGTTTGGTATCAAAATAAACTGGTTAGCGTGTATAGAGAGGGAAAAAGAGGATTTAGTGGTTGTGTTGCTGAAGAAAGATGCTATTTCTTGACAATAACTGATTTGTCCTTCTTGATTATGACCGATTTTCTATTGTTGGAGCAAACCACTTCAGTTGGACTTTTTAGAACTACTTTGTTTTCATTTGACACAAAGATTATGTCCATCGCCTTGTAAACCAGCTTGGAGTCCCTAGTGACAAGTATGTCTAATCTGCTAGCTTCATTTTGGAAGGCAAAGATTAAGCCATGGTCTTCGTCGAGACCTTGACGACTATGCACTCTTCCTCTGAAAAACTGATCACACAAATCTTCTGCTTTGGCTACAAATTCTTGTGGGTTTTCATAGCCTATTTTTGTGAAGTCTTCTTTACTTGTTGTACTGAAGTGTTGCTGTATTTGTTCTGTGCCTCCCAGCATTAGAAAAGGCTCGTCTAATTCTTTTTCAACAGGTTTACCGATGGCACCTTCTTCAGTTTCAACTATGGTGTCGATAAGTAGTTTGCCGTCTCCATGGAATATATAGCCTTTTTGTTGGTCGCCGAGTTTTATTGGAATAGCCAATGTATTTTTGCTGATTTCTATGATGCCTTTTTCTGTTTGCCACAACTTTATAGCTTCAGTTATTTTTGAAATAGTCTTGTCTAGTTGATAGTTTTGCCACATCATTCTTGGTTCCTTCTTTCAAGGAATCTGGTGACTCGCCTTGCCATTTTGTAGGCAGTTCTGCCAGGCATGGTGATGAGGTAGCGTCCTCTCACTTTTTCTTGAACTACCAGTCCTGCTTCCTCAAGCACTTTGAGGTGGCTTGAAAGTGTGCTTGTAGTGATCTCTGAAAGTTTCTCTTGCAACTCGTTGATGTATTTTCCGCCGCTCATAAGTTCGTTTAATATTCTCAGCCTGTGTTCTTGACCGAGGGCGCTCATGACTTCAGCTACTTTGGGAAAACTAACTCCCACTTCATCCTCCTCTTCATGTGGCTTTTCTTTTCTGAAGATTCTCACACCTCTCGGGCCGATGAATATAGATTTCTCAAGTTCACCGTGTATGCCTTCGGCGACGCCTTCCATGACATCTTCGACGTAGTCGTGTACGCGGTTACCAACGTCTATGTATATGCCGCGGCTTCTTTTTCGGGTTCTTTCCGTCACATCTTTGAGTTGTTCTTTTAGGTTTGTTATTTCTTCCTTGAGTTTTTTCATTTCTTCTTTTAGTTCTTCTGACAATTTGATTCTCACCATATTAAATTTTATATTTATCTATTTTTGTTTGATAATTATCTAATAGAAAACGATAGATATAAGGGTTACTCTTCCTATGTATGTCTTCTTCGCCTTCAGGTGATGAACAACAGGAACACTGATAGAATTGAACAAAATAGTCCCAGCAGAAAGGTTATAGCGGTGCCTGTCCAGAGTTTTTTCCGTGTTGGGTAGATAGTGTAAAAGAATATGAAGAATGCTGAGAAAAGGAACATCATGGCACCCAGCAAGAGGACGATTTTCAAGGCTATGAAGACACGTGTTCCACTAACCTGCAGCACTGCCAAGCTGAGGGCGGCTAATGTTCCCGGATAAGAAGCATTTACAATGGGTTTGATGAATTTTTTCTCAAACTCCTCAGTCATCTCATTATCCCTTTCCTAAAAATTGTATATTAAGAAAGGTTCAATTTTAACCTTTTATTTTCTTCCGTCATCTACTAGATAAGTCTGTTTAAGGCTGTTTTTGCTGGTTTTACTGATGAAATACTTGTTTTGGCGAGGGATGAAATCTTGTTTACACAAGATTTTTTTGGGTGCCACGTGTAAGGCTTATTGGTTCATTGATATGTCTTCGAGAGAAAATGTGGAAGAGTTTCTTGGCAAAGCTGGAGTGTTGGAGAAGAAATATAATTGGATAAAGGCTGCAGAACTTTATGAGCAGGTTTTAGACGCGATTGGAAAGAAAGAATTTTTGAAGAAGGGACAGATTCAGGAGAAAATTGGTTTCTGCTTTCATAGGGCTGCGTTTCAAGTGAAAAGCGAAAAAGAGTTTAAAGAGAGATTAGAGCTAGCAGTTGAAGCCTATGAGAAGACTCATGGATTTTACGAAAAGCTGACGGATGAGCAGAAAGATGCAAGGATGTTTCGCTGTGACGCTTCTGTTAAATATCTTAGTTACTTGCTTACGTCTGACCCATCTGAAAAGCGGAAACATCTTGATGAATGCTTGGAGTTGGAGAAGAATACATTAACCAGTTTTTGGGATTCGGGAAACATGCTAGAATACGGTAGGACATACAACGAGCTTCCGTTGGTCTTTTGGCACAGAGCTCTTCTCGAATGGGATAGACAGGTCATTAAGAGAATTATTGAAGAAGGAAAACAATGGGGCGAAAAAGCAATTACTGCTCTCTCTGAACAAGGTGACTCATACGAAATTGCCAGAGCCTACTTAACCTTAGCTACATGCTTAGACCTTTTTGGAGTTCTTTTCGTTGCAGACCCAGAAAAGCAAGAGCAGCACCGCTTAAGAGTTGTCGAATACTTGCGCAAAGCAGTTGAGTTTTCTGAAAGAGTTGGAGACGCTTACCTAGTCGGACTATCACATCTTTGGTTCTGGAACAACACAGGTGGAGAGGAAGGTATGAGACATCTTAAGAAGACGCTGGAATGTGGCGAGGAGACACGAGACAACTACATGAAGGCCGCGGGACTGCATATTCTGGCATACATGACTTATTGGAAAGCTGCTGCAACTGAGGATCCTGACCAAAGAATGAAACTAGCTGAAGAGGCCATGAAGTTCTATGATAAAGGGGAGGGTCATAACTCTATAATATCTTTACAGAATGCTTGGATGCCTGCTAGGGGAGGCTTAATATCACCACCTGGGGGGTACGCAGAACATTATCTTAACGTAGCTATGGAGCAGACAGACCTAGAGAAAAAACTAGAGTTTCTAGAGAAATCAGAGAAAGCTGGGATGAAAGCCTTGAAAGTATCTGAGGATTCGGATATTCCGGTAATCATCGGTACCATGCGTCATATATTAAGCAAAACACTTGAAGCTCGAGCAAATCTGGAACCAGACCTTGATAAGAAAAGAAATCTGTTGGAAAAAGCTCTGAAATACAGAGAAAGAAACATCGAAATCATGGAGCAGTTGACACCCTTCGACTATTGGAATCTGGGGGTAATGCATAATTATCTCGCAGGAATAAAAGCTGAATTAGGCTATTTGGAGCCAGACCTCAACAGCAAGAGGAGGCTACTTGAAGAAGCGATAACAGACAAAGAAAAATGCCTCAAGCTAATCGCGAAAACGATGACATACTATGAGAAAATGGGCCAAATAGAACTTTTTGCTGCCTTGTATGGGTATCAAGATACTTATGGGACACTGCTGAACGGTTTATACGAGTTGACAAACAATCCGGAACATCTAAGAAAGGCAATAGAGATCTCGCAGAAAGCGATCGAATCAGCCAGCAAGCTAGACCTGATCAGTCGCATGGCGGAATCATATTGGAAAATCGCCAAGACACAAAATATTTTAGGAGAATATTTGGAAGCTGCCGAAAATTTCCAACATGCTTCAGAAATCTACATGAAAGCAGCTGAAAAAACCCCCCAACTAAAAGACTTCTATCAAGATTACGCATCCTACATGGAAGCATGGAACGAAATCGAGAAAGCAAAATACCATCACGCAGAAAACCATTATGGACAGGCTAAAGAGCATTACGAGAAGACCGCAGACTTCCATAAATCAACAGAACGATGGAACTATCTCAGCCCAAACTATTTGGCATGGGCTCGACTAGAGGAAGCAGAAGACCTAAGCCGAAGAGAACAACCCGAAGAAGCCAAAGACCTCTTCCAACAAGCAGCCAACCTGTTTATCGAAGCAGAGAAATCTATCCAACCTAAATTAGAGAAGATCGAAAGCAAGGACGAGAAAGAATTGTTGGTCAACCTGGCCAAATCTGTGCGTGCGCGAGCGCGGATAAAGCGTGAATACTGTCTTGGAAGGATCGCTCTTGAAGAAGCAAAAATCCTTGACAGACAAAGCCGCTACATGGCGAGCTCTAGAAAATATGGCTCTGCAGCTGAAAAATTCCAAAAAGCATTTGATGCGACGGAAGATGAGTCGGATCGCCAAGAGCTGAAACCTATAGTTTGTCTCTCTCGGGCTTGGCAGATGATGACACGAGCAGAAGCGGAAGCCTCACCTGACTTGTATGAGGAGGCATCCAAATTATTCGAGGAAGCCAAGAACCACATCCTTGATGAAAAAGCCAAACTATTAGCTTTGGGTCACAGTCGCTTCTGCAAGGCATTAGAAGCAGGAACCAGATTTGAAGATGTCCGAGATACGTCCCTTCACATCTTAGCAACACAACATCTAGAAAGCGCAGCAAGCTACTACCTGAGAGCTGGGTTCAAAAGCGCTTCCGAATACGCTGAGGCTACTCAAAAACTTCTGGACGCATACGTGTACATGCACAATGCTAAAACTGAGACTAATCCAGATAAGAAAGCTCGGTTTTACATGATGGCTGAAAAGGTACTTCAAGCCTCGGCAGGATCATACCTCAAATCAAAACACCCTGCAAAACAAGAACAAGTTTCAAAACTTCTAGAAAAAGTCAGGAAAGAAAGAGAACTAGCCATATCCCTAACCGAAGTCCTACATGCACCTCTAGCAACATCAACTACTGCGACATTCACAACCCCTACTCCTGGAGAAGAAACGCCTGTAGGACTAGAGCAATTTGAACACGCAGACATACAAGCAACCTTGATTCTGAGAGTAAAAGAGGTAAGGATTGGCGAGGACATAGACTTAGAAATAGAATTGATCAACGCAGGAAAAGCACCAGCCCTTTTAATCAAAGTTGAAGAACTCGTTCCACAAGACTTCGAAGTGAAAGAGGTCCCTGAGATTTACAGGGTTGAAGACCGTTTCCTCAACATGAAGGGAAGAAGACTTGCACCGCTCAAGACAGAAGAGATCAGGCTTGTCCTTAGACCCGCAACCAAAGGAAACTTCACCTTGAAACCAAGGATAATGTATCTCGACGAAACAGGCAAATACAAGGCACACGAACCGGAACCAGCAACAATCACAGTAAAAGAACTCGGAATCAAAGGATGGATTAAAGGAGAGAGATAATCAACTTCTCCGAATAGCGTGTGTTTAATATAGAAAGAAATTTTAGTTTGCCTCAGTTATAGCTAGCTGGGTCTACTGCGTGTCTCTTAACCTAGAAGAACCCTTGCTTCTTGTCCTTTTGCTTTTTCTTCTTTTGTTGCTGAGCCTACAATATAAGCCGGCCTTATTGAAACTCAAAAAGACCTGGTTTTTTGTGGGTTTAGTCTCTCTGTTATGGATTATTGCAGTATTCTCTTTTCAACATATTCTGCGCTCAACGCTTCCCTACCTGTTTCCTGTACTTGGCATTGCTGCAATTCTCATACTTGCTATTGGGGGAATCAAAGGTACAATTCAATCCCGACAAAAACGTAAATATCAAAAAACTCGCCCAAGTCTTCCGCCTGCAGAAGTAAAGAAGAGAAAACCTCCGTATAGCATAGATTTCTCTGATGAACAGAAATGTCCACGATGTAATGTTGGCACTTTGCGACTGGTCAGTGAGGTGCGTGAAAACCCTGTAACGCCGGCAGATCCAGATACTCCTTTTTTCAGTGTAACTTACAACGTTTTGGTACGTAGGAGAATTTGCCAAAGCTGTGGTTACGAGCTGACTGAGCGTGAATTGCAGAGAGGAAGACGATTCTTCAGAGACAGTGAAGGAAACGTCTGGATTTCACTTTACTAGCCAAAATGAATTAAGCGTATCGCGTGCGTTCAATTCCCATTGTTTCTTTTTTGCAGTAATAAAAGTTTATAAGTTTCACTTCTTGTTCAAGTTTTCTGAGGTCGAATACATGAACTTATGGAAACTCCGTTTCTCCATATTCGGAAGCTTAGCCGTCATAATTGGATTGTCAACACTATTTCTCACAGTTCTCCTAAGCTTAACCGGCATCTTCAACTATCTTACCTTAATTCTTTTCGTTGTCTTGCTTAATTTTGCTCAATGGCTTTTTGCTCCCTATCTCATCAAAGCTCTATATCATATACGAGAGGTCTCAAGATCAGAAGATCCCAAACTATATGGCATGGTAGAGCGGCTAAGCCAAAAAAGTGGCATCAAAATGCCTAAAGTCATGATAGCTCAGATTCCACTACCAAATGCATTTGCTTATGGCTCACCAATTGGTGGAAGTAGAGTAGCCGTGACAACAGGCTTGTTAAAAACCTTAGAAAGTGAAGAGGTTGAGGCGGTTATTGGTCACGAACTGGGACATCTCAAGCATAGGGATGTGCAAGTAATGATGTTTGTCTCAGTCTTACCAGCACTATTCTACTGGATAGGTTACATTACATTTCTTTCCAGCGCTTACGGCAAAAAAGAAAGAGATAGTGGAGCTGCTGCCATCATTGGAATTGTAAGTATGCTCCTCTATTGGGTTCTTACGCTGTTCACTTTATATTTGAGCAGATTGCGAGAATACTACGCCGACCGCCACAGTGCCATGATAGTTGAAGAAGGCCCCCGCAAACTCTCCGAAGGCTTAGCAAAAATAGTTCACTCAACTAAGAACTTGAAGAGATTCCAACGAAACATAGGTGGTTTCAACTCCTTCAAGTCTCTTTTCATAGCAGACCCCGACCGAGCAGAATCAGACGTCACATCTTTAGCAGGTGCCAGAACAGACCTAACTGATCAGAAACTTGTGGAAAAAGTCCTTAGAAGTGAAGTAACCACCTTCGATAAGGTAATGGAAGTTTTCTCGAGCCATCCGAACATAGTCAAGCGCTTAAGAGCACTCAAGGAACTGGCATAACAGCATAGTTTCTAGTTGCCTAACTCTATGCCACAATCCTACCAATAGTGTGGAGAAGCTCTGTGCTTCGAATCAGTTCCACAACAGTTTCTATATCTTTTGTTAAGACTCTATCCTCCCTCAGCATGGGCACCTTCTTTCTGATTAATGAATAAGCTGCTTTGGTTCCTTTTCCAAGTTTATCAGGTCCACGAAAATCTACGCCTTGAACTGCACATAACAATTCAATAGCCACGATGTGCTCAACGTTTCTAAGGATTTCAATCGCTTTTCTTGCAGCAATCGGTCCCATGCTTACGAAGTCTTCAAAGTTTGCAGAGGTTGGAATTGAGTCAACACTTGCTGGATGTGCTAAGGTTTTGTTCTCTGAAGTTAAGGCAGCAGCCGTGTATTGAGCAGTCATAAAACCACTATGTATTCCTTTGCATGCTTCTTTAGGAATTAGAAACGCTGGCAGTCCTTGGTTAAGGTTTTCATCTATGAGTCGGGCAATCCTTCTCTCGGACATGTTACCAATTATGGTTAAGATTATGCTCAACATGTCCATCGCAACTGATATTGGTTGCCCATGGAAGTTTCCGCCAGACAGACAAGCTTTTTCCTCAATAAAGATTAGGGGATTATCCGTGGCAGCATTGATCTCAGTTTCAATTATTCTCCTCACGTAAGAGAGAGCGTCTCTAGCTGCACCTATAACTTGGGGAGTGCATCTCAGGCTGTAGGGATCCTGTGGAGGTCTTCCTTCATTGTTTGTTATCACTTCGCTGCTTGATTTGATTATTTTGCTGCCTGATATTAGAGACTTTATGTTTTGTGCACTCGTGATTTGTCCTGGATGTGGTCTGGCTTGATGGATTCTCTCGTCGAAGGCATCAGATATTCCGCTTAGAGCTTCAAGACTGAGAGAAGCGGCGATTTCAGCAGTTTTAATCAGTCTCTCTGCATCGTGAAGTGTCAAGACTGCAATGGCAGTCATCATTTGTGTGCCATTGTTTAGGGCTATTCCTTCTTTTGAATCCAGCTCCACTGGGGGGATTCCAGCTTTTCTCATTGCTTCTTTTCCGCCTATTTTTTCTCCTTTGTATTCGGCTTCGCCTTCACCTATTATTACTAGTGTCATATGTGAGAGTGGAGCGAGGTCTCCACTTGCACCAACAGACCCTTTTTCTGGAATTACAGGATGCACTTCCTTGTTTATCATCTGAACCAATGTCTCTAGGGTTTCCAACCGAATTCCCGAGTTTCCTTTAGCAAGGGTATTAGCCCGTAACAGCATCAAAGCACGTGTAACGTCTTTATCCAGAGCTTTTCCAACTCCTGCAGAATGACTTCTAATCAAATTGGTTTGGAGTTCTTTGATGTGTTCGGGTGAAATTATTATGCTTCCTAGGGCTCCAAAACCAGTGGTAACACCATATACCACTTTTTTCTCCTTTATGAGGTCTTCCAGAATCTGCCTACATCTCTCTACTTTATGTTTTACTTTTTGTGGAATTTCAACTTCCACATGATCACGCGCTACTGCAACCACATCTTCTATGGATAGATTTTCGCCGTCAATATACACTTTAACCATGCTCTTACCCTTCCTTCTAACATTCAGATGGTGTAATTTATTAAATATTGCAAGAAAAACTCTGCTTAACTTCAGAGAAAAAAATTTGCTAAGTTACCTTTTTCCAAGGTATGCGGGTGTCGGCGTACACAACTCCACGCTTGGCTCTTTTTTCCTGTTCTTTAAGCCAAGCCTTCAATCCAGTTTTTTGTAGGCGTCTTCCATCTTGGATAACTGTCACGTAGTGTTCTGCTAAGTTGTTGATTAGGTCGCATGGATACTCTTTGCATAGGGGACACGTGTCAACCCCTTTTTCTTTGGCGCAAATTCTTATGCGGCAGTCTGGGGGACCTCCTCCTGTTCTGCATGTGCAATCCATTTTTGTGAGTTCTCTTAGAAACTTCCAGAAGACAGGAAATGTCTCTTTCATAGATGGGATATACTTGTACCAGGAGTCCATGCCTTCATCGTGAAGTGTTTCCTTCAGCAACTTTGCACGCTTCGGAATCCTTGCTCTGTGGGCGCATAAACCGCAGTATAGCCCACAATATGCTACAAGTCGAAGATTGTTCTCAGTCATGGGTAGATAGAAACGCTGAAAGAGATAAATGTCTTTCCACAAACCAGCATCATTTCAGCATGGGCATTTTAATGTCCTTCAGTTTCGCTATTTTCTTGGCTTTTTCATAGCCTGCATCTGCATGTCTAACTATAGCTGTTCCCGGATCAGTAGTTAGGACTCGGAGAAGTCTTTTCTCAGCTTCCTTTGTGCCGTCTGCGACTAGGCACATTCCAGCGTGAATGCTGTAGCCTATTCCAACGCCTCCGCCGTGGTGTACTGAAACCCATGTTGCTCCAGCAACAGCATTTAATAAGGCGTTTAGGATGGGCCAGTCTGCGATGGCGTCGCTTCCGTCTCGCATTCCCTCTGTTTCTCTGTTTGGAGAGGCGACGCTGCCACCGTCTAAGTGGTCTCGTCCGATCCAGATGGGACCTGAAAGTTCCTTTTTGCGAACCATGTCGTTCATGATCTTTCCGAATTTATCTCTTTCACCAAATCCAAGCCAACAGACTCGAGCTGGTAATCCCTGAAACTTGACCTGTTCTTTTGCCTTTCTTATCCAGCGACACAGTTCATGGTTATAGGAGAATTCTTTTAGGATGACATCGTCAAGGGTGAATATGTCTTCAGGATCACCTACAAGGGAGGTCCATCTGAAGGGGCCTCTTCCTTCACAAAACATTGGTCTAATGTATCTTTTTACAAAGCCTGGAAAGGCGAAGGCTTCTTTACATCCGTCGTCGTATGCTTGTTGTCGTATGTTGTTGCCGTACTCGAAAGTAACCGCACCTTTTTGCATCATCTGTATCATGGCTTTTACTTGAATATGGATGCTTTTCTTTGCTTCTTTAACGTATTTTTCAGGGTCATTTTCTCGAAGTTCATCTGCTTCCTCTTTGGAAAGGGCAGCAGGGTAATATCCGTTGAGTGGATCATGGGCGGAAGTTTGATCTGTTAGAACGTCTGGAATAACCCCTTTTTTCACGAGTTCTGGGTGGACCTCGGCGGCGTTGCCGAGCAATCCGATGCTTTTCGGTGCTTTCTCTTTTTTCGCTTGCTGTGTCATTTCAATGGCGTCGTTAAGGTTGTCGGTCCATGTTTCGAGGTAGCCATGTTTAAGTCTTCTCTCGATCGCTTTCTTGTTGATTTCAACTATTAGGGCGATGCCTTCGTTCATTGTTGTTGCTAGTGGTTGTGCTCCTCCCATTTCGCCGAGACCCGCCGTTAACACAAGTTTTCCTTTTAGGGTTCCTTGGAAGTGTTCTTTGGCGACGGCTGCTAGGGTTTCGTAGGTTCCTTGTAGGATGCCTTGTGTTCCTATGTATGCCCAGGAGCCTGCAGTCATTTGTCCAAACATGATTAGTCCTTTTTGTTCTAGTTCGTAGAAGTAGTCCCATGTTGCCCATTTTGGCACGAGCATGCTGTTCACGATTAGGGCTCGAGGAGCCCACTCATGCGTTTTGAAGACTGCGACTGGCTTTCCACTCTGAATTAAAAGGGTTTCATCGGATTCTAACTCGGTGAGGGCTTTCACGATTTTGTCGAGGCATTCCCAGTTTCGCGCTGCCTTTCCTGTTCCACCATATACGATGAGGGTTTTTGGGTCTTTTGCAACTTCTGGGTCAACGACGTTGTGTAGCATGCGGAGGATGCCTTCGATTTGCCAGTTTCTGCAGTGTAACTCTGGACCAGTTATGCATTTGGCTTTGTTTTTCAATTTTCTTCACTTGTCATTAGGCGGTTAAACGAGAGGAGTGTAATAAGTTTTTGTGGAATTTGTTCTCTCAGTCTTTTGAAATTGTAGCAGGAAAATTTCGTTTTCATTATCAACTGTCGAATGAAAGCGTATTCTTAGCCTTCTGATTTTGGAATGGGCGTTGCTTTGGGCTCTGCTGGATTGATTGCTATGATAACAGTTGATAAATGGTTTTCAAGAATGGCTCATAGTTGGACTTTGGAAAACAATTGGTGATATCTTTCGCATGCCCCCTTTTTTCCTGCTTCGCAACCTTTCTTTTATGCCTTGCCCACGAAACTCTCATATACTATTCATTGGGTCCCTTTCTGGCATGAGATTGCCAATACAAGTTCAAGGAATCTTGTTAAGGAAGATTAACGGAGAAATACAGTATTTACTTCTAAGGAGAATTCCAGATAGGGGAGGATTCTGGCAGCCTGTAACTGGAGGTGTAGAAGAAGGAGAAAGGAGAATTCAAGCTTTAGAAAGAGAAGTGAGAGAAGAAACTGGGATAAAAAACATTATTAGAATAATAGACGAGGTCTACTATTCCGAGTTTTTTGATCCACATTTGTTGAAGGAATATGTGTTTGGTGTCGAGGGTTCTTCAAACGAGAAGATTGTAATTAGTTGGGAGCATTCTGAATATAGATGGTGTGGTTTTGAAGAAGCTCTAAAATTGTTGAAATGGAAGGAGAATAAAGAAGCCTTAAAAAAACTAAATGAGATTCTGAGTGTGTAGAAGTGAATATATCTAGCTTATGATTGCGCGTGCGTCAGGTTAGATTCTTTTGTAGAAACGAATATGCTTTATTTCTCACGTCAAGCGGGAATTCATGTCCTCCTTTATGAATTATAACTTCAAAATTTTTCCTTTTCCTTGTCAATAATATCCTAGCCCTTGAACCGAACCACATATCCTTTGATCCATTAGTTGACAGGAAAGGCGTAGGTGGAACCATATCCAAAAAGAAGTCAATGTCTTTATTATCAAAACGGAAGTTTGGGATGATTGTGTTTGCTGTTTCCATTCTATTACTGTTTTCAAAATCTTCATAGGAGAAAGTTCCACATGAGTTTACTCCTGCTTTGATTCTTTTGTCAAACGCTGTTATCATGGATGCCATTTCACCACCGAGAGAATGACCTATTACACCAATTCTATTTGAATCTACATGTTTAATTGAGGTTAACACAGATACAGCAACGTATAGGTCGTGAATATGTTTTGCCATTAAACAACTTCCATAAAGTAGATATTTTTCGGACAACATTTCTTCGTATCCTCTTATAAAACCAGGTTCCTCATAATAATCATCTAATTCCCAATTTGAGTCCCTGTATTCTTCAAAACCTAAAAAATCGGGAGCAAGAACAATAAAACCTTTTTCACATAATTCTTTTCCATAAGCAAATTGCTTTTTTGATGGAGGTGCTCGATGAGCAGGATCTGGAAAAACTGCTCTAAGTTTAGTATATGTTGGGTCTTTTACCAACCCAACCACTTCTGACTTGCCTGCATTATATTCATCATTATGCTCATGAAGAGCTAATATACCAGGAACCTTTCTGTTCATTTGTTTAGGTACTAAAAAATAAGCAAATACTTTCAATTGTGGTTCAACGAAATAAGAAATTTTGTGTAAGAAGAATTCTCCAAAATCCCATTTGTTTACAAAACTGACTTTCTGATTTTTTGGCAGTATTGGAAATTTGCTTAAATATTTGAATATTTGTTTATTTTCTTTCCTAATGAACCTATATTGGCTATGATTTGAAGTTAGTCCTCTTTTTTGGACGTCTGCATAGAACATAACAGCTCATTAATCCCCTTTTCGTTCATTAAAGTAACTGTAGGGCATACTTAATAATTGTGCGCGCATTGACTAATTATGTGTGATTTTCTTAAAATAAATCAGTTCTGGATCACCTGGATCTAAATTATGTATTATTCCACTTCTTTCATATCTTAGCTTCTTCAATAAACTCTGCATTGGCTTATTTGATTGATTTGTTGACGTAAATAACTTTTCTTTCTTGCATTTATCTTCTGCATATTTCATCAATTCCGACCCTATTCCCTTTCTTCTAAAACCTTCTTTCATGTATAGCATTGAAATAAATCCTCCCCCGAACCCCCAAAAGTCATATTCCAAAACGGTATATCCTACTGGTTTTCCTTTGCTTACCGCCACATAACACCTCTTATTCAACACAGATCTTCTAATAAAATCTCTCCTATCTTTCCTACTCCTAATTTGGGCTATATGATCAAACTTTATAATTTCCTTTACATCTTCTTGCTTAGCCAACCTTATCTTCATTTTTCACACCCGCACGCAATCGCTTCAATATGCATAGACAAAGATCGAAATCGATTTAAAATTTGTTTTGAAAAGTCACTCTTCTTGAGGCAAGACCCAAAATTTCCCAGAGCGTTTACATCCCAAGTAGAAGTAAAGGCGTCACACACGCAGAATCCCTCCTAGACCTAGGTATACCCGTCTCTGTCTCTCTCCCCCTCTATAGGTAGGGTCTCACACACGCACACACGCATACTTCCTAGAGGCTTTTTAGTGGATACCTTTCGTACTGTAGTTCATACAACTTCTGCAACTTCCCAACATCATCAATCTCCTCAACCTTCTTATCATGCCGAAACCGAACAACCTTCGGAACCCTCAAAGCAAAACCACTCGTATACTCATCAGTCTCCTGAATCTCCTGATACGTCACCTCAACCACAACTGAAGGCCGAACAAAAACACCTTCACCATCATCACCAATTCTCATTTGCTCCACCACATCTCTAAGACTAGCCATCACATCCTCAGGCAGATTCGAAACCCTCCCAATCGTATACAGTCTCTTCTTCTCCGGGTCCCGCACAGCCATAAGAAACGAGGAATAGAGCCCTGCTCTTCGACCTTTCCCATACAAGGCTTTAACAAATGTGCAGTCGATGGTGTCTCTCTCTGGCTTCAGTTTAAGCCAAGTATAAGTTCTTTCTCCAGCCTCATAAGGTGAATCAAGCTTTTTCAATACGACGCCTTCTAAGCCCTGATGGAGGGCTTCTTCATAAAACCTCATCAACTCAATCTCATTTTCGCAGTCCTTTCCCTCAGCCAAACACTCAGGCGGAACAACATCAACCAGATATTTTCTTCTCTCCGAGAACGGTAGATCAGTCAACTCTCTACCATTCAAGAAAATAATGTCAAAAGCTCTTATCGTAACCCTAACTTTCTCTCTTCTCTGTTTCAACTCCTCCTCAGACAATCTAGTGGGAACTGTTCTCTCAAGCAGAACTTGAAAGGGTAGAAAAACTCCATCTTTGTCAACTGCAATGACTTCACTGTCCACGATACAACTGTGAGCATTAAATTTCTCAACGATTTCGACAACTTCAGGCAGAGTTTGTGATTTTTCAATTCCTCTTCTGGAAAAAAGCCAGATCTGTGTTCCCCATTTATGAACTTGTAGGCGACTTCCATCAAACTTGAACTCTGCACGTACTGGATATGTCACCTTGTCAGGTTCGTATAGATGAGCAAGTTGAGGCTTCATGAACTGTCCAGGCCGCAGTTTTACCGATGATAACCTCAACTCTCCTTCTGGCGCTAGCATAATGCCTTCTGCAATTCCAAGTATAGCACAGGCACCTTCGATAAGTCCCGGCGAAACTCCATACGCCTTAGCAGCAGCATGAACCACAGTTCGTTGGTAATAGCCAAGTTTCAAGTCACCAAGAAGAAACCTCACGATGTATTTGGCTTCTACAGGAGTGCTGACTCTAAGAAGACTGGAGACGTGAAGGTTTCGCTCTGTGATCTTTGCAATTTTCGGTAAAAGTCTTATTGCTTCGTAAACCTCCTCCACCGTCAATTTCGCTTCTTTCTCCTTTTTTAGAAGGAAAGCTACTTCGCCGTGTTCCCCATAATCTAAGAGAAGTTGTCTAACTTTGCGAAGGGGTTCGCCAGTGGCAAGGCTTATTGACCTTTCTACTGTACCTGGACCAACTTTCAAACTCTCATCAGTGACAGCTCCTAGAGCCAAACGGGTTTTCATTTCAAGACTCAAATCTTTTCTTTGAAAAAACTTGGCCAGTTCGGTCTCTTTTCCTTTCTTGCTTCGTAAAAGGGCTATACGTTCGTAAGTCTTCACTACGCTTGAAAAGGGAACTGGATTGGTTAACTGAATATCTTCCATGAACAAGCGTGTGAGATAATATGGGATGCCTATCTTCCATTCAATTTCTTCTGGGGGAAATCCAGAATTGAGGAGATGTTGTATTGCGGCTTTTGGGCTACCGTAGGCTCGAACGAGTTCTTCGAAGGCTGGTGGTTTCACCAAGGTCATAAGTTTTCACTAAATCTATTCGGCAGACTTCGGAATGGCTTCGAGGGCTTGTATGAAACCTTCTGGCGTTATGTCGATGCGGATTCTTCTTCGTTCAAAGTTGCACATCCTACAGTCTAAAATTCTTGCGACCCTAACAAATTCTCCTCTGTTGGCTTCCAAGTCTACCTGCTGATCTTGCCAATAAACACGTCCATAATCGATTATTATTGTTCCATCAAGGTTGTGAGCCAACCCGATTCCTCCAGCCATGTCGTAACTGTCCCACCTTTCAGCGCTCCTTTGATTTACATAAAGTCCAGTTACTCCATGCAATTGGTTGTATCTTGCAAGTTCCATAACACGATATTTTAAGGCGCCTCGGTAAGCTTCTAAAACTGTTACAGAGTCAATTATAGCTAATTCTATTCGCTCTTTCTCAACGACATACCGATATGTCTCAGCAAAAGTTGTCCACTCCCTCAGTTCGGGATACATAACTGTATCAAGCACATACAGATTCTCCTTAACCTCATCCCAATCCAACTTCAGAATATCCGCCTTCTGCTTCATACGAGACTGCAAGTCGAAACGAGGAGTAGCACTTTTCCAAGTATCTTCCGCTGTGGCAAAAAGGGTCTTCTTACCAGCAGCCGCAACCTTCACTCCGACTTCTTCGACCAAAATGGACTTACCAGCCCCTGGAAGCCCAGTAATAGCGAATTGCCCACAGATGGGCACTCCATTCAACGTTTCTCCTTCCGGCGCCAAGAATAGTTGATCAATGAAAGTTCCAGTCGGCAATCCAATAAGGGGCTTTTTTGCTTCAGGCGCCACATCGGGACGAAGAACGAAAGTGCTTAGTTTCTTTTCTTTTCTTTCAATTTCTGTTTTCATGGGTTTTGTGGCAAGTTCCCATTCGTCAGCGGGCTCTCGGGCTCCTTTCATGGCTTCAGCTAGAGTCTTCGCCATCGCCTTCATTACCTTCTCTACTTCAGGCGGAGCTTCAGATTTTATTTCAGGAGGACTTGGCGGAGCAACTTCCCTCGAAACAACTGCTTCAGAAACGACGAGAACCCACATCTCACCCTTCCTATCTACGATACCCTTTGACCTCAAGGATTGAAGGAAGGCATAAGCAGAAGTTGGTCCATACTTTGGCACTCCTAAGTCTTCAGAAATTTGGTCTAAAGAGGCTTGACCTTTGTGATCTTTTAAAAATTCTACGATGTCTTTCTCTTCAACCATTCAGGTTTCCTCAACTGTTTATGCTAATTACTCCGTACTATAAAGTTTCTTTTGTTCCTGAACAAGCAGATTTGGGGGTTTCATTTTCTGAGAGAGAAAGGAGAGAAATTCAAAAATGCTGTTCATCAACCCCCATTTATTAAATTGGGATTCGAACATTTAAACCCAGAGATTAGAACAGAGCGTTCCACTTTTCGAACAGAAAAAATACCGGATACTAACAACTTCACATGTATGCCCTATGGGTATCAGTAGCTTTAATAGTTAAAGGATTGAGATGTTAGATTTCAAATAAAGAGGAATAAAATATGTCTCACACTATCTGTCATTTAGAAATTCCTACAACTGATGTGAAAAAGTCTGGAGAGTTCTACAAGAAGCTATTTGACTGGAAAATAGATTATGGCTGGGGCAAAGACTATGCAACCTTTAGCACCGGAGAAGGACAATTAGGTGGAGGGTTGGACAGTGGTGAACAAGCTCGCTCACTACGCAAAATAATCATTTACATCCAAGTTGATGACATCAATGCAGTGCTTGAGAAGGCTGTGAAGCTTGGCGCAAAAAAGGTAAAAGCGAAAACAGAGATTCCAAATGTAGGCTGGTTCGGTCTCTTCACCGACTTGGACGGAAACACCATAGGCTTATTCACTCCAAAGGAATAAGCCAACTCATATTTTGTATACAGCCTCAGTGTGCTTCTTCTGCTACAAGTCTGTGACTATTTACGCAAATATATCATAGGTTAAAAACAGCTAGCGTTTGTACTTAGGTTGTTTTGACAAGTACGGTCTCCCCGTATCTCCTGAACTTTTCGCCTCCTTTAGCCATTTCTAAACCCATAGCCACCTTCTTCTCTGAGATTTTCCTTATGTAAGAACGCCAACATATTCCTTCATATTCTTTTGGCAACGGTTCTACCTTAATGTCGAATCTGATCTCGTTGTTGTTTCTAGCGTATTCGATTTCGTTGTTAACGAATCCGTAGGAGTAGAAGGATTTTCGCTTGAACTTCTGTTCATTCTTGTCGTAGAAAAGCAGACTGACACTCTTGTTAACTAAGCGTCCTTCATTCCAAGCCTCATGTTTTCCCATGATGAACTTCTTGCTGGGCTCAATAGAAAAGATAGCTACACTCTCGGTCACACCTTTCTCGCCAAACTCATCCTTTGATGTGCCCTTCCATTCACCAGCGAGAAATTGCCATTCTTCTAAGGGAGAACCTGAACTCATATTGTGCGCACACCAGAACGGAGGAGTAGAGAACGTGTAGAAATAAACTTTTTGTATGCGACTTGATGAACGGTAATAGTGCAAGAATTAAAACATAACCTTTAACAGCAACGTCCACTCCACATTAGAAGACACTTAAAATACAATGAAAGGAGAATAACAACATGCCAACATGGGTATGTACAGAATGCAAAACTGAATACACTGGTAGATGTCGACAAACAAAATGCTCAAACTGTGGTGCACCGAAAGAAAAACACGTAAAGAAGGCTTAATCACATGGCTGCAACAGACGTAGCCAGTCTTGTCGGCTACTGTGGCCTCTACTGCAATGCCTGTGGCATCCGCCAACAAAAAATTAAAACAGCCGTCAACAACCTACGGGGTATCATTGCCACTTATGGCTTCGACAAAATCATGCCAGAACTCGCCAAATGGGAACCAAGCTTCAAACACTATAAAGAATTCGACCAAGTTATGGATGGGCTAGTCAAGCTTTTCGGCGAGTGCCCAGGATGCCTTCAAGGCGGAGGCGACCCAAACTGCAAAGTACGATCCTGCGCAAAAGAGAAAGGTTATCGCACCTGCGCCGAATGTAATAAAGCTGAAATCTGTGAACCGTTGGCTCCTTATCGCAAAGGCTACGAGGGGCTTACACCAGCGCTCCAAAACATAAGAAAAGGCGGCATCAATAAATATGCTGAAGAAATGGAGAAAAAAGTAGCTAAGGGATACAGCTACCTAGAAGAACGCTAATAACCTTTTTTTCTCATCTTACTTTTTCTTGACGATTCATATAATCCGCGCTTTTGCTTCGTCTTTATAACTAAAGGGCAGTATCAACAACAAAGCTTCCTATGGACCACCATCAATAAGACTTGAAAGATACTCCGCGGCAGGTGTCATAAATTCCAATAGAAGGCCGGGCAAGATTCCCAACAGTATGGAGGTTGCCGCCAAGATCAATGTCGGAATACGTAGCAGTAGAGGTGTATCTTTTACGTTGCTCAGATTCTTAGGAACTGGACCAAAGGATATTGACCACAGGAACCGCAAATAGTATCCTGCGGTAATCATGGTACTAACGGCGCCTATGAACGTGATTAAGGTTTTTCCAGAGGAAATTCCTCCTCCGAAGATCATCCACTCGCTCCAGAAGCCGTTCAATGGAGGAATTCCAACCAAGCTGAGGGCGCCTATGAAGCATGCGATAGTTGTTGTCGGCATCTTCTGGATGAGCCCTCCTAACTTTCTGATGTCCCGTGTTCCTGTTTGTCGTGCAATCGAACCAACACACATAAAGAGGAGACTCTTGCAGATGGCATGACTGACGATGTGTAGGAGCCCACCCTTGATCCCTAATGTGGAGGTGGTTCCGAATCCGAAAAGGATGTAACCCATTTGACTTATGCTTGAGAAGGCTAGTAGCCGCTTCATGTCAGTCTGTGCTAGAGCCATGACCCCGCCATAAATCATTGTAATTATCCCTGGGATTACCAAGAAATCTGAAGTTTGCAGTACAGTTTGACCGAATGTCAAAAAGATGATTCTAACAATTCCATAAGCCCCACATTTTATCGCGAGCCCTGATAGCATGACAGCCACTGGTGTAGGGGCCTCCGAATATGTATCAGGTAACCAAGCGTGAACTGGAAACACAGCCATTTTAACGAAGAATCCGAACAGTAACAACGTGAATATTACAGGTAGGATATTTAACGGGATTAAGCTGGACCTTAAAGGTAACAGCATAAGTTCAAATGTTCCAGTAGACACATAGATCAAGAGAATCCCCAAGAGCATCGAAAGCGCTCCAACATGGCTAAATATGAAGTATTTGAACCCTATACTCACTCTCTTATCAGATTCTCCCCAGAACGCTATCAGAAAGTATGATGGGATCAGCATTAACTCCCAGAACAAGTAAAACTGTATGAGATCCTCAGACAATATCACTCCAATCATACCCGTGGCAAAGAGCAATAGACAAGCGTAATAGATGGCTCGATCTGGTCTACTCTCCATATACTTGATTGAATACAAACATGAAACCACACTGACAAAGGCAACAATTAATCCTATGGGCAAGCTGACCATGTCTATTAAGAAGCCAAGGTTTACGCTAATTGGCTCTATCCAACTATACGTGAACAATAGTGGACCTTTTCCAGTCCGGTAGTTTTCGATGAGTTGAGGCACCATGCTAAGAATTAACAAGAAGGAAACGGATGTCGCTGCCGTTGCCAGCCATCCTATGCCTTCTCTTAACCACTTTCTAGTAAGATAGATAAGGATGCCTGTAACTGCGGGAATAATGGTCGCTAAAGCTGCGGCATAGGGGATCATGTGAAACCCCTCTTAGAAGAAGCCTCCAAGGAAAAGTAATAGAAAGGATAGCAAGGCTATGCCAAGAGAAACTGCCAGCATATTATAAGACAAAATACCTGTATGGGTCTTCCTGAGCTTTTGTGAAAGATTAGCCATGCGTTTGGCAAAGCTGTAGTTGAAGGCGTCAAAGCCCTTAAGTTCAATGTGTACGTGAACCCAGTGTGAAAACGACTCTGCCCACTGTGCCATATCGTGATAAACTTCGCTAAAGCCACTAAACTCCAGTTTTTCTATGCCCTCAAGTTCTAAGTACCTATAACAGGCTTGAGATATCTTAACTGCACCGTTAGCAAGCTTATAATATAACGCATCAATGTAACACCGATTCCAGAGGAAACCATATGCCTTTTTCAAGAATCCTCTAGTCTCAGTCAACTTCACAGGATCACTTTCTCGGCTGACATAAAGTCGATAAGCAGGTAAAATTCCAACTAACAAAACTACACCTGTCACTGCAGTGGCTGGTGAAAATAACGCTTCTGCAATAATGTCAACAGGTCCCCCGTGAGTAGTCATTCGTCCAGGCAATACGGGTGAGAAGAATTCACGAAAGCCCAGTATGATGAATGGTGCAGAGACCCCTATAATCACGGTTATAAGAGCCGCAATCGACATGGGAATCCACATAGTAGTTGGCACTTCATTAACAGTTTTCTTTTCAAGTATATCCTCATCTCTGACCTCTCCAAAAACCCGCGCCATCATACGAATTGTAAAGAACGCAGTGATCATAGTCGTTATCATCAAGAGTGCGTAAAGACCAAATGCAGAGATGGCTAATGAAAAATCTCCATGTGCACTTGCCTCGTGCACCAGTTTTAAGGTTGTTCCGCTGATGGCTTCTTCGCTCCAAAATCCACTCAAAGGAGGAATTCCTATCAACGCCAAAGCACCAACAGTCATACATTTAAATGTGGTAGGCATCTTGTTTCTGACTTGCCTAGGCATTTCAAACATGTTCTGTGAGCCAGTTGCGTAGAGAAGTGACGCCGCACAAAGGAACAGAAGAGCAGACGATACAGCATCTACCATCAAATGCATATTGGCTGCGATATATCCAAGAACTGGATTCTCCATCAATCCTCCGACACCCAAACCAACCATCACGAAGGCATACTGGCTTATGATAGAGTACACCAAGACCCGTATCACATTCCTTTCAACCATTGCCATCAACGCAGCTAACAACGCAGTGAATGCCCCTATCCATGCAACCGTAGAGAAGAAGAAAGCCAACTCCACACATTCAGTCCTTAATGGTTGCAGCATTGGCAGAAATCTAGCAACCAAGAATGCACCCGCTAGCACCTCTGTGAGAGCATTAAATGAAGCTGGAGAAGATGGCAGAGCATCCGGTAGCCACACATGCAGTGGGAAAAGTGCAGACTTTGCTATGGCACCACCAAAAAGCATCATCATAGTGATAAGTAGGAGTCCTGAGTTTGACAAATCAACGATCCAGCTTCCATTCTGTTGCAGGTCATATAGCAAGTCGTATAGACTGAAAGTGTTTGAATGGGCGTATATTATCAGAATAGAAATTAGGAGAAGGATATCCCCAACACGAAGTATCAAGAATGTTTTAAGACCGTAATGAGCCTTCTCTGGATCTTGATGCCAGAAAGCAACCAGAGCAGAGCAAGAGACACCAACGATCTCCCAACCGATAAACAACAAAAGAAGATTGTCAGCCACTACAACGAGAACCAACCCACCTATGAAGAGCTGTATGAGAAACCAGTACCTACTGAGACTTGGGTCACGTCGCATATATTCAACAGAGAAAACAGCAACCAGCAAGCCTATTCCATTGACCACACATGCCATGAGCACACTCAATGGATCGACTAATATCCCTAGCTCTAAATGGAACCATGAGATCCGCCAAGGAAGGATGTTTCCAGCGAAAATATCTGGGATCATCGAGAAGGAGAAGAGGGTACCAATCCCAACAGATGCCACAGCCAAGTAGTCTCTAAACCTAGACTGTCCCTTTTTGAACATCAAGGAAAGAAAGCTTCCCACGATGGGAAACACCCAACAAAGCCATGGCGCATATGGAAACAATAACAGACCACTTATTCTAACTATTTAAATGTTAATAACGTTTTAATAATTTATAATAAAGCTCTAAACCACAGTGGAGGAGCATGCATGTTGTTATTCCGAGATATCATCACAGTAGAGTATCCAACAGGTCAAAACAAAAAACAGTTTGGGTCGAATCTAAACTCGTAGGTGTTTCTCCTGATATTATACATTTATATCATACTCGAACTTGCCTAGAAAAATAAAGCAAACATTCCAAAGTATGCGCTAAAAAAACTTCTGCGTGCATGCGCGCAATAAGCTACTTCACCAATAAGACTGGGCAAGGTGCATGTCTCGTCACTCCGTCGCTTACGCTTCCCATGACAATTTCCTTTATCCTGCTTAAGCCCCTAGCGCCCATAACAATCAAATCGAATTCTCCTTCTCCGGCTGCCTTAAGTATCTCTTCAACAATATGCCCCTCCTTCAACAACGTTTTAACTTGAACTCCTTCAGCCTTACCCCTCTTTTTGCCATCCGCTAAAATGTCGGCGCCACCCTTACGAATTGATTGAATACATTTATCGAAGTATATGGATGCATGCTTGCATGCGCTAACTGAATACACATGGATTAAGGTGATTTTTCCATTAAACTTTTTAGCTATTTGAATAGCATTTTCTAAGGCTCGCATTGAACATTCGGAACCATCCAATGGGACCAAGATTTTCTCAAACAATGGCATCAATCCTCTGAAATGTGTGCACTCGTTTGTTGATATAACGTAAGAACTATAAATAAATGATCTTATGTTTGACAATGCTGTGAATGGCAAAATGGGCTTTTCTTTTTTTGGGTTGGTGGGGGGAAACTTGATATATTAGTGATAAACTTTTTCAAAAATATTGTTATAACCGTTATGCGCACGCTAGTATTAATCAGACCTTGCAGAAGGCACCTTCGTTTGCAACAAGTTAAATCGTACATTTTATCCTCACATTCGTGGGGCCAAATTTGGGTGACTTGAAGGCAATTTGGTCGGTAGAAAGGTTAAATGGCACCTAAAAGAAGGACTATGGCTATTATGAGTATTCCAGCGGCAACCGTCTGGATGCCGTATAACCAAATGTTCTCCTTCGCGATTCTTCCAAGATAAAGACCTAAAGAAAACAACGTGGCTAAGGTGAGAATGAATGAGGCAACGTAGGCGTCCCAGATGACAAGCGTTCCCGTCAATGTGAGGATGAAGGGAATAAGAGAGATCGCCGCCGTCAACATAGGTGATGCACCATCAATAAATGCGGCATACACGGAAACAAAGTCAGAAGCATCACTATGCACTGAGTCGCTGAGATCGGTGAGCATGGCAGTCTCGAGCGTTTTAAGATGGCTCTTTCTCTCAGCCTTTTCAGTCATGTAGGCGCCGAAAAGGCCGGACACCCC
Source organism: uncultured Candidatus Bathyarchaeia archaeon (assembly GCA_964503065.1). Classification (GTDB taxonomy): domain Archaea; phylum Thermoproteota; class Bathyarchaeia; order Bathyarchaeales; family Bathyarchaeaceae; genus JAOUKN01. The sequence goes on from CAZCYX010000002.1 coordinate 28,109, forward strand.
CATAGCTAGACAGGCCCCTAACCCTGCAGTGACGATTATTTCAGGCTTTGTGACTCCCACGATCCAAGAACCTACGATGATGCCAAGTACAGTCATTGAGCCGTCAAAACCGTTCTTGATGAAGTATCTTCTGGCAATAGGAGTCATTTGCGTAATCTGTAGATACCGTCTAATTCTCCGGAAGAAAGTTTTAACGCGTTTTATCATGCGTTAACCACGCTGAGAAGACGGTGCTTTTCATCCTCGTCACTCATTTGCATTATGGCAGTACGTTTAGCTTAATATAAATCTTCACATGCCTCTAATCGCAGGTTCACGCACTTCTGAAATAAAGAAAACCAAACCAAAACATATTATTATAATACTTTCCAAAAGATTAGATTGCAGATTCTTTACATGAAAAGCTCCTGCTATAGAGGTAGTAACTTCATATTACGCGCAGCAGTGTATAGGAAAGCAGGTATACCAAGATGAATAACGCCCCTGCTTTCTTGTCGACTTTCTCTCTTAGTGCAAGCGTTAACACGACCACGATGGAACCAAATATCGCATACAAGCCTGTAATCAAGGCGGTCTCGCCAGATACTGCTTGTGGAAAAAAGACCTGTCCGATTCCAATGGCAACAGAAGCATCGACAATACAGCTTCCCACGACGTCTCCTATGGCAAGCTCGTATTGTTTCTTTCGGATGGCTGTCAAGTCAACCACTAATTCTGGGAGAGATGTCCCAATCGCCATCACGAAGAAGCTAATGAGATACTCGGAAATGTGAAAAACTGCCGATAGTGTGATCACTGACTGGATCACAGCATAGGCTCCGATCGCAACGCCGGTGAAGCCTAAAATGGCTATCACCCAGTGACGAAGGTGATGAAGACGGCTTTCATCGTTACGTGCTATCACCTGCTCTTTTTCCTTGGCATTCTTTGTTGTGGCGCTTCTAGTTAATAGCATGAGGACTGGCCAACTAGCCACTAAAAAGAAGGCGTTAATCCTCGTAAAATACCCCTTTTCAGCTATTGACACTGCAAGTATGAGCGCTAAGATCTCGCAGGCCCCGATGACCAGCACCTCTTTCCTCTTCACTTTGAACCTTCCGCCTAAGAAGGGAAGGAGTCCTAATATCAAAGTCATCTGGGTCAGGACAGATCCGAGGGCGTCCCCTGCGTTTATGTCTGCGTGGCCTACCGCGCACGAGAGGATTGAGTTAACAATCTCCGGCAAATCCGTGCCTATGGACACCAGTATGAGACCAATCATAAACGGAGAAATCCTCAATGCTGAAGCGATTTTTACCGAGTGTTCAACTGCCTTGTCGCTGGAGAAAGCCATAAGAACAATTCCTAAGACGAGACCTATTATTGCAACTATCACTTCAAAGGGCAAACGAGAACACTCCCTGCAAGTGCTTATTTGGGGATCTGTTTATTATTTAAACATTATTAACGTTTTAATCATTTATAACGATTTAATACTTATTAACACTTAATACTTATAACCGAATACAACAACCAGATATTCACAAATAACTACGTCCAAAACCGCATAGTGGAGGAGCATAAAACACGTCCAAAACCCAGAAAGCTATTCACGTTGTGAATGACCCAGAAAGTATACGCCTACTCGCAGACTTCACTAGGGCTGAAATACTGCGGTTGTTAAGCAAATATCCAATGACGGAGACTCAACTCTCTGAACAGCTGGGTATAACAAGAGCCGCCGTTGGCTATCACCTCCACCTGCTTATGGATGCAGGGCTTATAACCATAGAGAAGGTTGAGGCTGAGCAACACGGCATTCTGCAAAAGTATTACACTCCCATAGCATTTTTACTCATTATTGACCCTGATCGCATACCACAGGATGTTCAAAGATATTTTATCCGAACACAAATAGAACATCTTAGGGGAATGTTTAGTGTCTTCCAACTTTACCATCATGTTTCTGAGGTTTCATCAAAAGATCTTGAAAAACTCGCGATAGGAATGTTAAAACAGCTCAAAATCGTTGGACAAAAACATACAGACGATGTGGCGCCTGAGGATGCTGAATCTTTAAGGATAAAGATCTATGCTGAAGCTCTTGCTAATCTCACCAAGCAAGAGGAATGGCGTAGTTTATTTCAAAAATGAGAGACAAGTGCAGCTAGCTTTTCTCTTCCAAGAGGAAAGAGTGTCACAAATTTCATAAGCAATTTGATCTTAAGTCATAACGATGAAGTGTGTGTTATTGAAAGCTACTGTGACAGAGAAGGGTGCAGTTCTTTTAGGAAGGTATGTTGCTTGCGACGCACATGAAGAAGGCAAACCCATAAGAGTTGTTACTCACATTCACGCTGACCATCTTCTCGGCTTACGGCAAAGCCTAAAAAAATGTGAAACAGTGGTGATGACTCCAATTACCAAGGATTTAATAGACGTTATGAAGAACCCATTGTTTTTGATGGCTGGAAATGTGAAAGCCCTCAACTATGAAGAAACGCTTTGGTATGATGACGAAAAGATTACTCTATTTCCGGCGGATCACATTTGGGGAGCTGCGCAAGTTCTTGTCGAGGACGCTGATCAAACGAGGATGGTTTATACTGGTGACTTTCGTCTTCCCGAGACTCCTGTAATTAAGTGTGACATTCTTGTTATGGAAGCTACTTACGGGAATCCATCTCGTGTTAGACCTTTTGCAGACTATGTTGAAGGTGTTCTTGTTTCTTTGGTGGAGGAATCTTTGAAGAACGGACCAGTGTATCTTTTTGGTTATTATGGGAAACTTCAGGAGAGTATGCAGATTCTACATGGAGCGAAGGTTAGAGTTCCTTTTATTGTTCCAGAAAGGGTGTTTCATGTTTCGAAGATTTGTGAGAGGCATGGTATGAGGTTTGGGAGACACCTTTTATTGTCAAGTGATGTCGAAGCAGAGTTAATGTTACAAAGGAATGAGCCTTGTGTTGCTTTTTATCATATGAGTTCTCGACGATGTGTAGGCGAGGATGCTTTACGGATTTATCTGAGTGGCTGGGAGTTTGGAACCCCATGTCGTCAAATAGGTGAGAAGGAGTATAGGGTTGCTTTGAGTGATCATTGTGACTTTGATGGTTTGCTAAGGTATGTGAAGGAAAGCAAGCCGAAAATGGTCATCACTGACAACTATAGAGCCGGAGACGCTTATGCTTTAGCAAGAGAGATCAGAAAGAGATTTAATATTCCTGCGAAGCCTGTTCCATAATAGGCGTAATCCTTAAGATTTTCATAGATATCCTAGTATGTGGATTTGATTTGTTCTCGGTTTTGAAGCCTGTGTATGCGAAACTTATGGTAGTTGGAGGTGTTCTTTTAGTTGTTGGGTTGTTTGCGCCTTGGTATTTTCTTGTGACTAGTAGGGGAGAGTATTATTCTATGAGTGCGTTTGGGGGTTCTCTTGTAGATTATTTTGTTGGTTCTGAGTTTTTCAGTTCGTTGGCGGCTTATGTTTCTTTGATTTTTGCTGTGGTTACGTTGGTGGTGCCATTTGTTGTTGTGATGTTAGCTGATAAGAGTAGAAGGAAGTACTGTGGTGTTGTGAGTTGTTTGGGGGCGATTTGTGCTTTGATGAGTGTTGTTTATTTGCATCTTTGGCTTGGTGAGTTCAGTCCTTATGGTTCGTTTGTTAATTTTGGTTCGGGTGAGAATTGGGGTCCAAGCGTTGGATATTTTCTTACTTGGGTGGCTGTGGGTTTTCTTTTTGGGGCTACTTATCTTTCTGAGGGTTTGGTTCAGAAACAGTCTGTGAAGACTGCTTGATGTGTCTGTCTGCGTCTGTCTGTCTAGGTCTAGTATAGAGGGGGGAGGGACAGAGAGACAGGTATAGTCTCGGCTAGAGCATGAGTAAGAAAGAAGGTTCTTTAATTCTGGATCAGAAACTAAAAGAGTTCTATTTTTTCTTCAGGCGTCTTTTTGGGCGTTCCGGAAGAGGACGCTCTGGAAGAGGTCTTTCTGGAAAGGGTCGATGTGGACATAATGGGCATGCATGCTGGAGAATCTGGTATGGATCAGGACGCTCTACTACCTCTTCTAGGACGTCGTAAACAGTGCATTCTATCTCTGGATTAAACATACATTTCATTTCTGCCACCTGTAGTTATGAATGTGCTCCGCGATTCCAAATAAGATTTTCTAAGAGTTATCATTTGGAGATGTCCATGCAGAACTGCTCTAAAAATGCGTTTTTTTGAGTAAGGTAAAAACCAAGTAAAACAGTGTATGTAGGGTTCGACGTCAATTATATGTGGCATTTACAACTTAACATTTTTCAGATATCTGTTCCATATAACTGAGGTGAGATAGCCAGCTAGGGCACCGCTAATCGTACCTGTAACCAGTATGATTATTTCCATTATGAGGTTTCGTGGGATTAGTTCGATAAGGTAAGTTGTTGAGTAGTAGCTTAAAGCTCCAACGAAGGCAGTGGCTATAGTCATAGCAGCAACCACCTTAGTAATATTTACTTCTTCCCTTGGCATGTCAACTTTAAACACAAAGAAAAGACCATCAACAAGAAGACCAAACAAGAGTGCAAACACAAAAGAAAAAGGAGCAAGAGCCAAATTCCACAGAGCTGTTAAGATTCCTCCTATTGACCCTGAATAAGTGGCTCCGAATCTTCTAAGAAGCAGTGAACTCAAAGCAAGCAGAAGAGCTTGAACAACAACAATCATTTTGTTGAGTGGCGATGGTACAAGGGTCTTGGAAACAAATATCAAAGCGCCGAAAACAGTAGTAACGGCTATTTTCCTTGTACTTCGCACCAACATATCACCATCAAGTAGCAAGTGTACGCGCAAATCAGGTGATGCGAGCGCACATGAAGCAGAAAAAAGGGAAGTTACTGGGGGAGATTTCTCCACTGCGACGAGAGTTCAAATCTAGACTTAAATAGATTTGGACCGGGTGGCTTACCATGTTGTCGTCGCTTGCTACCTCTTGCTATGACCAGGCGAGGTCGAAGCGGTCAAGGTTTATTACCTTGTTCCACGCCGCTACAAAGTCGTGCAAGAACTTCTCTTGGGAGTCCTCACATGCGTAGACTTCCGCTATGGCCCGTAGTTGGGAGTTCGAACCGAAGATGAGGTCGACACGTGTGCCGGTCCACTTGAGTTCGCCCGTTGCGCGATCATGGCCCTCGAAAATGTCTTCGTCTTCGGAGGTTGCTTTCCATGTCGTGCTCATGTCGAGTAGATTCACGAAGAAGTCGTTGGTGAGTGTCTCTGGTCGCTTGGTGAAGACGCCGTGCTTGGACTGTCCGAAGTTGGCATTCAAGACGCGCATACCGCCGATGAGAACCGTCATCTCAGGAGCCGTCAGCGTCAGTAGCTGCGCACGATCAATCAGCAGTTCCTCTGCTGATACGGAGTATTTTGTTTTGAGGTAGTTACGGAACCCGTCTGCAGCTGGTTCGAGTACGGCGAATGACTCCACATCGGTTTGCTCCTGCGATGCATCCGTGCGTCCCGGCGTGAAAGGAACGGTTATATCGTAACCAGCTTTCTTTGCAGCTTGTTCGACACCTGCGCATCCGCCCAAGACAATCAAGTCGGCGAGCGAAACCCTCTTCCCGCCTGACTGCGAGCTGTTGAACTCTTTTTGGATACCCTCAATGGTCTGTAGCACCTTCTTCAGTTTAGCCGGCTGGTTGACTTCCCAATCCTTTTGCGGAGCAAGACGGATACGAGCCCCGTTCGCACCTCCGCGCCTGTCGGAGCCACGGAACGTGGACGCAGACGCCCAGGCGGTTGAAACCAGTTTCGAGATCGACAGGCCCGAGGCAAGGATCTTGCCCTTGAGTTCTGCGATGTCCTGCTCGTCGATTAGCTCATGATCGACTGCGGGCACCGGATCTTGCCAGATCAATTTCTCCGCTGGGACCTCCGGACCGAGATAGCGCGAGCGGGGGCCCATATCGCGGTGGGTAAGCTTAAACCATGCTCTGGCGAAGGCATCTGCTAGCTGATCTGGATTCTCGTAGAAGCGCCTTGAAATCTTCTCGTAAACCGGGTCGAACCGTAGGGCGAGGTCAGTGGTCAGCATGCCTGGCGCGCGACGCTTTGATGGGTCGTGGGGATCTGGCACGGTGCCGGCGCCTGCGCCACCCTTTGGCTTCCACTGGTACGCACCGGCCGGGCTCTTGGTCAGTTCCCATTCGTAGCCGAACAGGTTCCTGAAGAAGTTGTTGCTCCACTTGGTTGGCGTCTGGGTCCAGATGACTTCCGGGCCGCCGGTGATCGTGTCATTGCCTTTGCCTGTGCCAAATTTGCTCTTCCAGCCGAAGCCTTGTTCCTCGATGGGGGCGGCTTCTGGCTCTGGGCCTACCAGTGACGGATCGCCAGCGCCGTGGGTCTTGCCGAAGGCGTGGCCGCCCGCGATGAGGGCAACAGTCTCCTCGTCGTTCATCGCCATGCGTGCGAAGACCTCACGGATATCCTTGGCAGCAGCAAGCGGATCTGGGTTGCCGTTCGGGCCTTCCGGGTTCACGTAAATCAAGCCCATCTGTACGGCGGCGAGGGGGTTATCGAGTTTTTGGTCACCGGTGTAGCGTTTGTCGCCGAGCCACTCGCTCTCGGGCCCCCAGTAAATGTCCTCTTCAGGCCCCCAGACATCCACGCGTCCGCCCGCGAAGCCAAATGTCTTGAAGCCCATTGACTCTAGCGCACAGTTTCCTGCCAGGATCATCAGATCGGCCCACGAGATTTTCTTGCCATATTTCTGTTTGATCGGCCAAAGCAAACGACGCGCCTTGTCGAGGTTAGCATTGTCAGGCCAGCTGTTGAGAGGGGCTAGACGCTGCGAGCCCCTAGAGGCGCCGCCGCGACCATCGCCTTTGCGGTAGGTTCCTGCACTGTGCCATGCCATCCGGATGAAGAGCGGCCCGTAGTGACCATAGTCGGCTGGCCACCAGTCCTGCGAGTCAGTCATCAGTTCATAAAGATCCTTCTTCACAGCATCCAGATCTAGCTTCTTGAATTCCTCAGCATAGTTGAACTCCTTGCCCATCGGATTGGACAGGGAGGAATGCTGGTGTAAAATCTTCAGGTTCAACTGGTTCGGCCACCAATCTCGGATCGACATGCGCGCGCGGCCGGTTGTAAGTCTCTTTTTATCATTCAAATTAACATAGCTCCATTCTGCATGTTTTTTTGAAGAGTTATTCTCCATAAACAGTAATTGGCTATGCTTTTTATGATTTTGGATACAGTCAAAAAAGGGAGTTTGCGGGAAAACTCGGGAGATATCTCCATTTGTTACGAGGCTACCTCACCCAACGCGCGCGCAAGACAAAAGGTTTCAGAAGATTTTCTCTATAGATAGATCTCATGCATGCTATTTGCTCTTCTCTGGTTGAGGTCTGATGGGAGTGAATTTATAGCCTTTTGGTCTTTGGCTTATCGAGAAGTAGTTTAGCGGAATCTCAAAGGTATCCGCCACCCTCTGCAAGGCTTAACTAGACTACCGCCCTTGCTGTATGGGTTAGACAGTTTTGGTATTCAGGTTTCCTTCTTGGCGGTTTTGACAAGTATGTTTCGGAATCCTGAATTCTTACAGTCACCTTTCCCGTTTTCCTGTGATGAAATCTTCTACCCATTGTCTCGCCACATCATCTGAAATCTGTGAGGGAGGATGCTTGAAAGCATAAGAAGAGATACTAATCAATGGACCACTTATCCCCCTGTCAAGAGCAAGCTTCACCGCCCTAACAACGTCAATAACAACTCCTGCACTGTTTGGTGAATCCTCTACCTCCAGTTTTGCAGTAACCGTAACTGGAAGATTCCCGAACTTTCGACCCTTAATCCAAACATAACATATTTTCTTGTCTCCCAGAAATGGAACGTAGTCGGATGGGCCAATCCTGGTAGGAACCTTATAAGGAACCATGCTCGTCACAGCCTCAGTCTTACTAACCCGCTTCGTCTCCAACCGCTCCTCAACAGTCATATTCTCAAAATCAGTATTCCCACCCAAATTCAACTGATACGTCTCCTCCACTATGACACCTCGATCCACACACAACTTAACCAAGTTCCGATGAAGAATCGTAGCCCCCAACTGACTCTTAATATCATCCCCAGCCACAGGCAATCCTCTTCTCCTAAACTTTTCACCCCAACCAGGATCAGAAGCAACAAACTCAGGAATACAGTTCACAAAGGCACAACCCGCATCAATAGCAGCCTGCGCATAGTAGCGAGTCGCCTCAAAACTTCCAACAGGCAGATAGTTTATCAACAGATCCGCTTTAACCTCTCGAAGAACACTAGCGACATCAACTGAACTAAACTCCCTCTCATCATAAATTCTGAAAGACCCTTTCATATGAGGAGCAACACCATCAAAGACTGGTCCACACAGAACCTTTACACCAAGTCTAGGCACCTTCGCAAATCTTGCACAAGAGTTCGGCTCCACAAAGATAGCCTCTCCAAGGTCTTTCCCAATCTTCTCTTTATTGACCTCAAAAGCAGCCACAAACCTTATGTCACGTATGTGGTAACCTCCAAAATTAACATGCATCAACCCCGGACACTTAACATCTTCAGTCACATTCTTATAATATTCAACACCTTGAACCAGAGCCGACGCACAATTACCCACACCAACTATCGCAGTTCGAATTTCTGGCAACCTTCACTCCTCCCAACAATGCACTGAACAAACACCTTCGCTTTACTGCTCAAATTCTTATTTAATTTTGCCAGAAACATGACGCTACATGGCAATTTTAACCGTGTTCACCTCTAGTGACGAGGTAAACTCCTACAAAGATCAGAAGCCCTCCCACCAGAATGGACAAGGTTAACTCTTCTCCAACAAACGTCACCGCGAATAACACAGTGACTAATGGTTCTGCAAATAGAAATGAACTGGTCACTGCCGCTCCCACTTGTTTTAGCACATAGAACCAGATGTAGTATCCTAGCAGCGAACAGGTAACAGACAGGAAGAGAATTGCCAGCCAACCGTAAAAGCTCATTGTAAATAGTTGATGAAGAGAGTTTTCAGCCAAAGCAAAAGGGATTAGACACAATCCCCCCAGTACAGTTACATATGCCACTACGAGAAAGGGATCATACTTCTCCATTATCTTCTTTCCCAAGAGACTATATGTAGCCCAAAGAACTGGAGTTAAAAGCAGAATCAAGCATCCCAGAAAGAAATCTCTGTTTTCCGGAACGCTCAAAGTGCCACCTGTAATGACAATGAACGCCCCTACTGCAGCAACTACAATTCCAAAGATTTGCCTTTTCATCAAATGTTCTCTAAATATCTTAGCAGAAAGGATAGCGATAAAAATTGGCGAAAGAAGACAGACTAAAATCGCAGCAATAGACGCTCCAGCCATCTGAACTCCAGTGTACTGAGCAGTAAAGAAAAAAGTTGCACCAGTGAGAGCGAGAAACAACAGTGTTGGGAAGTCTCTCTTTTCAACAAGAAGCCTGTAGTCTTGTTCTGCGCTTTTCTTGAAGAAGAGTGCAACTAGGAAGAGTCCACCAGCAATGAGAAACCTGAAGGTTGCTATAGAGATTGGGGTTAATCCTTCTCCTAACGTTATCTTGACAACCACAAATGAACTTCCCCAAAAAGTTATCAGAATTACCATTAGAAAAGCATTGAAGAGGCTTATTGTTTTTATCGGCATTTCATGGAGTAACTCTCTTGTCATACCTAAAAAGATTGTTTGAAAAACGGCAAGCAATGAACTAACTACTTAGATTCTATAGAGTGTTTGTAGTAGCTGAACAGCATATATTTCAAACATATTGGAATAGAGCTCAAAGAGAAACTAAGCTTTCAATAACTCCTAAAGACCTTAAAGAATTCTTCTGTATTGAAATGACTAACTTTAGGAGTTCCTGATAGATACATAGATGCCTTTTGTGGAAGAGTTCCTAAAAGTGTATTAGCTAGACACTATACGGATTATAGCCCTAAGAAATTAAAAAGCATATACGATAAGGCTAATCTTAGAGCATTAGCCTAATCCCTTCTTTTTTATTATTAAATCCTAATAATATTATTTCATACGATAAAGCTGGGTTACGCATACTCAGCTAACCCTATCTTTTTTCAACATCAAATTCGACTAAGGGTTTTATATATTAGTTATTTTTCAGAGCTCATCATGACTATAGAAATTGAATATTTCCCTGATAAACGACTCAAACTTTTATTACGTTGTAAGGTTGGAGACAAGAATTTCTGGTATGATTCAGCTTCTAACAGCTATACGATTTGTTTAGATGAAGATACTATTTGTCTACTCTATGAAACATACTTAGCTGTTAATCCTTACAATAATTGGAAACTCAGAAAAAAGTATGGGCTATCATAATTAGGAGGATTAGTTGTGTCAAAACAGAGTAGAAGCTTAGACCTCTTTGAAGGTATACTAATCGGAATCTATGGTAATTGGATAATATCTCTTGTTGATAAGGTCAATCTGGATCAGTGGTATAAACCGATTGCTGTAATTGTCTCTTTCATCTGTCTCATTCTTTTTTTTCTTGTTAGAGTTTTCAAACCTGAGCTAATGCTAGAAAATAGAGTACTTCTTCTGTACTTAGGGCATGCGTTTGGAATTGCTTGGTCTCTAGATTATACAGTTCATAATGCTCTTTTTTTAGGTGTGGGAGCAATCCTCTTTATTGCTATATATAAGATTGACATGGAGAGAGTCATATTAATAACAAAAGAAAAATGGGATCGTAAAATTAGGAAATCCAAGAAGATGTTAGCTGAAATAAAAAAGAAGATAGCTGAATTAGAAGAGGAGAATAAAAGATTAGAAAAGGAAATAGCTGAAAGAAAAAAGCGTTTATCAAGCAAAGGAGGTTAACGGAATTAATGTATGAAGAACTCTATTTCATATTCTTATTCTTGGTTTGTTCAATTCCCTTAGGATTGTTACTGATATACTATTATGTGCAACATGAGAGAGACCAATCAAAGCGTATAAGAGAACTAGAAGAAAAATTAGAAACAAGAAGGAAAAGGAATAATTAGTTCTTATACTTCTCCCATTCAGCTATAGCTTCTCTAAGTCAAATTATACTTTTAAATCCTAAAAGTATTATTTCTCATGGTTATACTAAGCTTCTAGAAATTGTTGAATAGCTTCTGACATAGAAGATTCTTTCCCAAATCTTTAATACAACTTCAAAGGATATATTGTGTCAATCGAAGATTCTCCCACAAGTCATAAAACTGAAGCAGAAGGATAATGAGTGATAGGAGTAGAAAAAGGGACAGGGAGAAAGAAAGTGAAGAAATCGTCTATTATAATAATAACAGTCCTTAGTGTTGTAATCATCGTAGTTGTCCTTGTTGTTTTATTTGCTCGCCTACCTTCCTTCACTGGAGCTCAAAAAATTTCAGTTGGAAACGTTTCGTTGAAGTGGGAATACAACGAGTTTGCCAAAGGTTATATTCTTAAAAAGGCTACCTTGACACTTACGAACAACGGTGATTCGCCAATGTATGACCTGTATATATTTGGACAGGTTGACGGAAAAACGTTCGGTGGATTGATTACTGGAACCCCGTCGTTAAAAAGTGGTGAGACAAGAACCTTTAGTTATGAATGGGGAGGCATAACGATAACTCAACCAGGTTCATACACGCTAACCTTGCGAGTAGAAGATGGAATGAGAGAATTATTGGGACAACGCACGATGACTATTCAAGTTCCTTGAACATAATTCAAGGAATATCTGATTTATATCATTGATTGTTCTATCTCTCTTAATGATAGCAACACTTCTAGCAGTCACAGTCTATAGAAGAAACATTCTGTGTAACTACATACAATAAGTCTTCATTGGATACGAATATCAACTTAATACTCATCTATTCCTCTCTTTAGACAATGAAGAAGCTAGACTACATAGTTATTTCCCTTATTCCAAATAAAAGACACTTGTATTTCTCAAATCGTAGAAGGAACCACTAGCCTTCATGAGAATTGCAAACATGCGCAAAAAGACTTATACAGTTCAGACCACAACAATGTAGATTAAGTTACCCAACGAAATCACATAAACCAGAGGACGAAGAAATGGACATCAGTTACGAACCCTTCAAAAAAGTTGCAGTATTAGAGTGCAACAAATTCCCATCCCCAGACGACCTAGCAAGATTCGCTAACATTGCGGCAGGAGGAAAAACAACAGGCATTTACTGGGCGGAAGGAGTTACCTTCATTTACTTCCCCGTACCAACAACCACTGAAACTACTGTTAAAGCTCTCATCGAAGAAAAGAAGGTCTACTGGGCCTTTGTAAGTTATGCGCTCATGCCCATATACCGCCCATTAATAGAAACCAAAGAAAAAATCATTGTTCCAGTCATCAATATGTCTACAAGTCCTCTATTCCAAAAAGTGGCTCATTGGCTAAAGAACCGTGAAGGCAAGACTACCTAGAAACAATCGTCTGAACATCCCTCGTAAAAAGAAAAGCATCCAAATACTCTTCAAAACAATCATATTTTTTCAAATATTGCCCATAGTCAACTAGAGCTGCCATTGCCCGAGCAGCATCCTCTGGCGACGAATAAGACGGAACCCCTAGTTTATCAAACCTAGACCGAATGTATAAAGCCATTTCAGTCTCACCAATGGCACAGGCTACAATAGGTTTAGTATAGTTTTTTGATAGATTCGCCACTCTGTCAATAAAGTCTTCTTGCAATGAAGGGGTGTGATGCATTCCAAGTAAAAGAATTCCATGAATATCAGGATCATCAAAAGCTATCTTAGTGCTCAACTCAAACATCTCAGAAGTCACGGAGCCTGTAAGATCAACTGGGTTCAGATTAGTTGCGAAGGAAGGAATTTTGCCTTCCTTTTTTAATTTTTCAAATTTTTGAATGGTCTCATCAGAAAAACTTTTCACGGTGAGCCCTTTAGATACGCTTTCATCTACTGCCATGACACCAGGTCCACCCGCATCAGTGATTACAGCAACATTCTTTCCTTCTGCAGGTGGTTGAAAGGCTAACGCTTTACCTACATCAAAGAACTCCTCCATATCCTTCACTCTAATGACGCCAACCTGCCCGAAAACACTGTCATAGATTTCATCAGAGCCCGCAATAGCTCCAGTGTGAGACATAGCAGCCCTCGCTCCAGCCTTTGTCTTCCCAGTTTTAAGGGCAGCTATAGGCTTCTTCTTCGTAACCTCTCTCGCAACCTTCATGAATTTTCTTCCATCATCTATACTTTCGGCATAAAAGAGAATAACCCTCGTCTTTTCATCGTACAAGAGATAATGAAGCATTTCGGACTCGTCTACGTCACATTTGTTACCAAAACTCACAAACTTACTTACACCTAACTGCTTACCAGCCAAATAGTCTAGTGCTGAGACGCCGAAGGCTCCACTTTGAGTGACGATGGCTATGTGACCTGTCATAGGGCGAGGAGTGGCAACCATCTCATCTCCAGTGCTAAGAACCTTTGTCTCAGGCAGAAAAAGCATATCAACGCCAGTTTGGGAATCATAAACCCCTAGACAGTTGGGCCCAAGGATCCGTATTCCAGCCTTTTTTGCAATCATTGTCACTTCTTCTTCGAGCTTTTGGTTTCCAACTTCACTAAAACCACCGCTGATTATTACTGCCACTTTTACTCCTTTGAGGGCTGCTTCTGTCATTACCTTTGGAACCGCTTCTGCTGGAACCACTATGACAACAAGTTCAACTTCTTCCTTGATGTCAGCAATTGATGGATAACATTTAAACCCGAGAATGAATTCTTCACGGGGATTTACCGGGTACAATTCTCCTTTAAATAAGCCTCTTCGTTTGTTGTCGACAAAATTTTTGAAGATGACGTGACCAGCTTTCATAATTTTTCGTGAGGCACCTACAACTGCAACTGATTTTGGGTCGAAAAATAGGTTCATTTGCCGAATGGCGAACTCCATCTTACATCCTTCTTGTTAGTTAACGAACTTTCCAAATATTTTCTTATTCATATATTCAAGTTTTACCCTTCTTTGGTACAAAGCCTTACGATAACAATGGGCTTGTGCTCTACTTTGTCAAGCATCTCCCATGAAACACCAGTTAAAGAAACATCGAATCTTTCAGCCATATCCCAAACGGTTCTTCCAGCTCCAAACCCTCTAGAACGGTTAGCGATTTTCGCGATTTCAAGAGCTTCCTCAGCTCCCATTTCAGAACCCGCAATTGCGACTGGCGTGGCTCTTTGTTTTATCCTAAAAAATCTTCCGAATACATAAGCTGAGAAACCTCCAAACGAATGTACCCGATCAATAGGTTTGGGACGTGGAGTAAAATGAAAACCTCTTATAGAATACGTTTTATCCGTATCCACTATCATTACAGTCACATCCTTTCCTAATCTTGACTTTATATGGTCACAAATCTTTTGTGCTATTTGGTGAGCGTTTTTTAGAGGAAGACTAACATAGGAGTACGGTAGGTTACTTCCATCGATGCCTCCCTCCGACCCATGCATCAGGGACTGCAAAAAACCTGCACATTGTAAGGCCACTTGCTTGTGGATACTTCCTTCCTTCACTGGGTATGTCTTAAAGTGATGGATTGTCCTCTTTCTTAGATGACATAAAGGTCCTAGAATGTAGCCCCAAACATAACGCATCCAGTATTTAGCGAGAAAGCGGGCCAATAGGCTTGCTCTGACATTTTCTTCGTCAATAAGGTTACCTAATGCGGTGGAAACGGCTTTTTCAGAGATGGTTACGATGTCTCCGTCATCAACTTTGTGTCCTATGGAATCAGTTATTCTTTGAAGATAATTCTCTCCTGGCTTCCAGTATGAAGTTGTTATAACAGACGCTTTGTACTTGCTGGGCACTTGTATCACGATCACGGTTATATTTCATCTCTCTAAGTGGAGTCCAACTAAATACATAAAATATTCATCATTAATATACAACACCGACTACATTTATGAAAGAAGAAGCCTCTGAGGCAACTTACAATGTCTCAAAAGTCTGAAACTCCATCGAGCGCTGACATATATCAACTCCTTTCAGAGGCTTCAAAAAAGAAAAAGAAGGAGAAGAGGGCTCAACTCCTCCAGCCTACTGGTATAAAAGAATTCTTTGAAGAAGGCAGCATAAGCATCGATAAAAGAACCTGTGAAGGGGTCGAATGTAAACTTTGCATCAAGGCATGTCCAACCAATGCGCTTTATTGGAAATCAGGAGAAGTTGGTATCGTTGAAGAATTATGTGTATTCTGTACAGCATGTGTCTCTAATTGTATTGTTGACAACTGCATTCGAGTGAGCAGAAGGCGTCCTAACGAAGATATAGAGAAGTTTAGTACTCCAAGAGATGTTTTGATGCTTTTGGGCGACATTAGTTTCCGAAAGAGAAAAAGCAGAGTAGAGTCACGATTTCCAACTGCAGAAGCTTATCTTGAATGATACAGCAAGTAGTTTTTCGCTTTGAAACTACTATTATTTTATAGCCTGACTTTGTGTACACCATAGCTGTAGCTCCCATCTTTATTTTGGTTTCATAAGTCTAAAGTATTCAGAAAACAGAAACCCTTAACATACTCTTTGGAGGGATGAAAAAATTGCAAACAAAAAGTGCATTGGATGTTAGAACTGTTATTGTAGTTGCCTCCTTAGTAGCGTTGGCGGCATTGGCTGTGTGGAGTATTGGACTTTGGCTAGCCTCAACCCAATCCTTGCAGAATCAAATGGATCAGTTGATAGCAGAGAGGAATAGTTTACAAACTCAAGTAACTAACTTGCAAAACCAAATTGCATCGTTGAACATGCAGTTAGCCGAGCAACAAGAAGAAATCGAAAACTTGGACATGTTGGTGACAGTTTACCGCAATGATATTGCAGACCTACTTGAACTACTTTACCCCAAGCAGGGAGGAGTTTCTGCACACGCTCAACTTCGATAAAAGACAACTGACACAAGAGCAAAGGGACACCTTAAGAAGCATAGACTGACTGTTACGAACTTGATGTAATAGAGCTTAAAATGCTTCTCTAATGTTAGTCGCAAAAGGTTAAAATTCTAACTAAGACGTTTGATATTGGAAAAACAACAAACAGGGATTTGCTTCCATTTTTCTTGTAGAAACCTTGGAATGCCCGAAGGGTCTCGCCGCTTTGCCA
The DNA here is from genome assembly GCA_964503065.1 of uncultured Candidatus Bathyarchaeia archaeon. GTDB lineage: Archaea > Thermoproteota > Bathyarchaeia > Bathyarchaeales > Bathyarchaeaceae > JAOUKN01. Next base: position 44,268 of record CAZCYX010000002.1, read on the forward strand.
CATAATAATTTTTGTGTTTGACTTTCTTTTCATTTTTTGTTTCTTTAACAGTGTCAGCTACTTTATCGGCTATTAACTTTCGATCTGTGTCAATTACTAACAGGTAGAGTTTATTCAAACAGATTTTGTATCGGATTCCACTGTATGGTGAGAGCAAAGTCCGTTGTAAACATCACCAATGAATTTTTCATCAGGCTTTCCTAAGATTCTTATACCTAGTTCTCAGACCTCTAACGATAAATATCTGTAACCGTTAACTGTCTGGATTTAAGCTTCAATGAAAACGAATGGAGAGATTTAGATTGGTTAAGAAGTTGAAGTTGGCGCGTTCCAGAGAAGCGCACAAAAATTCAACTTAGCTGAGGTAAAGCATATGGTCTTGTACAGATTCGAAGGTAAGGAGCCAAAAATTGGTAAAGGAACATACGTGAGCCACAGTGCAGAAGTGATTGGAGATGTCACAATTGGAAAACAATGCTACATAGGACCAGGCGCAAGGATAAGAGGCGACTATGGAAGCATTCTGATAGGAAACAAAACCAGCATAGAAGAAAACTGTGTTCTGCATGCGAGACCCGGCGAAACATGTACAGTCGGTAACATGGTAACTGTGGGTCACGGTTCAATCTTACATAACTGTACAGTAAAAGATTATGCAGTTATAGGCATGGGTGCAATCGTTAGCGACTACGCAGTCGTTGGCGTTTGGTCGGTGGTAGGCGAAGGGTGCGTCGTAAAAAACAAACAGGTCATAGAAGACCAAAAGATCGTTGTTGGCATACCCGCAAAAATTGTAGGCGAAGTGTCAAGAGACTATCAAAAATTATGGACGAGCTACAAAAACTTGTACGCTAAACTTGCATTAAGATACCCAGAGAAACTGGAGATAGTCAACAGGTTTCACAGTTCCAAAGGGATTTTCACGAGTGAATAAGAATAACTCTTATTGTATTTTTTACAACATTGCACTGGAGTAATGGGGTCGTAAATCATGCACGCAAGGATTCCAATAGTAAGTGTGGTAGGTCGTAAGGACTCTGGGAAAACGACCGTTATAGAAAGCGTAGTTCAGGAGCTGACTCAAAGAGGGTACCATGTGGGGACGGCTAAACATGTTAACCAAAAGGGGTTTTCAATAGACACTGAAGGAAAGGACACGTGGAGACACTCAAGAGCTGGCGCGAACCCTGTAGCTAGCGTCTCTGACATAGAAACAGCTGTATTAATAAGAGATGGAGAAGACCAGTTTTCCCCAGATCAGTTGTTTAGGTTCACCTCCGAGATCGACGTGATAGTGCTTGAGGGTTTTTCTCGCTTGGTTTTAGACGACAAAAATATAGGCAAAATACTGTGCGTCAGAAGCAGAGAGGAATACAAGGATTTTAGAGAAAAGGCAAAGGGAAAGATCATCGCCGTTTGCTCTGCTCGTCCCATGGGCAAACCGGTTCTGAGGATAAAGGAGGACTCGCCGATTTTGGTTGGACGAGCACTAAGATACATAGAGAGGGAACGGAAGATATCATCGATCCTCAGTCGTCTTCCAGAGCTGAACTGTGGAAAGTGTGGGTACTCATCATGCGAGGAGATGGCAGTAGCTATCCATAAGAGAAAGGCAAAATTAAGCGACTGTGTTACCTTGAAGCTTAGGTCAAAACTGAGAACTCGGATAACAATTAACGACGCTGAGATTCCTATCCAACCCTTTGTATCAGAGATCATCCGTAACACACTTTTAGGTATGGTCTCAACTTTGAAGGGAGTTTCTATAAAAGGAAACGAGGAAATCTGCGTGAAAATATTGAGCTAAGACGCTGAGATAAGTTCTGACACATCTCCCTTTTCTAAGGAAGTTTTAACGAATTAAACAAAAAAACTACAAAATGCTATTTAGCAATGTTATACAACATATAAAATCTGCTGAAATCACTGTGTGCTAAAAGTGGAAGCTAAAAAACACAAAATTGATGAGGAGTTTATGCTCGATGAGAAAAAAAGGTGACTGACAGATGGAGATAAAGGGAGTTATTGACCTCAGCTTCGTGGATTGGGATGGAAAAGTCTCCTCTGTCTTCTTTCTTCCATATTGCAATTTTCGTTGCCCATTCTGTCATAACGCCACTCTTGTTCTTCATCCCGAAGAGGAGGAGACAACTCCGTTTGAACGAATAGAAGCTTACTTGAAGAAGCAAAGAGACTGGATCGATGGAATATGCATCACGGGGGGAGAACCTACGCTTCACAGCGACTTGCCAGACCTCTGCTCAAAACTGAAAGAAATGGGCTTCCTAGTTAAGATAGACACGAACGGAACCAACCCAGTGATGGTGAAAGGACTGATTGACAAGGAACTTGCTGACTACATAGCCATGGATATCAAGTCTCCGCTGACTGTGGAAAAATATTCTAAGGCAATAGGTGTCAACGCGGAGAACCTTCTTAGGAAAGTGAAGGAGACCATAAGAGTCTTGCTGGAGTCTAAGATAGATTATGAGTTCAGAACCACTGTAGTTCCCACGCTTCACGAGAAGGAGGACATAGAAGAAATATGCCGCAGTATAAAAGACTGCAAGAAATACGTTTTACAGAAGTTCGACGTTAGTCTCGGAAAGGAAACTCTAGACCCAGACTTTAGCAAGTTGAAACCTTTCACGGACGAGGAAATGAGAATATTTCTAACAATAGCTGAAAAATTTCTTCCAAATACAAAACTAAGATAAATCCTTGGCTTTCACATGAGTATCACTTTTTCAAGTCTTTTGCATGTCGACTCTACTATTTCCTTATCAATGTAGACTCCTATCATTGGAATTTTATCCAAGCGTCTAACTCTTAGTTCTTCCAAAAGCTCTTGCATAAAAATTCCCCGAGTTGTATCACTGTCATCTATAGTCTGTGACGCTTCAATGGCACACGATGGAGAGTGTTCTACACCAATAATAGCAACAATTTGATAATGGTTTCTAACATATTTGTCAACTAGTTCTGCAACTTGCTCTGCACATTTTCTGCAAACACTCCGGAACTCTTTATTATCATACCAGTTCCTTGGATGAGGTATTCTGTCAAGATTTGTGTAGAGCATCTCTGGACAGGGCATCTGAACAATACCTATCCCATACTTTGTCAAAATTTCCACTATCTCAGATACAGGACCAGAATACTTGGCTAAACCTTTAGCTCTAGCATTCTGATCTAGGAGGCAATATGCCAGAAATGCTACCCTTTTGCTTCTAACATCTTCCATACTAAAATCTCCTTGTCACTGAGGATTCCTGTAGTGCGCACTAAAGTTTCTCACTAGCTTTTTATCTGATTTTATACGTTAAATAAGTACTGGGCTCTCCATTTGAGGAAATACAATGATAGAATTGTCACCTGAGCAAAAGGAAAAAGTGGAGAAGGTTATCAGTCAAGTCTCTGAAGAAGAAGACATGAATTGGTGGGAGGCTAGGGCACTGATCCACAAGTGTATCTGTGGTGGAAAGTGTGCATGGTATAAAACTAAAAGCGTGGAGGCTGGTTTCGACAGGCTAAGCATAACCGAGGAACAAAAGAATCGCGTGGAGGAAACGATTAGAAGAGTGATGGAAGGCTTGACATTGAAGAAGGCTAAATCATTGGTCCATGAATTCATCTGCCCAGGTCATCCAAGACCATCTAAATGACCAATGCGAATAAGTCGAAAGGTTACTTGCCTAAAATTTTTCCCCAAAGTTTTTATGTTATTTTGTGCATACTCACACAAAGGTGCTCTGAAATGGGATACCCAACGCGATCTACGTTTCCTACTCATAGTGACTGTGCCAATTTTAGGAATGGATTGTGTATATTGAACGGTGTTGCCGTAGACCCTAAAGGGACTGTTTGCCCAGATTTCACACCCAAGAGCACGATGACAATGCCCCGTGAAGTGTACCCGAAAGTTCTGGGACCCCGTCAGTTGTATCAACCACAGACGACACATGGGTATCTACCTCATTATCCACCTCAGATTGGACCCAGTTTACCACATCCGTATGGCTACCACACATGGTATAACTCAGGTCCAGTCGCTTTGGGGCCGACAGCACTTGTACGAGGTGGTGCAAGCTTCCTCTTCATTTCGAGCGGTCGTGGAGGCGGAGGTGGAGGTAAACTAAGTGGTGGAGGTAGAGGCAGAGGAAGAATGGGAGGTGGGTTTGCAGCAGGACTTGGAGGCTTTTGCGTATGCCCCCGCTGTGGGTACCACACACCTCATGTGAGAGGTACACCATGCTATCAACAAACCTGCCCTAAATGCGGAAGCAGGATGACAAGAGGAAGCTAGAGTAGCCATCAGGCCTTTTCCATAGCGAAGTTAAAGCATAGTTGAGTAGAAATGAAGGCTTAGCAATAGAGATAATAGTTCACTTATCTTAACATGTTTTTCTATCCGCAGCTTGTACATGTGCCGCCTGAGCCGGTAGTGCCACATACCATACGATTTTTAGACCAAAGTTTTTTCCAGCACTCTTGGCAGACCATGATTTGACCTAAATCCTTGTGATTGGCTTGAAGTAAAGGTAGGTCTTCTCCATTCTTTCCGCAAAGCTTGCATTCTCCCATTTTTCCAACCTTCTCTTAAAATGTGCATATGCATAAAAATATACTTTACGCTTGCACAAGAATATATAGCGAGTTTCATTTAGTGACCGGGAGATGACTCGGAAGATAACTTTAGAAACTGATTAAAATGGAAACCTGCTATAATGAACTAGAGCCAAAGATTTATAGAAAGATAGCGGAAACAATTCAACATGTAACGCCGATCTTGGATGTTGGTTGTGGAGACGGAAGGTTAGTTAATTTTTTAGCGTCGAAATTAGGGAAGAAGATTTTTGGGGTCGATGTTTCTGGCATTGATTTTGAGAAGGCGAGGAGGGAAGCCAAACTCAAGAATGTTTCTCATCTGGTAAAATATGTAAAGGCCGATGCGAGCCATTTGGATATATTCGAGGATAAGTTCTTTGGCGGGGTCATTAGCGTCTATGCCCTACACGAGTTCAAGAATTCTCTAGTTTCTTTAAGAGAGATAAGAAGAGTGTTAAAAACTGAAGGAAAAGTTGTAATCGTAGATTTTGTAAAGGGAGGCGACGCTGAGAGATTGTGGGGTGAAAGATACTACACACCCATTGAAATTAAGTCTATGCTTAAGAACACTGGATTCAAAGAAGTGAAGATGAGTTTTTTGTATAATGATGTAGTACTTGCCTCCGCATCAAGAACCAACGCAGAACTACAATTGATAGAAAACGATGAAAACTAATATTGCATGCGGCGCGCTCGCTTACTCTAGGTATCAGTCTTTCTAAAGTAGAACTTCTCTTCTTTCATTACCTTTGTACTTATCTGGCGGTTCTTCTCAAGCGTTTTAAGCATCCTTTGCGCTGTAAATGAATCTATCCCAAGGGAGAAGGTGATGTCGACTAAACGGCAAGGTCTCCTTTCCAAGAGAGCTAAGACCTCTTCTTCTAACGATTTGTGTCTCAGCCACATCACTCGGTTTCCTCTCCTGTCATGTTGACCGTAAACCCAGAGTTTTTCTTTACCCAACAATTTTGAAAACTCCTTTGACACCGCTTCAATCCGACTTTGCGGAGGAGGTTTTACAAAGCTCTCGGACGGCGGCCTATACGGAACCTCCAGTTGCACTATATCAGGATTTATTTCAAGTACTGCATCCATCAGGTTTCTGAGGGGCTTATCTTTGACGTTCGTGGTCTTTCCGTTCTCTGTCTGGAGAAGCATCACTTCAAGGGCTAAGAGACCCTTAATTTCACCCTTTAAATTCTTGATAGACTCAACAATTGTTCCTATGTCAAGTTTTTTATCTGCAGGTCTATTGATGAGCCTAAAGGTTTCATCGTCACCCGCATCCAGTTTCGCCACTACCATACCAAACCCAGAGAGATTCCTCCTAACGTCATTTCTGTAGAAGAGAGAAGAGTTTGTAAGTATAGCCATGGGCAACTTGTCGATTCTGACTTTCACTTCATCTGCTATCTCACCGAGCCTTAGATTCAACGTGGGTTCCCCAGTTCCGGAGAAGGTAACGATGTCCACGGTATTCAGGGATATCCGTTTCAACACGTCCTCCAAATCGGTCGACACCTTGTCTGCGCTGACTAAAGGTTCCCTAATCATCTCCGGCTTTGAGACATGGATCTTTGTCCTCCCAAGTTGGCAGTATAAGCAGTCGAATGTACACTTTTTGGGCGGTGTGATAACATCTATTCCTAGAGATCTGCCGAAACGCCAAGAGGGGACAGGCCCATAAATCGTAGACATAGACATCACTTCTCTTCTTATTGAGCATGTTTAATGGTCTTTGGGTAGATTTTCGTGCGCATGCCAATTTCTAAAAAGTAGACTTTTCTTCTGGGTGATATGAAGTTAGGGCAAGTATTTATCATACATTTGGTGATATACAAACAAGGGACGTTATCGCAACAATAACTGCTAAGAAAACTAATTATCGTGACCTTGAAGAGCATTTTTTATTACAATGTCCTCCTGTGCGCGGTAATTTTTCTTAAGATGCCCTTTCCGTTAGCCTTCACCGATAAATTCTCTGTCTTCAACATAAAGCTCACCTCAGCATGATTAAACCGGTATCAATGTTGTTAGGAATCTGGTCATCGTTGCCAAAAGAGTGGCTAGAAGTAATGTTAATAAAGCGGATTGAATGGCTGTTTTCCATCCGATTTCTTTACCTATCATTCCAATCGATGTGAAGCAAGGGATGAAAAAGGTTGTGAAGACGGCGAACGTCAACATCTGAGCGTGGGTAAGAGCAAGTGATAAGTCCCAGGTGCCTAGTGCCTCCGACAGCATGATCAATGCTAGCTCCTTTCGAAGTATGCTTAACACTAGCGGTACTCCCGTAAACAATGGAAGTCCTAGTAGGTTTGAGGTTAAGGGCATTAGCAGGTTGTTAAAGATATTGCTGATCCCGTAAAATTCTATCAATGAAAGAATGACGCTGCTAACTACAAGTATCGGCCATGCAATGATCAGGAACTCCTTCAGCCTCAGCCATGTCTTCTGAAGCAATATCTTTGGTATCGGTCTCCGAAGGTCTGGAATTTCCAAGATCAAGCCGGGTGTAACCTCCGGCATCAAACGTGAAAGGACAAAACCCACAGCCATGATCACTACCAAGTCTAACGCCAATATGGCAAATGCTGCATTCATACCGATATAGAACCCTACCAACCCAAGGATCACGATAATTCGTCCACTGCAAGGAACCAAAAGAACCAAGGTGGATGTGATTACTCTGTCACGCCTCGATTCCATAATCCTAGTCGCCATTATCGCGGGGACGCTACATCCATACCCAAGGAGCAAAGGAAAGATCGCCTTGCCGTGCAGACCTATCCTATGCATGAAAGTATCGAGCATAAACGCTGCCCTGGGCAGGTAGCCCGCATCCTCTAGAACCGCCAAGCCAATCAAAAGCGGAACAACATAAGGGAGGTTCACGGCGAGTCCTCCGGCCACTCCTTGAAGAATGCCATTGGCAAGCGCTCCGAGTAGCGTATCTCTTCCTAAAAGTGTGTCCACAGGTGTTATAACATATTGAATAAAGGTTGTCATGAGCGGTTCTTGCAAAGCGCTCCCAGCAATGAATATGAATTGGAAGAGGGCGTACAATACTGCCGCTGCCACCAAATAGCCCAAGTATGGATGCATCATTATCTCATCTGCCTTGTGAGCAAGACCGATTTTCGCCTGGGTTACCGTAACTGCTTCTTCAAACCACGCCATGGCAATGGCATGTCTTTCAGAAGATATTACCAGGTCTGAAGGCATCCCCCTATCCGCTTCAAGCCTAGATTTAACTAGTTCGAACTTCTTTATGAACCCTGAATCGTCACGAAATTTATCCCAAAAGAACTCGTCTTGCTCCAGAATCTTAATCGCTGAGAGTTTCTTGTCAACGCCTGCGTGTTCCGCCTTCTTCGGTAAGATTTCCATTACATCTGATATGGCTTCTTCCACATCCGATGAGAACTTCGGCGGTTTAGGTGTGGCAATTGTGGGGTTTCTGGCTACTTTCAACGCGGTAACGAAGAGGTCTAAAACTCCCCTCCCTCGGCTTGCCACGGTGGGAACAACAGGAAGCCCCAGCAATTTGGACAGTTTCTCAATGTTGATTTTCAGTCCTTTGTGTTCAGTCTCATCCATCATGTTCAAACATATAACGAAGGGTTTACCTAACTGCATCAATTGTAAGGTGAATTCCAGACTACGTCCCAATAGAGTGGCATCTATAACGTTGATTACGATATCAGCCTCACCACGCAGAATGTAGTTGCGCGCCTCTAGTTCAGCGTCGTCTGAAGATGTGAGGGAGTATGTTCCAGGCAGATCGACTAATTCGGCGACTTCTCCTGCAATGCTTACCTTGCTTAAGACATACTGCACAGTCTTGCCCGGGAAGTTTGAAGTGATTTGACGGTAGCCTGCAACTTGATTAAAGAGGGTGCTTTTGCCAGAATTCGGCTGTCCAGCTAGGGCGATCCTTATCATTTACAAAGTTCCACCAATACTTTATCTGCCACCGTTCTTCCAATACCGATTTTTTTTCCTTGTATATCCAGTAGCAATCCTCCTCTGAACCCCGCTTCTTTCTCAACTGTTACTTTTATCCCAGGAAGCACACCCAACTTTGCAAGATGTTGCCTAACTCTGAGGTTGCCTTTTATCTTAAGGACAGTGCACGATGAACCCGTTTGAACATCGCTGAGCCTAACAGACATATGTCCAATCACCCTTGCCATCTCTGGATTAAAAATAACTTCCGAATAATCCTTCATGGAACCTTTCTTTAATACATTTTGTGTTCTTCCCCAAATTGAAATCAAATCTGTTCGAATGACTCACTTATTCCAGGTCGTTTAACCTTCGTCCATAAACCTTCTTCTGTAAGCCGTTTTTTGGCGCGCGGTCTGCTTTCGCTCGAAAAGACGTGAAAAACTTAAGTTTAATGAACACTTACCATTCCTGACGATAGGTGGCCGGATGTTATTATTAATAATTGCAAGTTCGTTTTTGATTAGTCTTATTGCCTTCGTTGGAGTCGTTAGCCTTGCAGTTAAGGATGAGGTACTTGACAAGATTTTGTTGTGTCTGGTAGGATTTGCTGCAGGCGCCCTAATAGGTGGAGCATTCTTACACCTGTTACCTGAAACGGTAGAAAAATCCACAAGCATGAATGTTTTTCTAGCCTTGTCTTTCGGCTTTTTCCTGTTCTTCTTACTAGAAAAACTGTTATGGCGCCACTGTCACAAAGCCAAATGTGAAATCCATCCGTTTGCCTACATAAACCTGATCGGCGATGGAGTTCACAACTTCATCGATGGTCTCGTAATGGCTGCAAGCTTTGTAAGTGACACTCAACTTGGAATCGTCACCTCTTTGGCCGTGGCCTTCCACGAAATTCCGCAAGAAATTGGAGATTTCGGAGTCTTAATTTACGGCGGTCTCCAAAAGTCAAGGGCCTTGATTTTGAATTTCTTTACTGCTCTGACGGTTATTATCGGAGGAGTCATAGGATATTTTCTCTCATCATACATAGGAGAATATATGATTTTTATTTTGCCTTTCACAGCAGGGGGCTTCATCTACATAGCCGCTTCGGATCTGATTCCTGAACTCCACAAAGAAGTTAACCCAAGAAGGTCATTGGCATCCTTTACTGTTTTACTCTTGGGCTTCGTATTTATGCTATTCGTAAAACTTTATTTTTCGCATTAAAAGGAGAGAACATCTAGTTAAAGAACAAGCGGTTTACAAAATGAAAACATGCATGCACACATGACGTGGTTCTTCAACCTAAAAGAGTGAAAAAGATGGAAGAGGTAAAATCCGTTAGAATAACGACCATTGTTGATAATGATGTTTGGAAGGAAGGGTTAGCACCTAGTTGGGGGCTTTCTTTTTTTGTCGAGAGTTTTTCAGATGATGAAAAACATAGTGTTTTAATGGATACCAGTGGTTCCTTCAAAACCTTCTTCAACAACGCATTGAAACTTGGCTTAAATCTGTCCGTAATCGAGGCTGTCTTGATTTCGCATTGGCACGGAGACCATTGTGGAGCATTAAGCCAAGTCTTATCTTTATTAAAGCCACAGACTCCAGTTTATTTGCCGTCTGAAAATTCATTTGGGATAAAAGAGATAAGGGCAGCAGACGGCCTACCAGTGATTTGTCAAAAACCCATTGAGTTTATTGGCGGTATGATGTCTACTGGCGAAGTGTCTGATGGATTAAGCGAGCATTCTTTATTAAGTAATGTAAAAGGAGAATCAGTCGTCTTAACAGGCTGCAGTCATCCCGGACTCGTTAATATTCTTAAACGTGCACAAAAAGTTTCAGGCACAGAAAAGATGTATGCAGTCATAGGCGGTTTCCACATTTCCGGCATAAACGAAGGTTTAAAAATGGGTGAATTCCTGCTAAAGCTAAATGTTAGACTTGTTTCTCCATGTCACTGCACGTCAGATGATGCAAAACAAGCAATCGCAAAGCTCCTCGGCAGAAGATATGTGGAAAATGGTTCTGGAAAAATAATATCGATTAGTTAGCATTTCAAAATGCGTTTTTGGTTTCGCCCTCTTCAACTTCTTTTAATGTATGTCTAAGCTATACTCAATACCCAGCCTTAGCTAATATCTGCCTTACCGAACGATATGCAGGAGATGTAGAAGGCAACTCCTGCAGAGACTTTCCAGACAAAATGTATTCTTCAACCTGCTCATCATACGCTATTTTTCCCAAGTATTCGAGCTGCGTAACTTCTTTAGCCCTCGTTTCTATATGCTCTGGAAACCGGAAACCTCCGATAACATAGAAGTTTTTGAAGTTGATCTCAACCTCTTTGGCGATTCGATAGGCACGTTGCACATGGTTAAAGGATTTTTTGGATGGGTCGATTATGTCGAAGATGTCGTCCACTTGCGACGCGATTCTGCGATTTAGGTGCTCTATGCCCGCTGGCGAGTCAATGAGCACGTATTTGTAGGTTTTCGCTAAACCTTCTAGAGCTCGCTTCAGCGCTGCGTCTGGTAAACAGTAACAACCTTCTATGAATTTTGTTCCAACGGCGATGAGATCGAAGAACTCGCTTTCATACAGTCCATCCGCCCATATTCTGCTTTCAATCCGTTCTGAGGGTGGAACTCCAACGGTGGTTCCGCCTTTTTCTAAGAAAGTGTCTATCAACAGTTCCGAAATCGTCTTCTTCCCAGACTGTTTCAGGTCAACACCAACCATTTCCCCAAGATTTTGATCCGGATCAACATCAACAAGAAGAAGTGGAGTCTCTCCGATTTCGATAAAGTGCTTCGCCATCAGCGCAACAAAACTTGTCTTGCCAGTTCCTCCACGACCCATGGTAACAATTCTTTTCATATGGTTTCCTCGCAGCTTTTGTTCGTATAGATATTTATTCGCTGTTTTGTAAACCTTTCGAGAAGTTCAATATGCACGTGTTTCTAGATTTGTTAATACACTCGCCAGAGGAAAACACAGAAAAATTGTTTCTTCTTCTTCATTTCAATGTTTTCGTGAGGGATTGGAGAAGTGATCTAGTCTCCTTTCGGGGGCCACTTCTCCTTTAGGAATCCTGGTATTCCAGAGGAGTCTTTTGTACCTACCATAACGTGCCATCCAGTAAGGTCTTCTAATTCTCCGCTTAATCTAGCGGCTAGACCCGGTATGATGAGGTATCTATGCTTAACTTTCTGCTCTACACCTGATCCCTTAACTGCCTCTGCAGCTGTCTCCGCTGTCAGTAACCTCCCGGCGATTGAACTCTCAACGCTGATTCCTCCAGTGTCAACTACAATTAGGTAGCAGTCTGCACCAGATGATTTGATGTCAGCCTCAACCGTAAAATACGTTAAAGCATAGTTGGTGGTGAGCATCACTGGCGAGTTCTCATCGGGCTTTCCGAAGGTTTTCAGCCCAGATTCAACTGAAACTGGCTTCCTTGGGTCCGTGTATATGTTGAATCTCCATACAAGGTTTGGTAGTTGAACCCATCCATCGAGGCTGTGCATTATCAGTATGTCGGCGTATCTGGAGATCAGCATGGAGGCAACGTAGGCTTCTCTCCACGCTAACACTTCTTTTGGGGCTTCTTCGCCGATCCAAGCGGTGAGGGGTGTTCCCATGAGGGGGAAGCCGAGTAGTTCATCTCCTCTCTTGCATGTATTCCTTCTCGTCATTGTAAAGTTGTTGATAGTGTCCGCTATTCCATCTTCAGCAAATGTCCCAGGATCAAGCACTAAATCCTTAACCCCATATTCAATCATTGTCTTTGCTAGGGATTTCAAAAGCTTGAGATTGTTTGGAGCAAAGATGGTTAATGGACAATTGTACATCAGTGCAAGTTCAGCCATGTCCTTCCAGTTGTCCTTAGTTGCTGCATAGATCAGCGGCTTCCTATCCTTCACCGCGACTATCCCAGCCTCCATAACGTTGGGGTTAAACGTGCATAAGATCAGCGGTAACTTCGTGGCTTTGGCAACCTTCTCTACGGTTGACTTGAAGGTTGCTGGATCGTTCGATGTTGACCTGATGGCTATCATATCGAGGTTAACTTCCCTTCCGATGTATTCGTAGGAGAAATCTTCAATCTTCTTCACTTTGTCGAGAAGCTTCTCCTCAGGCATCTCATCTGTCACTTCTATTGCTATGGGCGTTGGGTTATGGTACGTGAACTCATGGCGGTACATCACCAGTTTGCCACCGATCTTGACCGCACGGTCGCCCGTGCCGATGGTGACTTCCTTTACTGCTGGCGCCATCATTTCTTGGAGTTTCTTGTACTCCTTTTCGTATTTCTTTTCTAAAAGCGGGGGGCACTGTTCTATGGTGACTTCTCGGTTAACAAGTTTGGTTGCGAAAGCCATGCAGTTAGTTTCTCCACACTCCTTGCAGTTCGTTCTGGGAAGCAACATGTAAACGTCAATTGGGCTGAGTTCCTTTATGCCCTTCTTGAGTTCTCTTTCGCTCACATCTTCCACTCCCTTATATCTTTGCAGTGATCCAGTTAGCTATCTTCTCTGGCCTAGCCTTGCCTGTTCCCATCAATTGTTTTATAACTTCATTTAGTGTTCTAACGGCGGCGGGATGCATCATCATGAACAGGTCAACCCCAGCCAAGAGCAGACTCAACGCGGTTACCGTCTCCCATATAGGCCCCCTTAGCTCTCTCGGCTCCCACTCCGGTCCCATCTTCATCCAAGCCTCCCTTGCAGCCCAAGCGTTGGTGGTTCCAGATAAGACTGGGTGTTGAAGCTCTGGGTCGCCCATGAGTGCTGCCAATCTGGCACGTTCGAAAATGGTGAAGGAGTATTCAAGTCCGTAGCCTAGAGCAGCCGTTGTCAGGTCCATTAGTATTCTATCTTTGGGTAGGAATTCGTAGAGTCTTCTGTTCAGTTCCCTTGCCCGATTCAAATCTAAGGCTGTAAATGCAAGCACTACGTGACCGTGTTTATTAGCAGCCTTTGCTACATCATCAAGGACACCAGCCTCAGCCATGTCTAATGTGACGGAACTGAGCACAACTCTCTCGCCTTCAGCTACTTCAGCTATCTTCCTGAACAATAAGGCGTCCTTTTTCGGGTCTCCACAACCCCCAACGATAATGGGAACATCTACAGCTTGCAGTACCTTCTCTATCGTTTTCGAAGCATCCGCTGGGGATGTATCCTTGATAAGGGGGTCTGTGCTCACCAGATGAACTGTAACCATTTCAGCCCCGAACTTCTTAACCGCAAGCTTGGCCCATTCAGCCGGGTCTTCCATAACCTCCTGAACATGCATCCTTATAGCCTTAGGGAGCGGCACCTCCGTATCGAACACATCTAAGGAGACCACAGGTGAATTTGGCGGAGGTCTCTCAAACATGTAAAATGCTGGAGAGGTTGCGCCTCCAATCACTATAGCCTTAGCCCGAGAACCCCCCTCACTCTTGGTTGCCCCGAGCTTTACTTCCTCGATTCGCCCTGGATACTGCTCGACTGGGGGAACAAAGTCTGCTTCAAGAATAGTTGTTGGTTTCAGTTTAGGCGGTGCAAGAATCTTCGGCGGAGCGACTACTGCACCTGGCTGAAAATGAAGTTCCAAGTCACCGAGTTCTATTTCCACGTCTTCGAGTTCTACTTCTTCGAAATTGCGTAGAAGGTCAAAGAGTCCAGGATCAATCTTGATGCCAGCCTCTTTTTCCTTCTTTTCTCCCACCGTTTTCACCTCGTCTTCTTTTCCTTCTCAGTCCTCTTAATGATGAGTTTCTCTGCATGAATTTTTGCGTTCTTGAGAATTATTTTGAACCCGCCACCTGCGGCAATTGCGGCTGTTGGAAGAGTCAAAGGCGCAGCTGGAATCTCTTCTTCCTTCATCTCAGGTGCGGCTTCAACTGGTATCTCCTTCCATTGCTGAACAACTGGATGCTCATGATCTTTGAGGAAGGCTCTTAATTCGTCCACTGTCTTTGCATCATTTTCAGTGGCTATTTTATCAACAATTTCCTTGGGTATGAAGTCTTTAACTCGCTCTTTGACGCTTGCGGGCATCCACACAATGCGGTTCCACCCGCCGTCAACCTGGAGAAACTTGGGGGACCTCATGTACTCGATGGATATGCCGTGGAAGCCATCTACTTGCCTTCCTCCAGCAGTGGAATCTGCTAAGGTAGAGAAGGGCAGGCCATTGACAGTTACGTCCTTGAAGCCTCGATGAACAATTCCTAAGCCGTCCACCTCAGGTATGTAAAAGGCTACGCCCTCAAAGCAGCCACAGGAGGTGTGGGGGTAATCAAAGGCGGTGTATAACCATACGCGGTTTATCTCTCCCATGGTTTTCTCCTTCAGTGTTGCGTTGGCTCCTATGTATTCTCCTTTGAACGGGTCGAGGCATTCACCTTTTTCGATCGTGAAAACTGGACCTTTAGGGTCTACTCGCGCTGAGGCTCTGCCGTCGAACCAGCTGATGGACCCGCAGTTAGAGTATCTTTGGGGCGTGATTACACAGCAGTGGGTTGGGGCGAAGGATTGGCAGAGGGTGCATCCATAGAACGCATCTGCCTCCTCGTCTTTCATTCCTCGGGCTTTGGCGTCGCGGGCTTCATAAACTTTCAAAGCTTTGTCATACATTTCCTTGACCCTTGCAGGGTCGGTGATGAATGTGATTTGTATTTTCTTGATGAATGAGAGCTCGCTTTTGAAAAGTCTCTGCAAGACCTTTCCTATTAGATTGAAAGAGTTTAGTCCTTTCCCGAAGGATTTCTTGTTCAGTCGAAGCCAGATGTCGTAGCGTTGGTTTAGGTGCATAAATCCTTCAATGAAGTTGCAGTATTCATGGATGCGTCGCTCTATGACACCTTCCAGATCTTCCTCAACTTCTTTGCCAGCGACCTCAATGTAGATGCCGAGTGGATAGCTGCTTCCCGCTTTCATGTCTTTGATGTCAGGGCCAACTACGGTTATCTTCCCATCTTCGATTTTATCTAGACCTTTTACTCTTACGAGTTCAAATTTTGCTTCTTGTTGTGGACCTCCAAGTTCCACATGCATGTCTTTTCTTCGAATTCTTTCTCCCTCGTAGATCACTCCAACGTCTACTGGGATGTCTTCAAACATGGACATTCTATTTCTCTCCTAACTTGCTTATTATTACTTTAAAACTTTCATTCCAATCCTTAACCGAAAGGTTTGGAAATGACCAGGTTGCGTGGGGATTATAGAATCTGTCTAGGCTTATGGTCTTAAGGTTTATGGAGAAGTGTTTCAGTGCGGATAATATTACAAACTCCATGTAGTAGGGGAGACCCATGAACATCGCCAAGTCATATGTGCCTTTTTCGTCTAAACCTTTCCATTCCGGATCCTGAAGCCTATTACCAATATCCATTGCAGACATCCAAGCCGTGGGTTGAAAACCCCTCTTGATAAATTCAGTTGTCATGTGCGCTGTGGCAACCACAGGGATTTTCGCAGTCTTGCTCATGCGTATTGCGTAGTCAATCATTTTGACATTGTCTGAATAGTCTTCAGCCGCTAGGTGTCCAACGACTAGGATGGGACGCTTCGCCCTCTTCACCATTGCTATCACTACCTCAGGCTTCAAGATGAGTAGAGCCTTCTTGGGTCCCGCTATTTCGGCTGTTTGCCACGGTTCTGCCTTTACACCCATATTATTCACCTTTCCTCTTTCTGATGAGCCTAGGTAGAAGTGTTGGATCAGGGATTCTTCTTTCCTTCCATCTCTTTTCCTCTAGAATCTTAAGGATTTCATCTTTCATGGTGATGGGTACGTCAGCCTTGTTTCGGACGAAGAGATGTATGTCATCGGGCATGATGCCGTAGAGGCGCTTGTGCAGGTCAATGTAATGGGTTAACTTTATGGCGCGACCCCTAGTGGTGTCGTTGGGTCTCATACATAGCTTTGCTATCATCACCATAGCTTCCTCTTTGGTCTCAGCTGTAGTGAAGAGATGTTCAGGAGCCGGACCTGCATAGACTTTGTCGCCTGTTCTGGCGTCGTAAGCATACCAGTCTTCTTCTTTGTCCTCTCTTCCCAAAAGCATACGTCGATATTTAGATCCATGTGGACCAACGATTACAGGCACTCCAAGTCTCCAGAAGCCTGAGGCTATTGAGGCGGCTTTTTGGGACATGGCGCCCCAAGCGACACCTACAGCCCCAACTCGGTTAAGGATGTAATCTGCAATCTCCTCGTAGTTAGCACGCAGTTTTCTCTTTGCGAAGATGCTCGCGATTTTGATCGCTGCTCCGGCTATATGAGGGTTGGAGACACATGAGCCCACATTGAGGATGCCACCTGCATCAAAGGCACCAGGATATTTCTCATAGAGAGTTTTTCCCTCTTCATCCTTTACCATTGCTATGGACATAGCAGCGCATCCTGAGGTGACAACAATAAATCTGCGTTTTGCGAACTCTTCAGCGATCTCTGCGACTTCCTTTCCGCCATGGGGGTAGTTGGCGCATCCTACTAAGGCTACTACTCCCGGAATCTCGCCGAGAACTATGGGTCCGCCAACTTCTCTTATCTCTACGTCTTGGATGGCACCACGTCCAACTCGCATCTTGAACTTCTCTTCCCATAACTTTCCTTCTCCCGCTTTTACCATGAAGCTATGCAGAGGGAAGTCGTTGGGGCAGGCGCTGTCACACCGGGCGCAGCCGATGCAATCATCAAGGATTTCAGCCAGCGGGTTAAGGTCTCCCTTTGCTGCTGCTTTGATGGCTTCGGGGATGGGTTGATTGTTTGGGCAGGCTCGCATGCACTCGTTGCATTGGTTGCATTCTTGAGCAGCTTTAATGATCTCTTCTATTTCTGGGATGACCTTGAATTTCTTTCTTTTTGGGGCAACAGCCATTACAGTTTCAACGGCAACTTCCCCTACCTTGTCTGGGTCTAGAATGAGTACGCCAGGAACCTTTCCATTCACCAAGTCTGTTATTGCTTCCTTCGATGATCTTTCGGTTCTGTTTTCGAGTCCTAGACAGTTCTTCGGACTTGAAGCAATTACAGGTGCCTTGACCTTTTGGGCTTCAACCAACGCGTCTGCTCGGATACATTGTTCGTCCACAACGATTAGATCGGCTAGTCCGCTTCTAATGTAGCGTAATTGCCAAGATATAGGACCAACTATCTTAGCCATCGAGCTGTATCTTGTAAGATCGTGGGCGGTGCAGCAAATGCCTACAACCTCAACTTTGCCTAACAATCCTTTGTCTGTTAGGTAGTCAATTATTCCCACGGAAGATGGGACATTATGACCAATGACCAAAATCGTAGGTTTGGAGACGTCTGCTATGCCGAAGCCTAAATCAGTTAGGGGAGCTTCAGGGTCAGCCTTTGGAAAACCGAGAACTGAAATCTGCGCTAAATCTGCGATTTCCATGCCAACTTGATCCACCATTCCTGCATGTAGAACTTTGGACTCAAAGTCTAGGTTGCTTCCCTCCTGTCCAGTATGAGTGGCTGAGAGAAGATGCGTAACCTGTTCCTCGCAATAGTCGAGGGCATCCTCCACATCTTTGAGCGTTTTGGGTCTGATGCCACAAACTAGGCGGGTCACTGGAGCCTCTATGTCGATGTTTAATCCTCCAACGTCAAGGGGGCTGTTTCTACCGTATTTTTCTATTAAGTGTTCAACTAGGTGACGGGCATGTGCAACATGGGTGGCAGCTCCGATGCAGCAGGCGAGGAGGACTATACGCGACTGTTGGGCTGCCATGTTCAGTCCACAGGCTCCCCGTTTATCCCCTGTTAAGTCACACTTGCCAAAAGTGCAGAGGCAGCAGACATCGCAAAACGGTAGGTAGAAGGGCTTATACCGCTGCAGAAGTTTGAAGTCCCATTCTCGGAGGTCTGTTATTGATGGAAAAGGAGTAGGTCCTAATGGTTCGGTCCACTCCTCTTCATAAATTCTTCCGACCGATATTTCGAGGTCTTTTGCTAGGACAATGTCAGTCTTTAGTTCTTTTACCTTCATGTGTAAGTCCTTTTTAGACAATTAACACACTACTCACGAAACTTGTTAGAGCACGGAATATCGGAATCTAATCGTATAAACCTTTTTCTATTAATCGACCAGAAGAAAATTTTAATGCAAATAGATGTTCTAGACTAAGTGAAGGAGATTTATGCTGTGAAGTACGTCAAAATTCAAGCTTTTGATTGTCCTGATGCTTGGTATAAGACCTTAAATGAAATATGGTATAACGGTGAACCTTTTAAAGTTAGATATGGGTCTGAACGCTCTAATACTAGAAAACTCAATTTGAGCATAGAAATCACGCATCCTGAGAGCAGACCGTTAGTGGATGAAAAGGCTCCTTGCGACACTAAGTATGTTCAGTGGTATGCCCTGAAGTATTTGTGGTCTGGTCTAATCGAGGATGAGACATACACGTATGGTAGTCGATTACGAGAACCTATTGATCAAATAGGAGAGGCTGTTGGAAGATATCTGGAAGAGCAAGGGGATAGACAAGTAACTCTTGTAATTCGACTACCTGAGGACATCAAGAAGCTCTTAGAGGAAAGAAAGCATGAACCTCCCTGCCTCAGTCTCATCGACACGGAAATATATAACAACAAATTACATTTGACATGTTACTTCAGATCATGGGATGCATATGCAGGGTTGCCTGCTAACATAGCTGGAATCCAGATATTTAACGAGGCTTTGGTCTCCGAGATTAACAGAAAGGGAAACCTAAACATTGAGACTGGCAAACTAATCTTTCATTCCAAGAATTGCCACATATATGAAAGACAGTTCAAGATCGTTGAAGAACTATTGACCCCAAAAAAAGACAACAAAAGAAAGCCCTTTGGATTAAAAGTCTCTCCTTCTGCTAAGGAATAGTCCAAAGTTTAAATTTTGGTGTAAATGCGTTCGCTACTATATCGACCTGTTTCCATCTCCTTTTCGATCTCCCGCAACAGAAGAATTCGTTGATAGGTTGCTGGATGTGTGGCGAACCATGTGTTGATGGTTGTCCAAGTGGATTTCGCTTCTTTCTCCATGGCAAGTTCGAGTTCTCTTTCGTCAAGGACGCCGTCTTTGTCAAGGTCGTATTCTTGTTTTCGGTTCATTATGCCTTGAAATTCTTGTTTTGCAAGTGCTGGGTCACCAATGTATAGGGTTCTTGCTCCATGTGGTGGCTTTGGTGCAAGAGACAGTCCATACGTAATCTTGGTTAAGCCACTTTCCAAATCTCGTGGAGATTCAGTCACATAAGCCGAGTAGGCATCAGCATAATGCTCCCGTAGTCGACTTAACCTCATAACACACAAAAGTGAAACTATGTAAACAACATAGGATATTATGGCAACCAACCAGAGTATAACCCTTATGTCTACACCTTCTCTTCTTCTTCCACCATCGGTCATTATGCGCGCCGCCGGATAGGTTACCAACCAAATCATATAGGCTATCAGAGGCAATGAAGAAAGCGCAGTCATTACCAAAAAATCCTTGTGTTTTATATGCCCTAACTCGTGTCCAATCACTCCTCTCACTTCTTCCTTGTTTAGTTGCGTTAGTAGTCCCTCATGAACAGCCAAAGTAGCATCTCCAGTAGTTCTTCCAAAGACAAAAGCGTTGGGTGTTGGGTCTGG
>CAZCYX010000003.1:0-55935 GCA_964503065.1 uncultured Candidatus Bathyarchaeia archaeon
GGCACAGTTTTCTACACCCGTTTTGTCTACGCATTGACGTACTAAGCAGTTGCGGGGAGGCAGTTTCGATCCTTTCGGGATCTTTTCATCAGGAGTCTGACATGTAGGGCAAGGTGTTTTCATGGGCGTGTAACCTAGAATCTCTTTAGCTCTTTTCTTATACTGCTCAAATTCTTTAGCAGTTATGTCCCTACGTGGATAAGGTCCCCAAGGGCAAGTTCCACAATCCATTCCGCATTTTGATGTCAACTTCGACACTGGTTTACTCTCCTATTAAGGATATAGAAAAAATGTTGATCACAATAAAAGGCTTTTTGCGGGTGCGTAATATGCGTGCACAAAATTAAAAAAGTCAAAGCTAGACCTAAAAAGCGCCCTGGTCTAAATCCACACTCGGGTTCAAACTCGGAAAATCACATTGTGCTTGTTCCTGTTGATTTCTGAGAGAGAGCACTAAGCATTTGTTAGGTGCATGATTATAAGGTTGGAAGGTGTAGAAACTGATGTTCAAGGAGACATTGACGAATGATTCCTAGAAACTATTTTGGTCGCACGGGACATGCTAGTACTCGAATAATATTTGGTTCGTGGGCCTTGAGCAAGGCAACGCAAGCGGAAGCCGATCGCATACTCGATTTATTATTAGAGTATGGTATAAATCATATTGACACAGCACCCATGTATGGAAATGCCGAGAAGTGTATCGGATCGTGGATGGAACAGCATCGTGACAATTTTTTCCTCGCAACTAAGTCTCGAAAGCGTACATATAAAGGAGCCTTGGAAGATCTTCAGCGTTCATTGAGCCGATTGAGAGTTGACTACATAGACCTTTGGCAGTTGCATGGTTTGACCAATCCAGTAGGTTGGGAAAAAGTGATGGGGCCTGAGGGTGCCTTGGAGGCCTTTATTGAAGCGCGTGACAAAGGTTTAGTGCGGTTTCTAGGCGTAACAGGCCATGGTAACAAAGTGGCAGCAATGCATAAACGCAGCTTGGTGAGGTTTGATTTCGATACAGTCTTATTGCCGTACAACTATTTGATGATGCAGAATCCCCGTTATGCAGCTGACTTCAACGAGTTAGCTGAGTTGTGCCGTAAGCGCAACGTTGCAGTACAAACCATCAAATCCATTGCTCGACGACCGTGGGAGAGCCGTCCCAAGACTTACAATACGTATTTCTATGAACCGTTAGAGACTCATGATGCTATTGATAAGTCGATGCATTGGTCATTGGGTTTCCCGGACAGTTTCTTGGTCACAGCGGGTGACATGCAGCTTCTGCCCAAGGTGTTGGATGCTGCCAATCGTTTTGAGAAGCGACCCTCAGACAAGAAAATGAGGGCTATGGTTAATGAATTTGATATGCAGCAGATTTTCGAGTACGCGCCACGCAAACAGCGCAAGTGTAAGGGGCCTCAAACATGGGGTGGTCAAATGTCTCGGGCGCTTGAAGGCTTAATTCATGAGGGATTCTTCCAGCATCCCAATAAGAGAACGCTAGAACAAGTGGTCAAAGCCTTAGAATCTAAAGGTCTGTCGACTAGGAGCAAAGAGGGTAACATTTCTAATGCTCTCGCTGCAAGAGTGAGAAAGGATGTTTTGAAAAAAGCCAAGATATCGAAGGGATGGGTTTACTGGATAGAATAGTTCATTTGCAGAAAAAGGAGGGCATGCGGATGATATCTCCATTGTGGGTGGGGTTCAACTGAACCCCGCCGAGAGCTCTCTAGTTTATAGTAAAAGGCGTGCTCTGGTCTTTATTTAGAATACAAATCCAGTATCTAGAGTTTCTAACAAAAATAGTCTGAATTTAGCGCTGAAATTGAAAAGCGCCCTGGCCGGGATTTGAACCCGGTTCCCGTTACATAGCTTCTAGCCATGTGGAGTCGGGCGGGCTTACTGCACCCGGCACCTTGTTTGCCAAGATGAGACAGCCGCCTATACTAGACCGGACTATACTACCAGGGCACTTCACGCATCAAGTTTCATAAAGAAAAGGGGCTTCTACTTAAATTTTTCATTTACATGAGTAAGCAGTACAAGCCGCCTACACTAAAGCAGTTGAGCAAAATATGGAGCAATGCTACATAACACTTTTCTATCAGTGTGCTTCTGGTAAATTTTGGGGTGTAGGTCAAAAGATTTTCTGTCTGGTTCTCCCTTCTCTCAGCAGAAAATTAACAGCTTGGACTTGCACCCTTATTACTTTTCCTAGTTCTAGAAAATTCCGCCAAAAATATGACAACGTGACTGTTACGCACGGCGTAACAGATAACTCTTTTTTACTTCATAAGTTCGTCTTAACTCTCGCTGAGACTCTTTCCAAAACTCTATCAGTTCACGTATAACATCATCTGGATTCCGTACACGACCATCCCTATCCATAAGGACACCTTTAACCTCAAGCAACCGTCGATAAGTGTCCCAACAAACCCAAATTGTCGTCATCTTTCCTTTTTTAGCCATCCAAATCATAATAACGTCGGCTCTCTCGCCCAAAAAAGATTATGAACTCAAAATCCATACCAAAAATCAAACCTTCTTCTAATTAGCCTTTCTAGAAACGTGGTGGCGGGCCCGGCGGGAATTGAACCCACGACCCCCGGGTTTCTCCACGTTTAAAAGCCCGGTGCTTTAGATGTCTTCGACAACTCTATCCTTGCTGAGCTACGGGCCCATCAAATCCGCTTTAAAAACATCAATTGAAGTTCTTTAAGTTTGTGTTATTCGCTAATAAGTGAATTTTTCTCCGCTGGCAAGGATGCGCTCAAGGATGGCATTGAGATTGATAAACCCTTCATTTGTTTTTGCAGAGACTGGTGTTAAAAGAAATCTTAATCCAAGCCTATAAATAACGTGCATCATATCACGACTAAGCAAACGTTTTGTCCCCTTCAACTCTTCTTCGATAGCCATTTCCAAAGCCTTAGGGTTCGCAGACCAATCGACAACACGATTCAACTTTTCAGGTGGAAGAAGATCACACTTCGACAGCACATATGTTTGCGGAATAAAGAAACGATTATACAGAGCGGCTGAAAGAAACAGATTGGAAACATAATTAAGCGGGTTTGCAGAGAAAACAGAGTCAAATAAGTATACCAAAGCTTTAGGTTCCTTAGTTAACTCATCTGCAATGTAGGGTCCACTTGCTCTAAAAGCGAAAAGTTCCATTTGACCCGGCGTATCCACAATAACAATGTCGGGCTTCAAATCTTCCAACTCCTCCCCCAACCGCTCTACCTCGTCAGCAATCAGGTCTGCCGCCAAAACCAAAGCGCCGTTCGGTCCAAGCCCATACTTTTCCATAATTTCGTCAACTGTGATGTAGTCACGGATGTCAAGGTCAGGTGAATACGGTAGAAATACGGCTCCAGGGTCTAAATTTAAGATGACCACGTTTTGTTTCCCAATCTTTAGCCAGTTGGAGAAAGAGGCTGTGAGAAGAGATTTACCAGAACCTGCTGTACCAACGATGAACACGATAAACATCCAAAGTTCACCCTTATACTATTAGCAAAGCTTTCATAATAAAATCAGTACAATGCACTGCACCCAATAAGATTTTCCGATTAAGAATCGGGTTTTGCCTTTAGAACCTTGATTTTTCCATTTTTCTGCTTGATTAGTTCAGAGAGTTGGATAAGTGCTCTGCTGACTCTGTTTTTTGCTGTTTTTGAGTTTTCAGCGGTTGTTGAGAGATGAAGTTCTAAATGTGGAACTTTTTCACCTATACGACTGGGATGCGACTTAACATAGATATAGGGGTTATCATGCATTACCCTGTCAATAAGCGGAGCAATATCCGATTCCATGACTCCCTTTACATCTAGACTTGTTTCAAAAAATATCTTATCACCTGCAGCAACCTTTAAAAGAGGAACAACTGACCCCTCGAAGATAGCCATCATCTCAGTTGGAACCCCAGGAAGCACTATCATAGTTGTATCTTTGTGTTTTATGAGCACGCCAGGTGCAGTTCCAACAGGGTTAAATAAGGGCTTACCGCCTTCGGGTAGCCTAGCCATTTTAACTCGAGGAGGAGTTAACTCAAACTTTTCTGTTAAGCCTTCTTCCATATACCTTCGATACTTTTCTTCAATCATTTTTAATGCTTTTTTATTAACTTCGGTCTTACATCCTAAAGCCTTAGCAACACCTTCTAGCGTTTTGTCATCAAAGGTTGGACCAAGTCCACCACATGTGATCAGGAAAAGAGGTTTTCGTTGAAGAGTCTCCTGTATAACTTGAGACATCTCGTCAATTTCATCACGAACGTTTATGATGCGACGTACATTTAAGCCAAGGGAGTTTATTCTTTTGGCAAGCCAGTGGGCATTTGTGTTCAGGGTTTTACCTACAAGGAGTTCTGTTCCGATGCAGATGATTTCGATAGATGCAGACATTCAGAGCCCGTAATTTTACTAAGGGTAGAGTGGTAATAACTGCTTCGCTTTCAATAGACTATATAAAAGCCCGTTACCTATAAAACAGTTCTAACGCCATGTGGCATGCTTTCTATTTTTTCTTGCCAAGCCACCATTTCAAGTATTCTTTTCTTTCTTTCCGTCGCTTCTCCTCTTCAGATTCAAAGGAAGGCCTTAGCTTTTCACGCAACTCCACGAGTTCTTGATGCGTAATAGAGAGTCCGCAACTTGCACACACATAGCGTTTCGTAACTGACGTGTATTTTAGTTCGCCGCCACACTCTGGACAGTACCGCAATTTGTATCCACTACACTTCACCAGCAAGCTTGAGAAATATGTTTTGGTTTTGTTATTGATTTATTGTGACGCACTTTCTTAACTGTGTCAAGGTGAAACTGCAAGAATATTTCGGGAATGCTATTTAGGGCAATCAATGATTAGGTTATGAAGTTAGTTAGCCCTGCTTCTTGAGCAAGTTTGATGGCTCTTTCCATTTCACTTTCCGTAAGTCTCCTTCGAAGTTCTGGAATTTCTTTAGCTCTCCATTCCGGGCGATACTGAAACATCACGTTTGTTCTGACCCACGTTCCAAGTTTTTTGGCTATCCAGTTCAAAATGGGTTTTGTGCAGCATTCGAGGTGTTCCGGTAAGATTAGGACTCTGATGATGAGTTCTCCGTATTTTTTTCCATACAGGTGGTTGCGGGTGCACGCCTCCCAGTAATTTGGAGCGTTAGAGATTCTTGTGGCGCACTGGTTGGATCCATACTTAAAGTCTAAGAGATAGACATCTGCAAATCCAGCCAGAAGTTTAGCGGTTTCCTCACTGTAGTAGGAGTTGGAGTTCCAAACCACAGGAACATTTACATTGACATGTTTGAAAGTTTCAAGCCACTGTTGAAGCCAAGGAGTCGGCTCCCCACCAACGAGATTAGCATTTCTACAACCGCTTCGACGCAAATGCTCAACATCTCTAGCCAGTCGTTCTGGCGAGTAGATTTCGCCGTTCTTATACCATTGTGATATGGTCCAGTTTTGGCAATGAAGACAACATAAGGTGCAGCCTAATGTAAAAATTGTTCCTGAGGGAACCAGTTCGGGTTCTTCACCCATGTGCTGGAACATTGTGGAAACAGTGATTTGGGTTCCACACTTACAATGTCCTAACTCTCCAGCAAGTCTATTCAAGCCACAACCACGAGTACAGAAATGGCAATTCTCTAGAATACGACTGGCAATTTCTATCTTTAGGTCAAAATAAGATGCTTCTGGGATGCTCATCTCGTTAAGATGTTTCTGTTTGGTGTCAATCTCTTTTTGAATATGATAAAATTTTTCTGTAAGTTGGTCATGAATCTGCCACAATTTCACTAGAGAATCATTTTTGCTGAAGTTTGCAGGTAGTTTCTTGGCGATCATGAAGTTGGCTGGCTTATCATCTTCCATGACAGCGAAGTATCTGCCTAAACTCATTCGGGCTTTCTTGTCTTTTAGAACTGCTGTGGCGTCGGGTCTCCAAATGCTCCACATATCGTTCATCTAAAATACTGAAGAAAGGTCATATTATCTGTTTTCGATTTCTTCCATTACAACTTAAATCACAGCGTAGGGATATGAATAACCGCTTTTATGGAACTTCCCCTTTATCGCAATGTTCTCTCCACATGCTGGACAGCGCATATCCTCAGTTAGGTTCCATTTCACAATTTCAAAACTGAACCTTTTAATCAACAATTCTTTACAGTTTGGGCAATAAGTGTTCTCAAAGCGGTGTCCTGGAACGTTACCTATGTAAACATAATTTAATCCAGCCTCCATGGATAGGTCACAAGCTTTCTCAAGCGTTTGCAACGAAGTTGACGGAATCTCAGTCAATCGATAATCAGGATGAAATCTTAACAGATGAAAAGGCGTATCCTTTCCCAAGTTATCCTTAACCCAAATAGCAAGTTTTCTTATAGTCTCTAAATCATCACCGATCTTAGGTACAACAAGATTAGTAATCTCCACATGAATGCCATGCTTTTTCATTTCCTTCAAAGAATCGTAGATTGGTTTGACCGAGGGAACCGATGAAAACTCTTTATAAAACTCTGGGTCGCCACCTCCTTTGAAGTCAACTGTTGCCGCGTCTAAAACTGGAGCTATGGTTCGAACTGCTTCGGTTGTCATGTAGCCGTTAGTTACAAAGGTGTTGAAGACTCCTTCCTTATGAGCCAATTTAGCTGTGTCATAAGCATACTCGAAGAAGATTGTTGGCTCTGTGTATGTGTAACTTATCCCTTGGCAGCCGTTCTCTTTTGTCGCTTTTAGGACTTGTTCTGGTAGGAAGTCGTATCCTCCTATCTCTTTTTCTTGACTTATGACCCAGTTGTCACAGAATCTACAGCGGAAGTTGCATCCAACGGTTGCGATGGACATGACGAGAGAGCCTGGGTGAAAGTGAGAGAGAGGCTTTTTGTTTATGGGGTCTACACAGGCAGAGCAGGCCTTTGCATAAACAAGCGAGTAAAGTTTCCCTCCATCGTTTTTCCTAACCAAACAGAATCCTACGCCACCATCACGTATTGTACATCTCCTCGCGCAAAGATTACATTTAACATCATTCTTTTCCAACTTTTCGTATAGCATGGCTTCTTTCTGCATTAAGATGACTCCTCCAAATGTATTCCATTGCCATTAAATCTGATAGTCAAGGCTTTTGTCGCAGCTCTGAAACCCCGTCGAGACCCGTTTAATTCGACAAGATTTGCTTCTCTAAGTTTGTTGATATGAAACCAGACCGTCATGCGAGGCTCAGAAGTTATCTCTCTTAGCTTGGAAATTGTCAATTTTTTGGGGTATACCCTTACAAGTTCTTTGAGTATATGGGTCCTTATGGGGAGGCTCAGGGCTTCACATACCTTGTGACCATTTAATTCTTTTTCACTGTGCATCATGATCTACCTTCATACAATTGTACTAGTATAAACGTACATATATCCCTTCTGTTGTCTGTGCAGGCAAAATTCAGCTAGTGAGAGAGTTCCCTGTTACCCTTTGTAAGTTATCATTAGGAGTTAATCGAGATGCCTGCCCCCACTCTTATCAAAAGAGTCCGTATATACGAGAAATTAGCAACGCAAGCAATATCATTTATCGATAATCTGTATTTTCTATTCATAAAATTAAATTGGCTGGTCCTCCATTCTTTGGCAACATTAACGGAGGAAGAAAAAACTTGGCAAAATATTTCTGTCTACTAAAGATCAATCCAACGAGAACGAATGATGCGATACGTACTTTGAAAGCTTTGCCAGACAAGCCTTGGAATGGCGTTAGACTGTACTACACTATGAACTGCTTCGGGAATTGGGATACATGCCTTTGGTTCCATGCCGATGATCACGAACAAGCCATGGACTTTGTCCACAACAAAATATATCCAATTCCTGGAGTCACTGAAACATATCTAGTGCCCACAACTCCAATCAAAGAGTATCCGCAAAACTGGAAAGACTGGAAATAGTCGGCTAGAAGAAAACCAAAAAATCAATTTCCTCTTTTTTCTCTATTGATACAATCAACTAATCGTTTTATTTTTGCCTTACATTTTGAACACTCTATGAAGAATTGTTCTTTCGGCAAGGGCCCTAAGACATCGCAGCTTATCAGATTATTTTCATGAAAGATGAGGCAGCATGGTGGAGACTGTCCTGAGATATGAGTTTCTCTGCTGATAGTTGTAATTTCGTTTAAGACGTTGTCAAGTCTCTTTCTTAGACTCGTCATCACAGAACCCCTTTCCTAAATTTCATTTGGAAGGCAAGAAATATAGCAGTAGTTACTATCCCCAGCATATTTCCGAAGAAGATAGAAGAGAGAACTAGAAAAATCTTCCACCATGCTAATTAAGAAATATAACGTTTTTGGAAAACGTAAAAAGCATACAAATTTATTAAAAATCAGAATTCCGTTAAATTCTTATGTCGTGTCATTTTCACTTATAGAACAACTTAGAGGATGAATGTTATGGAAAAGAAATCGGAAATCTCAGGTTTTTACAAATTGAGCCCGAAAGAAAGAGTAAAAATCGTAAAAGAGTTTGCAGATTTAACAGATGAGGAAGTCAAACTTCTTCAGTCTACTGGGTCTTTGGAATTGGATTTGGCTGATCGGATGATTGAAAATGTTGTAGGTGCAATCCCCATTCCTTTAGGAATCGCTGTGAACTTCTTAATCAACGGAAAGGATTACTTGATTCCGATGGCTATTGAAGAGCCCTCGGTTGTTGCTGCAGCCAGTTATGCGGCAAAAATGGCACGGATAAAAGGTGGTTTCTTCACGAGTAGTACTGAACCAATTATGATTGGTCAAATTCAAACCGTAGATGTACAAGACCCTTACTTGGCTAGGATGGCAATTCTAGCAGCTAGGAAAGAAATCCTTCAAAAGGCTAACGAACAAGACCCATTGTTGGTTTCGGTGGGAGGAGGAGCTAAGGATTTAGAAGTAAAGGTGATACATGCAAGCACTGGTCCTATGGTTATTACAGAACTTCTAGTTGATTGTAGGGATGCGATGGGTGCGAACGCTGTCAACACTATGGTAGAGGCAGTTGCCCCCTTAATTGAGAAGATAACTCATGGTCGAGTTTATCTTAGGATCATTTCTAACTTAGCCACTAAACGATTAGCGCGAGCTTGGACTGTGGTGGCTAAGGAAGCTGTTGGCGGAGAAGAGGTTGTTGACGGCATACTGGAAGCATATGCCTTTGCTGCTGCAGATCCTTATCGCGCTGCAACTCACAACAAGGGGATACTCAACGGCGTAATCGGTGTGGTAATAGCCACTTGCAACGACCATCGGGCTGTGGAGGCTGGAGCTCACGCCTACGCCGCGAGGTCAGGTCACTACAGTCCACTGACGGTTTGGGAGAAGAACAAGGATGGCGATCTAGTGGGTTCGTTAGAGTTGCCTATGGCAGTTGGGATTGTGGGGGGTGCCACGAAGGTGCACCCAATAGCTCGAATAGCCTTGAAGATTTTGGGTGTCAAGACTGCTAGTGAACTTGGGGAGGTGATGGCTGCTGTTGGGCTTGCGCAAAATCTTGGTGCCTTGAGGGCGTTGGCTCATGAAGGTATTCAAAGGGGGCATATGTCGTTGCATGCTAGAAATGTGGCGATTATGGCTGGTGCATCTGGGGAACTTATTGATTTGATAGTTGAGAGGATGGTTGAAGAAAGGAAAGTGAGATTGGATAGAGCGAAGGATTTGTTGAAGGAGTATAAGAAGAAGGGAAGACTGTAGTTATTTTGTGGTTTGGTTGAGTGGTGTGTGCGTGTGTGTCTGTCTGTCTAGGTCTGGTATAGAGGGGGGAGAGACAGAGACGGGTATAGAGGGGTAGAAAGGGGGTTACGCTTTCACTTCTCTTATCTCGGGGTGATAACGTTTAAGGAATTCTTTTGTTTTTGTTATCAACTGTGGAAGGAGTCTGTTGTCTTGGCTTTCTGATTTTGGAGTGGGCGTTGTTTGGGGTTCTGTTGGATTTCAATGCTATGATATCGGTTGATAAAATAGGTTTTCAAGATTGTTGTTGAGGGGAGGTTTTCTGTGGGTTTTAGGTCTAGTCGTATTGGCTGATGTTTAGGCGGGCTGTCTATCGTTTTGAATGAAAAGCTTATCTTAAGCGAGAATGTTGTGGTGTCTTCTGTTGTGTATCAAATGATACATAGTTGCTTTCATTGTTAACTGTCGAAATGGCGTTACACTATTCCAATATCGTATGAAAAATAGTTTCATAAGGCTTAAATTCAGATGTCGGTTAACTGTGTGGTTGATTTGTGCGTGCACTTCTGGGAGAGGAGCGATTACACATATGATACATGAGATTTCTCTACGTGTTTTTTCTTTTGGTTTCTTCGAGTTTACCTCTTCTAGCGCCCTTGATGTAAAAGATGAAGGGTGCGAATGAGTGTGTAGTAGGCTGAAAAGGGGGTGAGAAAGTGAAAAAGAAAATGTCTAACATGCTGGTCGCATTGTTCTTGTTGGTTGTTGTGAGTTTTGCTTTTACTTTGCCTATCCATAGTTCTGATGTGCAACCTGTTGGAGAGGGAGAAGGTAGTGGGCTGCTTGGTCAACATAAATCGTTACAGGCGTATTCACATTCTGAACCACCGGAGACGGAGTGGAACCGAACATACGGAGGAGCCTCTTATGATTTTGCGTGGTCTGTTGTTGAGACTGGTGACGGAGGGTACGCTCTAGCAGGCGGAACAAGGTCTTTCGGAGCTGGAGGCGGTGATTTTTGGCTGGTCAAGATCGGACGAGCTTGTTTCGTAACTGCTTTGACTTACATTTCAACAATCGCGTGCGCGCGCAAAATTAAGTCCTCTGATAATCAAATCAAGTGATATACTCAGTTTTTCTCATCCTTGACCTTCATATGCCTCTTGATACATTAAATACAAGGCTGTCTCGGAATCGCCTATATCATGCAGTTTTGAAAATGGGTTTTCACTTGCTATCAATTCGGAGCAACCAAACAGAATCCTAAAACAACGTCTATTCCAAAATCACACAGCCAAAACCAAACACTCCCCCACCAATTGAGACCTAGACAGACACACACAACAAAACCCTTTAAACACCCAACAACCCCTAAAACTAAAATGTGTGTAGACATAGTAATGATTTATCGTTCATAACGTTTTAGAACAAAAAGAGAAATCTCTGTTAGATGATGTAGATTGGAAAGTCCCGAAAGAACTGTAATTTCTCAAGCCTTCATAACGCTCCTAGAAGAGAAGCTGGATAAATATTCAGATCTTCTGTCTACGATACAAGATAAAGGTTTGAGAAACCTACTGGAATTCCTTTTCTACTACATTGTAGAGAAACCCAATGCAACCCCTTGGAACAAAACCTTAGTAAAGCAATTTGACTTAGACCCTAAGAACAAGACCCTAAGAGATGACATAAGAAGATTCCTCTACGCTGTAAGGCTAATAAAAGATATTTCAATAGACAAACAACATATCGAAAAAATTCACAAATTCTAATGCATCTCTAATTTAGTTGCACACGTACACAAACCTGAAATATCAGTTTTGGGTGGTGCCGGGGGCGGGATTCGAACTCGCGACCTCTGGGCGCGCTTTAGCCCCTTTACGCTCTCCAGATTATGAGTCTGGCGCCCAAACCAAGCTAGGCTACCCCGGCGTGCCATCTATTACTTGGTGGAGCGCAAATTTAACCGTTTAATTTTGAAGAGTTTTCTAGGCTATTCGTTCTAGTTTTTGGATGGTGGTTTGTTTTCCTATGTAAATGATGTCTGCCATATTGATGAACAGCCCAGTTTCTATGACGCCTGGAATGGATTTGAGTTGGAAGTTCAGTTCTTTTGGATTTTTAATTGGTCCGAAATTGATGTCCAGGATAAAGTTGCCATTATCTGTCACGACTGGGCCAATTTTTCCTTTGAATTCTCTTAAAACCGCCTTTCCGCCGATCTTCTTCAATTTTGATGTTACTGTTGAGGAGGCAAAGGATAAGACTTCTATGGGAACGGGCTGTTTGGTTCCGAGTTTGTCGGTTAGTTTGGTTTCGTCTGCCACTACTATAAACTGTTTTGCTGCTGAGGCCACGATTTTTTCTCGTGTTAATGCTCCTCCCATGCCTTTGATTAGGTTGAGTTTAGTGTCGATTTGGTCTGCGCCGTCTATGGCTAGGTCGAGTTGAGGGTGTTCGTCTAAGGTTGTTGTGGGGATGCCGCTATGTATTGCTAGAGTGAAGGCTTGATGAGAAGTTGGGACCCCCATGATGTACAGTTCTTCTTGTTTGATTCTTTTTCCAATTTCTTGAATGGCATAAGCAGCTGTGCTTCCACTGCCTAATCCTAAGATAAAGCCGTCTTTGACGTGTTTTACAGCGGCTATGGATGCTCTTTTTTTGGCTTGTTCCCTCCAGCTCACTTTTATGCCTCAGATTCGATTTGTCCGAGTCTTTCTAGGACTTTCTCTATCTCTTCTCTGATTTTCTCGATTCTCTTTTCTGCTTCTGTTTTTGTGGGTGGGGAGCGTTCGGTGGGTCTTTTCTGTCTTTTTGGTGGTGCTGGACGCTCTTCTTCTTCTGTTGGGATGACAGGTACTTCTTTTATGGGTTCGATTTCGACGCGTGCTCGTAGGTCTTCCATTTTTCTGTTTAGTTCGTCGAAGCGTTCGTTGAATAATTTGATGAGGTCGTCTTGCATGGATTCTAGTTCATGGAGTGCGATGATGGATTCGCTTCTTGAGATTGCGGTTTGTATTTTTCTCATTTTTTCTTTGTATCCGCTTGCTAGGCGGTCTCGTTCTTCTTCAGTTATTTTTCCTTCTGCTTGTGCTTCGTAGAGGTGTCGTATGGCATAGCTGAGGATTTCTCTTTCGAGGTCTAGTGTTCTGAGTTCGTTTTGGGATTTGTGGGCTTCGTCTGTTGTTATGCTGTGTTGGGTTTTGAAGGAGGGTTGCTTTTCGAGTTCTATGGGTTCTGCTGTTTCTTTCTTCTTTTTTCTGGTTTTTGTGATGATGATGTAAAGTAAGGATAGAGCGGCAAAGATTGCTGTCCCTGCGAATATAATGTATGGCCAAAGGTCAGGATCCACTGTTGCCGCCTCTAAGAGCTTAACTTTTTTTGTTCTTCATATAGATTAGTATGGTGGGTTTAAAGAATTTTGCAGTGGTTTTGTGTGGAGCCTCGGGCGGGATTTGGACCCGCGACCTTCGCCTTTTTGGAGTTGTACCAAGGCGACGCCCTGACCAGCTAGGCAACCGAGGCTTGGTTAAGGTATTTTAGGGTTTGTTGGGTGTTTAAAGGGTTTTGTTGTGTGTGCGTGTGAGAGAACCTCTCTATAGAGGGGGGAGACAAGGAAAATTTTGTTCTTCATCATCTTCTCCAAGTGAAAACGGAAAAAATTTTTGTTTTTTTCATCAACTGCAGAAAGGAAGAGTTGTCCTAACCTTCTGATTTTAAAATAAACGCCACTAGAGGCTCTGTTTGGTTGCTCCGAATTGATAGCAAGTGAAAAGCTATTTTCAAGAACTCGCAATAAGATGCAAAGACTATGGTGAAGCATCTCTTCATAAGCGCAAAATATATCCTCTATACCAAGGGACACCAACCAATATGGGACATGGTTGACAAATATGTGGCCGAGTTCAAAAAATTAGAACGGCTTTAACATCCAGACGCGAGCAGTTTCATACCAAAATATCGCAGAGATGATCGCTCCGAAAAAAGCAATGAAAAAGGTTTGCATAAGTACAGTTAGGTAGATTATATAGAATGTTGTGGAAAAAATCGGTAAAAGAAATATCTTGGAAACAATAATCTTCCCAGCTTAATGAAGTGCCTAAGCACCCGATTTTAACCTCGCTAGTCAATAAATAGCTCCTCCCTGCACTTTGCTTCTGAACTAAACCCAACTCACACAATCGATCGAGATGATGTTGCGCTACGCTTGGGCTGCTAAAATGTAAAGCCCTTTGAACTTCCCTGACACTCATTGGACACCCTTTTTTTCAAAAGAATCCAATATACTTTCCAAGCTTTACCGCGAAGCTCGAACTCCAGCTTTCCCTCATCTTCAGATACCAAGAGAAAGATACACCTATAGATGTTCTTCCAATGTAGCCTTATAAGTCCATTTTTAGAACAAAACATGATATGCTTCATATTACCCTTTCTTTGCTACTGCAACGGCTTCATTTGCTGTTGAGATTATGTTTCTTAGGCTTGTTTGAAAGATATTCCAGCAGGAGTTACAAGAAATTAAAGAAAGACTGAAGTCTGTGTCAATTAGAGAATTAACCTTAAATTTATATTTTCTATAAGTTTTTGTGAAGTAAATGATATACTCAATTAAAGATAAAAAAGAGTTATTACGAGTTAAGAACTTAAAGGCATATTTAAACACAAAGGACGGAATCAGAAAAATAGTTGACGGAATTGACCTAAAGATATACGAAGGTACAACACACGGGCTCACTGGAGAAACGGGCTCAGGGAAGACTGTGACCGCTTTCGCAATTCTAAGATTACTAGAACCTATCACATCTGTTTATCCTAAATGGAACGTCGAGGGAGAAGTTTTATACAAAGGTATAAACCTTTTGAAACTATCTGAAGAAGAGATGTGCGAGATAAGGGGAAACGAAATCGCTCTGATACCACAGAACCCTATACCATCGCTCAACCCACTGGATATAATCGGATATCAAACAGGCGAACCTGTAGAAGTACACAAAAAAATTCGTTGGGAAAAAATCAAAGGAATGGTCAAGGATTATCTGGGTAAAGTGAAGTTACCAGATGCAAGAAAACGTTTTTGGAGTTTCCCGGATGAATTCAGTGGGGGAGAGGGACAACGTATCATGATCGCAATGGCGCTAATAAATGACCCGCCACTTCTTATTGCCGATGAACCAACTAGTTCATTGGATGTAACAATACAAAGGCAAGTTTTGGAGTTGATAGAAGGGATGAAAAAAGAATTCAACCTCTCCATGCTTTACATCACACACGATATAGCGGTTATAGCTGAAATGGCTGATTATGTTTCTGTCATTTATGGCGGAAAAATCATGGAATATGGTGATGTCTTATCGATTTTTAAGAGACCTAAACATCCCTATACAAGAGGCATATTAGCAGCGGTTCCTAGGATTGATGTAAAAAGGAAACTCAAATCGATCCCAGGAGTTTCGCCAAACCCACTTCACCCTCCTCCAGGATGTAGATTCCATCCTAGATGTGCGTATGTAAAAAACATTTGCAGAGTAGAAGAACCTAAAATGACCGAGATAGGACCAGATCACTCAGTGTCTTGTTGGCTTTATGAAACTCAAACTCTTATGACCGGATAAACTGTTTATGCGCGCGCCCCGCATTTGATATAGAGCTTCTTCTTTAAGAACACTCTGTTTCGCCCCAAACATTTAATAAAAAACATTTCAGTTTTATCCACATTTTACTTGTTGAATAGTTGGAGCGCGTTAGTTTGTCCTTGTATGATCCGGTAGCTCGACATGAGGCAATTGAGAAACTTGTCGTACATGACATGGATAGAGTTCAAGAGAGAAAATATTGGCGCTTCAGACATGATCGTTGGTACGGAGGAATCGTAACCGCAGATGCTGTGGGTTGCGGTTTAATCTGCAAGTATTGTTGGGTTTCAGACGCTGTTATGCTTAGACCAGCAACAGTAGGAAAGTTCTATAGTCCAAAGGCTGTCGCAGACATTCTAGTGAAGATGGCTAAAGGGCGAAACCTTAAACAATTAAGAGTGAGTGGAGGAGAACCAACAATAGGTAAGAAGCATCTCCTTCAGTTGCTCGATAACCTACATGGAAAAGGACTTTTCTTCATTTTAGAAACCAACGGAATCTTGATA
This sequence comes from uncultured Candidatus Bathyarchaeia archaeon, assembly GCA_964503065.1. Classification (GTDB taxonomy): domain Archaea; phylum Thermoproteota; class Bathyarchaeia; order Bathyarchaeales; family Bathyarchaeaceae; genus JAOUKN01. The sequence goes on from CAZCYX010000003.1 coordinate 15,838, forward strand.
GGAAACGACCCGAGATATGCAGAAGACTTATCAAAGCATCCATTTCTCCACGTGAGAGTCTCTTTGAAAGGCTGCAATGAAAGGGAGTTCACTCAGTTGACTGATGCCAAACCAGACGGGTTCATTTTACAACTAAGGGCACTGGAGAATCTTTTGACCATGAGTGTGAAATGTCATCCAGCTGTAATGGTTTCTTTTTCCACGAAAGAAAGTGTAAAACAACTCACTCAGCGACTAAGGAACATCGATCCTAGATTAGCAGAAGACCTTGAAATCGAGGATCTAATTCTTTATCCAAAGGTTAAGAGGAGAATCGAAAGGTACAACTTGAAGTATTACGGAGCCTACACATGACTGTTTCTAATTAGTTAACAGTATCTTTATCATAAACCAATTTATGTTGTAATGTGGTTGTATTAAGTGAAGCTGGAGGCCTGAAATGAGTACTGGAGAAGCCTTCTCAGCAGGGTTGGGACTAGCCATGGGCTTATTCATGGGCCAGCATCTACTAAGAACCATGGAGATGCCAGCAGAGGTTGTAGCTAAACGGGTTGTCATATGCCCGAAGTGCAACGCAAAAAACCCTGTTGATAACAAATTCTGTAACAACTGCGGACAGAGTCTCTATCCACCTCCAAAAATCAAGTGTCAAAACTGTCTTTCAGAAATGCCAGCCACTATGCAATTCTGTGGAAATTGCGGTACAGCTTTAGGAAAATAACGAAACCAAAAAGGGATGAAGCTTCAGAACATAGGGATGTCAAGAGCCTTTTGCATTTATTTTGTAAGCTTAGCTCCGCAATCGCCACAGAATTTAGTTCCAGCTGGGTTCTTTGCTTTACATTTTGGGCAAGTGACTTCTTCTGGTCTTAGTGGGGACCCACAGTTTCCACAGAATTTCATTGTCGCTGGAACTTCTGCTCCACATTTCGGGCATTTCACGTTTGCCACTGGAGCAAGGCTTTTTCCGCAGTTGCCGCAGAACTTTGTTCCTACAGGATTCTGTGTTCCACAATTCTGGCATACTACTACCTGCTGGGGGGCTCCAGGCTGTTGCATCTGTCGCGCCATCGTTGTTCCCATTGCCAATCCCATGCCCGCTCCGACACCCGCTCCCGCAGCTCCACCTCCACCCTCTGGAAGCACTTCTGCTGTCTCCTTCATATACTGCATTGCCATCGCCTGCTGTCCGACACCAGAAGCAAATCTCCTTGCTTCTTCTGGGATTTTAACCCCTTCAAATAGGGTGTCTATTATTTTGAGACCTATTCGTGCGGCTTCGTCGTTGATTTTCAGGGCAACTTTGTCGGTGGTTTCGTCTACGTTTTTGACCACAGTGAATATGTCATAGTGGGCAATTTCGTCTATGACTCGTTCATTTATGAAGCCGCGGATATATTGTTCGATTTCTCTGGACGTGCTGGCTCCTCGGTTTCCGAAAAACTCCACTACAAAGAGCTTTGGATCCTCAACCTTGTAAAGTAGATATCCATAGAAACCAAGTTCGGCTTGATACTGGATAGGCCCGCTGGGTGCAGAATAAGCCTGTCCACCAAAGTTTCCCCTAAATTGACTATTGCTTACAAATATGACCTCACAATTGAATATGTCGCCGATTATTCTCAAGGCTTTTAGGGCACCGGTCAAAAGTGGAATATTTTTGCTTGTTATCGTATGTCTTCCTGGACCAAAAATATCGTAGGCTTTTCCGTCACGGAAGAAGACGGCCCACTGATTCTCCTTGACGATGACTTGGCTTCCATACTTTAATGAAAGATTAGGAAACCTACGTGCTATCTCCTCGCCAGCTCTCTCTTCGGGGGGCTCCCAAGCAACCTTATCAATAACTGGCATCTTTCTTCTCTCCTATCCTATTTCCAAAGGTCTAAACTGTTTCTCTCTTTCACGCCATTTATTCCCAAAAGCGAGTAATAAACCTTTTATTTTCTTCACATCGGCTGGTATGTTGGTCCAATTTTCAGCTTCTGCTTCACTGTAAGTCTTGTTCACGGCGTCCTTTAAGCCTTCAACATCACTACTTAACGCTCTGTCATAGTTGAATACGCGAGCCAATTCCTTCTCTCGTATATGTCCCTTCCTATCCATAAGGCCAGCATAACCGTAATCTGCATGTCTAACTTCCTCCATCACTCGGTCCAGCACCTGAATAACTTTCTTGAAGTCACTACTTGAGTCCTTAAGGTCCGCTTCTAACGCAGCCAAGTAAATATCTTCCCACACATGACGCATATCACGGAGGTCCGTATAATATAGATCTCTAAGCTTTTTATCGAGTTCCCTCAAATCTTCTTTCGTTCCATACCCTAACGTAAAGAAATTTTGGATTTGGGAAAGGGCGCCTTGCTTATCTTTCACCTTCTCAATTGTTTCTCGCTCTGCCATTTATCAACCCACTTTTATTACACAATGAATCTAGCTATTGATGCTTTGACATCATATATAAGGATTCTAGCGTTATCTATCAGAAATTAATAAATACAAACACGATGATTCATGATAATAATTAAACCACAAGAGAGATGGTGATTCGTGGGGTTCTTTAAGAAACTGAAGGGGAGATTTACAAAACCAGAAGCCAGCGTTTCGTTGACGATTCCAAAAAGCACTTTCGAATTAGGGGAAGATTTGAAGGGTGCAATCGTCGTATCATCCCAAGAAGAATTTGACGCAACCGAGGTAAGAGCCGAACTTCGATGCACCGAAAAAAGGAAACGAGAAAAAACAGAATATGATGAACGGCAACGACGCAATGTGCGACGCGTCTACTGGGATATGGCCACGTTGCATTCCGCTAATCCGAAGACAAGTGGCACACTGCACCTAACATCAGGCTTCAACAAAACGTTTCCCTTCAGCGTTAACATTCCTGCTGGTGGACGAGAATCGTTTGACAGTGTGGATGGAGGGGTTACTTGGTCTATTAAAGGGGTCGTGGCAATCGATGGGCGTCCTGATGTTACTAGCGAAACAATGGAACTTCAGGTGATTAGACCCGCAGCAGCACCGACGGTTGTGAAAGAGGTGGTGAAAGAAGTGGTCATGATACCATGTGAATACTGCGGAACTTTATTTCCTCAAACGGTGACATCTTGCCCAAATTGTGGGGCATCACGAAAAACTTAAAAGCAACAGAAATATCAGGCTAGAAAGATACGAACTTCTCTTGCTTTCTTTTTTTGGCGTGTGTGTCTGTCTAAGTCTAGTATAGAGGGGGAGAGGGAAGAGAAGACGGTAACAGAAAAATTTTGTTTCTTCGTCTTCTTCTCTTGCGCGCACAAGTGTGGGATAGTGATATTTAGATTATAACGAAAAAGTGTAGTTGAGAGCTATAATGTCATGCTCGCGCTGAGTCGAAAATCATTTCTAGCGCAAGAAGATGGTTTGCAAATAATTTCGAACTGAAGAAAAGATAAGGGGCGAACATCGTCAAGAAAAACAAGAAGTCTTCGAGCAGGCATATGGGAGATAGGACAAATACCGCAAGTGCTTTTTTTATTTTCAATCGATAAACCAATCGGATCACTTTAACTAGTCTGTTGAAAAATATAGGAAAAGCTCTATAAGCGTAGATTCCAACGAAACGAATATTCGGATTTATTCCTAAAGCGTTCCTAAGAATATTTTCGAATTCTATAGGAGAAAAGTGCTTATGACCTTCATAATATGCCCAGATCATGTAAGGCGCATTTTTGTTTGCTTCAATTATAACAATCCTCTTTCCTACCCTCTGTATTTCTTTGATTACCCTCAATGGAGAGTTAACATGGTGAAGTAATTCTCTTGAAATTGATAAATCGAAGCAATCATCCCTAAACGGAAGATGCGCTGCATCTGCTCGAATAATATTGACATCTTTAGGCAACAGCGTTCGCCTAACTTGAACGTCAACCCCTATGTATTCATTTCCCAGTTTACTAAGGTAAATAGAAAATTTTGCATCCCCGCAACCGACATCCAAAATTCTCTTGCCTCTCGTTCTACCCAAGCTCTCGTTTTGGAGCATGATCCAGTTTTCTAGCAGAAGTGTTTTGATTCTCGCACTTATGGATCTGGAAACCATTAGTATCATCTTAAATTTGCGAACTTTTATTAGGTTCGTTTTTTCGCCAATAGGAATACAGCGAATTGTGGAAACCATTTTTGACATAATGGAGAGAGAAAAGAGGAGATGTACCTAATCCTTCTTCTTCTTATTAGGAATTCTCCGAATCCCTTTACATCATAATTTCTTTTTCTGAAATCCGCTAAGGTCCAAAAAGACACATGTTTTTGAAAGGGATTATGGTCAAAGTCTTGCTGTGGGAAAAAGGTGGTTGGCGTCGTGACTATTACGAGTTTTGCCAAACGTTCCATTTCGTCTAGCAATTTCTCTCCATCTTTTTTTGCCAAATGTTCTAAAACTTCTATGCATGTCACAACATCAAACTCTTTGCTCCTAAAAGAGCGTGGAAGTTTTGTAAGATCTAAACAGTATACTTCATCGTAGAGGTTAAATTTCTTACAAAAATCGAGGTAGGGTTGAAAGATGTCTACACCTACAAGTCTTTTAGGCTCTCTATAGATGCGCATTAAGGCTCCGATGATACCTCTACCACAACCTACGTCTATTAATGTCCTTGTATCCAGCGGGATTTCGTTTAATATCCTTGCTAAAAAAGGATGAGTCCAAGTTACTTCTGACATAACCTCTTTCTTCCTTTTACTCTTTGTGTCTAATCATACCAAACACTTCAATAAATTATTACATGATACTTAAAGACGCTCAAGAAACTTCTAAAGTAATGAACAAGAATTAAATGTTATCTCATATAATAGTATTGCATAGCTTGGCCATTCTGTGCGCCAAAAAAGAGAAAATAAATATTAGCTGTCAGCACCAAGAAAAACACGGAAACGCAAAACAGGAAAATTTTGTGGGATGACAAAGTTGAAAATCGAGAAAGTACATGAAGATGAAAGGGGGTCTATTCATAGAATATTGTTTAAGGGCAAAGAATTCATAATATTGTTCACTAAAAAAGGGTATTTAAGAGGAGGAGACTATCATAAAAGCAAACAACACGACGTTGTATTAACCGGTAAAATGGAATTTAGATACAAAACAAATGGAAGAGAGCGCACCACAACATTAGGAGCGGGAGAGATGATACATTTCGAACCTAACGTTCCTCACATATTTAGCGCCAAAGAAGACACCCTGATAGTTGAATGGTTAGACGGAAAATTTGAAAAAGCATATTATCAACCATACAGAAGGCTGATAGAGAAATGAAACAAATTCTCGTAACCGGAGGTTCAGGTTTCATAGGATCAAATTTTGTTGATTACCTGATAGAAAAAACAGACTGGCAAATAATTAACCTTAGCCGCCACACTTACGCCATGAATCCCAAAGTTCTCGAACATCTAGAAAAAACCAAAAGATACAGTTTTGTAGCTGGAAACGTTACCGATGCTGTACTTATGATGGATGTTATAAAAGATGTGGATCTGATAGTTCATTTTGCCGCTGAATCTCATGTTGATAGAAGTTTCATTTACCCCAGAGATTTTCTGACTTCCAATCTCTTAGGAACTTTCACGATTCTCGAAGTCTTAAGACACCTTAAGAAAAAGCCAAAGTTAATCTACATGTCTACGGATGAGGTTTTCGGCGATGTTCCCAAAGGATACTGTAAAGAGGATGATTCCGTCAAGCCTAGAAATCCTTATTCTGCTAGTAAAGCCTCAGCAGAAATGTATTGCACTGCATATTTCCACAGTTTCAATATCCCTGTAATAATTGCCAGAAGCATGAACAATTTTGGTCCCCGCCAACATCCAGAGAAACTTATCGCCAAAATGATAACTAGATGCTTAAGCAACACCCCATTCACGTTATTCAAAGGAGGTTCTGTAAGGGGTTGGATTTATGTTAAAGACACTTGTGATGCTATACTAACAATTTTAGAAAATGGTGAACCTGGAGAAATATATCACATACCTCCAGACGCTTATCTGACCGTTTCAGAGGTTGCCGAAACAATATTGAAGCTAACCAATAAACAGCATCTTTTTCAAGGTTATAAGGGAACGAGACTTAAAGATGATGAAAGGTATGCATTAGACGGCACTAAAATGACTTATGATTTACGATGGAAACCTAAAACCTCATTTGATAACGGAATTAAAGAAACAATTGAATGGTATCGTCAAAATGAATGGTTCTGGAAATACGTAGAAGCTCCGTAATTACGAACTGGAATGAAGAAATTCCATGGTGAGCCTAATTCAGCTAATAACCCCTAATACGAAGTCTCTGTATTTTGGAATAAGCACACTCCAATCATACTGTGATTCAACCCTTTGTCGCGCTTTCTCTCCTAGCTTGGCTCGCAACTCCTGATTCTCATAAAGCCTGAGCATTGCATCAGCCATTTCCTCTACATCGTCAATCTTCGAATAGAGCGCAGTTTCCCCAAAGGCGCTCACCGCTCCCGGTGTTTTCTCGGCGATGATGGATCTGGCAGCAGCCATGTATTGGAAGGCTCTCATTCGCTCAGTATAGTAGACAATAGGGTGACGGGAAGCAGACACGACAAGGATGTCGGCTGCTGAAAAAAGTCCCTGCCTTACAGGATCATCAAACGACGGTAGTTTACCAATAAGCACAACTCTATCGCTTATCCCAAGCTCTTTTATATCTTTCATGAGTTGAACATCGTAGTTAAAGATTTGAAGCACTAATACAGAATCCCTTAACCTCCTAGAAAATAAGGCGAATGCCTCTAGCACCTTCTTCACCCCTTGAAACTCCATCCCCCTGCTCCTCCACAACCCACCACTATAGAGAATGAGGAACTTATCCTCCAGCCTTAAGCGTCTCCGCACACCTTTCCTATCACCTTGCTGCAGAGGATCGAAAATCCTTAAATCAATCCCATGAGGAATGTAGGTAGCCTGCCTAATATCTAGCCGTCTCGTCATCATTTCCATGAAGGGGCGGCTCCAGAAGATCACTGCGTCAGCCTTTTCCACTGTCTTCACATCCAGCAGGTTCATCTCATCCCAAGGCCATGTCCACACATCCATCCAATCAACGATCACAGTAACATCACGACCTAACGCCTTGGCGCTAAGAGCTAGTGGGGTGTTTAACGTGATCACGGCGTGAGGCCGCAACTTCTTAATCAAGAGCAAGTAGTTGAGGAAATCATAGTAGTAGGCGCTGAGTAAGTAATCTCCCCTCCATCGTGGGGTTCTGGAAAATTGGCTTTCAAGCTTCCTAACTCTGTAATATACAGTGTTAAGAATTCTTCCTACGCTCCTCATGGATGTTCTCCAAATTTTCGCGTAGTTTATTGGTCTTATTTGGGGCAGAGCTAGTTTAGCGAAGATTGGTCTTCTATAGATGTGGAGATCAAGGGAGGTGAGGTATAGAATATCAAGATTAGCCATGTAACTTTTCTCTATTAAACATTCCTTGCCCAAGTTAGCCATCCCCATATGTAACCGAGAACGTGAGTCCACTCCCTTGCGATGTAATATAAGTAAACTCTTAGACTTTTCCATTCAGGGAGATGTTTTAATGCAATAATAGGTGCCAACAAGTGTATCAATTCTACACCAAGCCAATAATGCTTCCCCAGTACCCTGTACACCATTCTTTCACTTAAAAGGCGACCCATGACAGGATTGTTTAAGTATTTCTTGTCAAAACAAGACATCCCCTTTCCGAATCCCCATCTTTCTCTCAATAAACCAAGCATAGTTCTTCGAAACTGATGCCACCCTTTTGCCTTGATGCGCCCTTTTTTCCATCCCTTATCTACAACTTTTACCGTGAAGTCTAGATCATCTGCGCTGAAAGGGGGAAAACTCCAGAAGCCCCCAGCATCGTAGAAAGCTTTTCTCCTAAATGATATGAAATATCCTCCTGCATATCCGTTAATTTTCCTTTGGCGCTTCGCTATACCACTTTGACATTTGTATCCCAATTTTTCGATATAGGTCGGTTTTTTGGACAGCTTTAATGTCCCTTGGACATCTATAACTCCAACCCTTGGATTTTTATCAAAGTAATTCTCTATTCTCGTGAAATGGTCTATTGATACGAAGGCGTCAGCGTCCACGAAGCAGATAATATCTCCACTAGAAGCCTCAACGCCTATGTTTCGTGCTATCCCTATTCCTTTTCCTTTATCGTAAATGATTTTTAGCTGTCCCTTGTACTTCTGGAGTATTTTGGGTGTTTCATCTGTTGAATGAGCATCTACAACAATAATTTCTTTATCTCCATACGAGTTAATTATTGAACGCAAACAGTTCTCTATGGTTTTACCGTTGTTCTTTGATAAAACAATCACTGAGGTCATTCTTTTGGGCAACCTTAGTTTTTTATGTAATTGCTTCTTTCACAACCATTGTGGATATAGTGATTAAAATGTTAGATTTAATATGCGTTCCTTAATCATTCCATCGATCATCATAGATGGAAAAGAACAGGTGCACTTTAAGCGGTTTTGAAATGTAGAAATTGTTTCAATTCTTGTTTTAATCCGTATGAAAGTCGAGATTTAAGTGTATATGGACAGCTTACATATGACAGCAACACAGACATTTTAAAGAGCATCTTACCAGCCAACGCCTTTTCTACGGGACTAATGGGGTGGTATCCCCATCTCTCTATAAAACGCCGTCTACTTGCCTCTATTCGAGTTGAACTATGTCGCCATTTCAAGTACTCGCCAGGAGATTTGTGTTTAACATCCTCAAACAGAGATTTCTTGTGTACTGCGCACCTCCACTTGGTGAAGTACAATTGCAGGAATATGTCCAAATGTTCATACCCAATGTCATACTCAGGATCGAAAAACACATCCTCCAACGCCTCCATTCTGAATGTGGTGTAACCTATCGGAATATAATCAGCCTCGAACAGATCGCCCTCAGAAGCAAAAACATGGAAAAGACTGTACTGTTTCCTCACGAGGAAATTGCCGATTATCTTGAAATCGGATACTCCAGGAAAGTAAGGGAACTTGCCTTTTTCGAAAGCTAGCCCCGAGACGGCTGCCAACTCAGGATTCCTCTCTAAAGCTTGCACCTGAGCCTCTAGGCTCCCAGGTTGCACTAGGATGTCGTCATCTAAGGCAAAGAGATATTTGGTTTCCACGAGCTCTGCGAATTGCTTTCTCTTAGCAGCAAGCCCCGACCTCTCTAATCCCGTATAAATTACTTCTATTCTGTCATCGGTGAAGAAGAGACGCCTTTTGCCGTCTGCGATTATTATGACGCGATATGGCAAACTCACGTTGTCCATCACGCTTTTTAGACACATTCTCAGAAGCTCGTCTCTCAAAACGTGCGGAATGCACACAGTCACTTTTTCTCTAGTCAAGTCTAATCTACCTAAAATGCTGGACATTAAATGCTACGACGTTTCGACAGAGAAATGATAGAAAGAGTGGTTTAATGGAGATCACCTCTTCAAATGTACGCAGCGCAGGGTTCCTTCAACATGGTTTTATGGCAAATACATGAGGTGTTTCTTTTTGTCGTATTATCCAGTCTTTTACTAATTCAAGACTAGGTTCATAGATCACATATTCTTTATTTTTCAACATTTTGAATATTCGAAGCGCTCTTGTCATTCCTACAAGTTTTATTATTGGAATGAAAGAATTAGCATCTCTCACTATGACCTGGATTTTATAGCCTAATTTATCCAATTTTTCTATTAGAGCAAAAGAAGTATCATAGCCTAAAATATTAGAATGTAATTCAAACGAAAGACCATATATTTCCTTGGGTATTCTTTTGAGTATAGTTTCTTCGAAACCTTCTACATCCATTCTTATCATAATATTGGAATCATTAAGCCCTTCTGATTTTATTATTTCATATAGCGATAGAGCCTGAACTTCGATTACTTCTTTGATAGTAGCTTTATGAGTTCGAACCTTATCAATAGCTGACTTCTCAAGAGCAGTTGCTAGGTTTAGCTTGGTCGGGATATACATTTTTATTTTTTCCTTTTTATCCGATACCGCGACATTTAGCGTCGTAATATTTCCAATTCTATTGGCGTTTTGTTTTAGTATATCATAAGTTTCAGGTACAGGTTCTATTGCTATTACCCTTCTGATTCCGCTCGCTATTTCCACCAGAGGAAAATAACCTAGGTTGCTACCGACATCCATAACATAATCTATGTTTTCGTTTTCTTTCGACAAGAGATTAAAAAGTTCCTTGGTATTTAGGGGTTCTCGTATTTTCCAAGCGTAAAGGCAGGCAGATATTCCTTCATCCTGGGCGTTAAGATTTAAAGTGCAATCGTTTATTTTTGGGATTATATTTAATGATTCAAAGTCTAATGCAATCTTGGCTTCTCGCATTTCTCGTAACTTACTTCTTGCGTTTTTCAACTTTCTTCTGTAATAACTTCTTATCAATCTAGAAAACGGATTCATTATCAGCACGCCTCTTATGATAATCTTCCCATACTTATTCTTAACCTCTCATATAACTACCTAATTCTCCGCCTTGCCTCCTTTATACTATCATTGGTCTAGCTTGCTTGTAAGCCTATCTAGTTCCTGACATCAATTCAATTGTAAGGCCAACTCGTTGTAAATTTTAGTAAGTTTCTTAGCTAGAATAGTAGCTGAATGGGTGGTTTTGACGTATTTCAGTTGCATCTGAATTCTTTTCTTCGTTTCTTTTTTGTCTGTCAGCAACCTAACAATGTCCTCACTGAACTCCTCTACAGACGTAAACTCTCCCAAAGGACACAACGGATAAAACCCCTTACGAATATGATGAACCACTGGTCTCCCACAAGCCATCGCCTCAATCGCAACCGTATCTAACTGTCCCACTCCAAAGCTTCCCAAAACTACGCCACTTTCCCAATACAATTGGTTCATACAATCATGCGGCACCTTATCAATAAATTTCACGTCTAACCCTAAATCCTCCGCCAGCTTCTCAGCTCTCTTAACATCCCTTCCATATCGAACAGCCACAACCTTGAATGGAATCTTAACTAACGACAACGCACGTAACAACTTATCTGATCCCTTAACCCGAAAATCTTGAGGAGAAGCCATGAACACACGCTTAACCTCCCGCCCCGTTACAAATGGAGCACTATGAAAAAGCTTCGGATCATAAGGAATCGGAAAATACTCAGCCGTGTCATTAAACTCCTTTGCTATGTCCAAAATAGTAGGCTGAGCAACCAAAATCTTGTCACAACCCTTCAAGTCACGCTTAACCACCCATCCCCACTTCCTACTCCAAATAACATCCCTTAAATCACTCCCATGCGCGTGCCCCACAATGGGACGCTTACCAACCTTTAACGCCAACCAGCAATCCTGAAGCAGATAATGGCAATGATACACATCTCCCTTCGCCCTCAGAATCTTCCAAGCAATCTTAACCGTTTTGTCAAGAAACTTTCTCGTTCGTTTCAAATGTACTGCATCGATATGACTGGGCAAATATTTAATCAATGTCTCTCCAACAAACGCACAATCGTTAATCATCACAACCTTCATGGTTCTGCCTTCACACCTAAACTCTGAAGAAGTAGTTTTAATCCCTCTTTCAATCTAACTTCAGGTTTATAACCCAAGACCTCTTCAGCTTTGCTGATGTCCGCATAACTATCTTGAATATCTCCTGCCCTTACTGGTGCATATTCAGGCTTCACACCCGTCTCTCCAAACATACGCATTAAGACTTTGGCAAGTTCGTTAATCGTGGTTGGCTTTCCAGTTCCTATGTTAACTACCTCACCAACACAATCTTGGCTGTTTAACGCCTGCATACATGCTTCCACTACATCTTTAACGTAGACAAAATCTCTTGTCTGTTCTCCGTCTCCATAAATAATAGGTGGCTTTCCCTGTCTTAATCTACTAACAAACTGAGTTATTACCCCACTGTACGGGCCCTCAGACTGTCTAGACCCATAAACGTTAAAGAGACGTAGGCACACCGTCTTTAACCCATGAATCATTTGAAAAATCCTACAGTAATGTTCGGCAGTAAATTTTGAGATGCCGTAAGGAGATAAAGGCATTATCGGATGCCCTTCATTTATCGGTAAATAACGCGCCTCACCGTACACAGCACACGTAGAAATGTATACAAAACGCTCAATATTCTCTTTCAAACTTGCATCCAAAAGATTCAACGTTCCCACAATATTTACGCCATTAATGAACAACGGATCTTCCATAGACAACGGCACATTCACAGTTGCAGCTAAATGGAAAACAACATCTACGTCTCTAACTGCCTTCTCAACATCCCCTAAGTTTCGAACATCACCTCTAACCAACTGAAAACTTTGACTCTCTAAATGATGTCGTATATTTCCAACTTTGCCAGCGAAAAAATTATCCAAAACCACCACTTCATAACCATCCCTCATCAACCGATCTACTAAATGACCCCCTATAAAGCCAGCTCCTCCCGTTACCAAAGTCCTTAAGCTATGCATATTTTCTCCGCTCACCTTATCTGCAATTGAAACTTAAAACTATGTGTATGCACACGAGCAACTGACTACTTAAATTCTTGTTTGCATCGTTCTATGTAGTATACCTAGAAGGCTTCGTTGCAACAGACCCGTATTGATGGAGAAATGGAAGGTGCAAAAACGCCTATTAATCCTAGCAGCTGGTGGTGGTCACACTGGTTACGCATACGCGCTGGCTGAAGCACTTTACCCAAAAGTGTCCTTGTCCTTTCTTGTACCCGAAGGAGACGTTTTGAGCGAGAAGAGGCTAAGCAAATTTGGGGAAGTTGAGTTTTTGATAAAGCCACGAGATCCAAAGACTCCCCTCCACACTTTTGCACTTCGGCTTGCAAAAGGATTCATGGATTCCACAAGGATAGATTTCACAGAGTTTGACCTTGTTGTGAGTGCGGGCAGCAATTTTTGTATTCCACCAGTCATCATAGCGTGGACGAAAGGAATTCCAATAGTCAACATCGAAAGCCCCGTTCGTTTCACAAAACCCTCCAAAACCGCCTCAATACTACAACCTTTTACAACAATAACTGCCTTACAATGGGAGGAGCAGAAGAGGCTGCTGAAGAGGGGTGTGGTGGTCGGCCCTATACTTCCAAAGATGGAATTCGAGCCATGGAACGGAGGATACATTCTGGTTGCGGGGGGATCTGCTTTTCCGCATAGAGCTTTATTTGATGCCATAGCGGAGAGCAGTTTACCGAACGTAGTTTTGCAGACAGGAAGAGTTAATCCAATGTCATACGCTATGAAGCATCCTGAGTGGATAGTGATAGCTTTTACAGAGAAGTTTCATGAACTTCTTGCGGGTGCAGAGATGGTTGTGTCGCATTTTGGGTTTACAGCGTTGGAGGCGGCGATTGTTTATGGAAAACCTGTGGTGTTGGTTGTGAATCCTGAATATAGAACTACTGTTGGGATGGAGGATGCAGAGTATCTAGCGAGAAAAATAAATGCTGTCGTGGCTTCTGAAATAAAAACGCAAGTCCTTATAGACGCTATAGCCGAAGCGAAAGAAAGGAAGGTCCCCACCTTCACAAGTGGAGCTCAAAACCTTGCAAACTTCATAATCAAGTTGTGGTAGAGTAGGGCTTTTTTTTCTCCACTTTTCCTAGTACTCCTCGCCACTTCATTGTAGGCTACTTCTCAGTTTGGCAATGCACTCATACTAAAAATAACCTTCTTTTTCAACACATGAAAGAGGTGATCAGTAATGAACTGAAAAAAGCGTAGGATTCTTATGAGTCTATCTCTCATACAATGAAGGGGGTCTATTTGTATAAACCCAAAATCGTGCTCATTGGCGTGGGAAACTTTGGCAAAAATCACTTGCGAGTGCTAAAAGAACTTGAGGACCAAGGTATTTGCAAACTCTATGGTGTCGTTGACATCAATGGTGAAATTTTGAAAGGTGTCAGTAAAAGGCGTAAATTCAAGACTTCTGTGGATTTTCATGATTTTCTCAAAGATGATGTTGACGCAGTAGATGTCGTTACTCCTACAAGTACCCATTCTGTTATAAGTAAAGAATGTCTGGCGGCTGGAAAACATGTTTTTATAGAGAAACCCTTGACTACAAATTATGGGGAGGCTAAAGAGCTTGTTCAAATAGCCGAAGAACAAAGAAAAACATTGATGGTGGGACATATTTTTAGGTACAACTTTGCAGTGAGGAAGATCAGAAAGTTGATTGAAAAAGGAGAACTAGGACAAGTTTATTACATGTTTGGGCATTTTATGGGGTTGAAAGATCCAAAATCTGATGTCGGGGCTCTGTTTAATTACACTGTGCATCATATAGACATCTATAATTATCTGCTTCAAAGGTTACCAGAAGAAGTTACATGTTGCGTAGGCTTTTTCTTGGGCAGAAACGAATTTGAAGATGTTGCATTGCTTGCTCTAAAGTATCCAGGTAACATAATGGGAATCGTTGAAGGCAGCTGGTTACCTCCTGGGAAGTATCGGGATTTAACCGTCGTCGGAAGTAGAAAAAGCGCAACCTCCAATCTTTCGGAGCAAACGCTCGAGATTCATGACATCCACATCGAATCTTGTAAAGAAAGGCTAAGGGCTGTAGATAAGGGGTCAGAAAAACTCAATCTAAAATTCAAGGAACCACTTAAACTTGAGCTTCAAGACTTCATAGAATCAGTTAAAACGGGACGAAAACCAATAGCAGATGCGCGAGCCGCATTAAATTCGGTCAAAATCGCCGAGAAAGCGTTAGAGTCAGCACAACTGAAAAGAAGCGTGAGGATAAATGAAAGTTGAGAAGAAAATTGTGATATACGCGAATACGAAAATAGGAAACGAACCAATAATAGAAGATTTCGTCATTTTGGGTAAACCCCCCCATGGCTTTAAACCTGGTCAACTGGAATTGATCATAGGAGACTTTCCTCTACTTAGATCCGGAACAATAATTTACGCAGGAAACACCATCGGTAACGACTTTAAAACCGGAGACCACGCAAGGATAAGGGAAAACAACAAAATAGGTGATAATGTTAGCATCGGCACTGGGTCTATCGTTGAGTGTAAAAGTGAAATAAAAGACCACGCAAGAATACATTCTAACTGCTTTATACCCGAATACACTTTAATAGAGGAAAACGCATGGATCGGTCCAGGAGTGATCATGACAAACGTTCTACACCCACCATGCCCAGCTTTCCAAAAATATAGTCCGATCTATGGAGAAAAATGCTGCCATGGACCAGTCATAAAGAGAAATGCCATAGTAGGTGCCGGATCTGTAATTTTGCCTGGTGTTATTGTTGGTGAAAACGCTGTTGTAGGTGCGGGGTCTGTTGTTGCTGATGAAGTGATCGCTAAACATGTTGTGGCTGGTAATCCAGCGAGGGTTGTTAAAAAGGTTGAAGAACTTGATTGTCCTCTAGGGTTTTACAAGAAAGGAGAAGTTTATTCATGGAGGAAAAGCTAAACATCCCGCTGTCGAAAGTTTATGTCGATGATGACATCAAGGAGGCTGTGCTGGAAGTCTTAGACAGTGGGTGGTATATCCTTGGTGAAAGAGTTAGGGAGTTTGAACGAAAGTTTGCCGATTTTTGTGGCGTGAAACATGCCGTATGCACCAGTTCAGGAACCGCAGCCATTTTTCTTTCTCTGTTATCCATCGGCATAAAACCTGGAGACGAAGTTGTAGTTCCATCTTTTTCATTCATTGCCACCGCTTCACCGGTTTTGCACGCTGGAGCTAAACCAATTTTCACCGATGTCAATCTTAGAACATATACCATGCCCCAGCATGAGGTTAAACAAAAGTTGTCTAAGCGAACTAGGGCCATGATTCCAGTTCACTTGTTTGGACATCCAACAGACATGGATCCCATTATGAAGATTGCGGAGGAGAATAACTTGGTCGTCATCGAAGATGCTTGTCAAGCGCACGGAGCTGAATACAAAGGACGAAGGGTTGGCGGAATAGGTCACATAGCCTGTTTTAGTTTTTATCCGTCAAAAAATATGACCGTTTGCGGAGATGGAGGAATCGTAACAACAAATAACGAGGAAGTTGCAGAAAAAGTAAGAATGCTAAGGGATCATGGGAGGCTGGAAAAGTATACTCATAAAATTGTTGGTTACAACCTAAGGTTTAACGAACTTCAGGCTGCCATCGGAATAAAACAGTTGGAGAAGCTACCAGGTTGGAATGAAGCTCGACGGAAGATTGTCCAAGCGTACAACGAAGCTCTCAATAATCTAGTAGTGGTTCCGGTTGAAGAGCCTTGGGCAAAGTGTGTATACTATATGTATGTGATTAGAACCGAAAAAAGGGACAATCTTCAAGAGTTCTTAAAGGAAAAAGGCATTTCCACAGGAATCCACTATCCAATACCCATCCCTAAACAACCTGCTATAACAAACGTGCAGGAACAAATGTCTTCCTTTAAAAACTCCGAACTCGCCGCTAAAACCATACTTTCGTTACCCCTATACCCACAACTTACCATCAACGAGGTCGAATTTGTATGTGCTAAAATCAGCGAGTTTTTTTAAGAAATTCAAAAGTTAGATGGGCGTTGCAAAACACCTTTAAGTGTCTCCAAGTATGTCTCTGGTGTTCCTATATCTATACGCTGCTCGCTAGGCCTTAATTTCAAAGCATAAATCTCACATTGCCATTTTAGAAGTAATTGAAGTGCATCTGCTAATTGTACCTCTCCTCTTTCATCTGGCTTTGTCTTTTCAATTCCATCGTAAATTACGGGTTTAAAGATGTACAGTGCGATTACTGCTAGGTTAGAAACAAATTTCTTTGGCTTTTCGATAACTTTCTCAACCTCAAATAAGTAGGGTTCTACCTCCTTCCCTATAACAACTCCATATTTCTGAGGTTCTTCAACTTCTTCAACAAGAAAAGCTACGTCTGCATTACGTTGCTCGAATATCTTTATCAGTCTTTTTAAATGGCGGTTGTTTCGAGAAAAGACCAAGTCGTCTCCAGCGTGCATCATAAATGGCTCGTTTTGAGTGAATACTTTAGCTTGATAGACAGCATCTGCAAATCCCTCTGGTTTCGGCTGATTTATGAATACCATCGTCGAATTACTTATCTTTCTATAAAATTCTTGCAGTTCGCCTGCTAGCTCTGGTTTATTTTTATTCTTAAGGTATTCTACAAAGCTGTAATCAGGCGTGAAATGATCTTCTATTGCTCTTTTACCCCTGCCCACTATGAAGCCGAATTCTCTAAATCCCTCATCGTATAGTTGTTCAAAAATTGCCTGCAACATAGGCTTCAAATAAACCCGATCATTCTTTCCTTTGAAAAACAGGGGAAGCATTTCTTTTGGAAGCTCCTTTGTTATCGGTAACAGCCTCGTGCCAAGCCCAGCTGCTG
The DNA here is from genome assembly GCA_964503065.1 of uncultured Candidatus Bathyarchaeia archaeon. Classification (GTDB taxonomy): domain Archaea; phylum Thermoproteota; class Bathyarchaeia; order Bathyarchaeales; family Bathyarchaeaceae; genus JAOUKN01. The sequence goes on from CAZCYX010000003.1 coordinate 33,252, forward strand.
GAACAACCACCTTCTTAATCATTAAACCACCTTCTGAACATCTAGCCATCCACGTTTTATCAAACAAAAGATATATAGTTGATGGAAGACGAACTTCACAGATTACTACTTGATATTAGAGATTGAGAACCATGATCAAAAAAAGTGTATCGATCGTTGGAACAGGCTACGTTGGCCTTTGCACCGCAGTCGGACTCGCAAGTAGGGGCTACAAGGTCATTGCGTCAACCCACGACGCTGAAAAAGCGGAGTTAATAAACAAAGGTATTCCCCCCTTCTTTGAGTACGGTTTAGAAGAAATGTTGCGAAAAGTTGTGAAGAAAGGCTACTTGAAATGCTTGCTAAACCGTGAGGAGGCTATCTTAAACACTGGGATCACTATAATTTCTGTCAGTACCCCAAGCAAACCGAACGGCGGCATTAACTTACAGTTTATTGAAAACTCTGCACAAGAAATCGGAGAAGTTCTGAACAAAAAGGACGCTTATCATTTGGTGGTGGTTAAGAGCACTGTTGTGCCTGGTACTACTGAAAACGTGGTTAAACCAACTATAGAAAAGCGTTCAGGCAAGCGTTGTGGTGTTGATTTTGGTTTATGTATGAATCCTGAGTTCTTACGTGAGGGATCAGCCCTCTATGATACTCTACACCCTGACAGGGTGATAATCGGAGAACACGATGAAAAATCCGGTGACGTTCTAGAGAGCTTATATCGAGACTTTCTTGGCGAAGAAATGCCCCCAATTATTAGGACAAACCTCCTAACTGCCGAGCTCATCAAATATGCTAACAACGCTTTCTTAGCTACAAAAATCAGCTTCATTAACACCGTAGCTAACATCTGCGAAAAAATTCCGGGGGCTGACGTAACAGTAATAGCTGAGGGGGTGGGTCTAGACAGACGGATTAACTCCTCATTCTTGAACGCAGGTCTCGGTTATGGAGGTTCATGTTTTCCCAAGGACGTTAAGGCGCTGATTGCCTTTTCTAGGAGTTTAGACTACACCCCTTTGCTCTTCAATGCAGTCGAAGACGTGAATAACGTACAGCCATACCAAGCCATCAGATTCGCCAAGAAGATCATAGGCGATTTGGAAGGTAGGCGTGTGGCTGTTCTAGGCTTGGCCTTCAAGCCAAACACTGACGACATGCGTGAGGCGGTCTCTATAAAGATCATTAACAAACTGTTAGAGGAAGGAGCAAGCGTTGTTGCGTACGACCCAAAAGCCGTCGCAAATGCTAGACATATCTTTGAAGACAAAATTGAATATGCCAACTCTTCCATAAATTGTCTAGAAAACGCCGAGTGTTGCATCGTCGTAACAGAGTGGGAAGAGTTTAAACAACTTGAACCAGAAGACTTCATCAAGCACATGAAAAGCCCTCTAGTGATTGACGGCAGAAGAATTTACAACCCACAGAAGTTTAGCCGAAAGCTCAAGTTCGCTGCCATAGGATTGTCTGCTTAAGGAGGTTATCTTCATCCCTTTTTGAATAGTTAATTTATACGATGAATTAGGCGCGCGTGCATTAAGACCTCTAATGTGTGCCGTCTGAGGCATGCTTGTGTGGAAGACTAAAAATCTTTACACTCTACTTCACGAGTTTCAATTAGTCATATATGGCCTCAAAGATGCTCACGAGTGCGTAGGCACCCCCTTGAGGATCCCCTGAAGAAACATATACAAGTCTAAAATGCTCCAAGTCCTCTATAAGTTCTCCCGTTTCCGCATTATTAGTAGTAAATCCTGCTCTCGCTTCTTTTCCTGCACTTAACATTTTGCACATCACCGTTTCGCTTCCTAAGGTATTCCATCCCTGGTCCTCAAGTTGACCTGTCTCAGTGTTGTTTACATAATGCCTATAGAGTGTATCGTTTAAGCCGGCAATACGAGCCATCCATCTCCACTTGGTTTCGTCACCCCAACCAATATCTGCACCGTTGTCCGCCTGAAAAGTTGAGAAAACCACAACATGCGTTACACGTCCACGGTCACCTTCAAATTTTTTCAGAATCTCAATTGCCTCAGTTTCGTTTGACATGAACATCTCACCTATCGTTGCTATCTGAGTTAGATTACGTGTGCCGTTATCCGCGAGGGTCGTCTTGTTTGCTATTGCTGTAATCCAGTATCCATAATCCCACCAACTAGCCACTACCTTTACACCATCATTAGTTCGCATCCAATTCAGAGCATCGATCCAATCCGTAACTGTTTGGGCAGGCCTAATCGGCAAACTACTTGCCGCGATTGTTACGGGCGAATATGCATGGTCAAAGACCCGTGGGAACATAGACCCTGAACTTGGAAAAACAAAGGTGAAAGTAAGCAAGAGAAGAATAAATATTAAGAAAGCGCCACTGAATTCCTTGCCTACATGAGTTTCAAAACGCATTTTTCGCTTTAGAATTATAGGAGCCTCCTTCATTGTTGTAATAAATGGTCTCACTATGTGCGTCAGAGCCAAGGCCCAAAGAAGACAGAAGGCTGGACCCATGAGTAGGGTTAACCGTACCATGGAACTGGCAAAATAAATAGACGTTAGACCAAAAACGCATAAGAAAATATTCCGATTCGTAGGATTCCGCACAGCGAAGAACAAACCAATAGGTATAAAGAAAATGCCTATTCCGAAGTCATAATAAAATGTTCCCCAAGCGGCGGGTCTCTGCTCTTGAACAGACGATATAAACTGTTGGATACTTGTTGTGCCGACACGTTGGAAAGGATCTAAAACATATTGATATTTAATTCCCAAAGACCCGGCGTATCCATACCAAGAAAGCAGAAGAAAAGAAATCGCAAAAAGAGCGAAAAAAACAGATACAAACACCACTTTCATCTTGACTGTTTTGATCCTAGAAGAAATTTCACTGGCACATAACAACAAGAAAACTCCAAACACAGCCATGGTGGTAGAATCGGTTAAGAAACTGAAACCTGGACGAGGCAGGTTGATAGCGATAAACAGAGTTATACCAAATGTTGCACTGTACGACAGAAGCAAACGAGAAGAATATCTACGCAATAAGAGTAGAACAAAAACGAATAGAACACCCATTCCGATAGGGTACAGCGACGCTCCCCAAGAAGCAACAACGTAACCAAGAGATAAACCTGCAGCAAGAGCATAGGCAAGACTATTCCTTAAGGTTCTCTCAGAATCATTTGATCTTAAGAAGAAGAAAATAAACAGTAGAATACCAAATATTCCAACTGATTCGCCGTCAAAGAAGCCCAAAGAAGTGCGGCCAATATATGAACCGTTTAAGGCAAGAAAAAATGCTGATAGAAGCCCCATCTCTTTACCACCAACGTCTTTTCCCAAGAAGTACATGACCAAACACGTCAATGTTCCCATTATAACTGGGAATATGATGCAAAGATTATAGAGTGGATCAGAAGCAAGAGGATGAATGGAAGATGATGAAGATGGAAAAGGGATTCCTAGGATTTTTATTATGGAGTAAAAAAAAGCAGCCGTGAAGGGCAACCCTGGATAGGATCTCCCCATATTAAGTCCCCAAGGATACCAACTCATGTCATCACGCCATGAAGCCCATGCAAAAAATCCATTGTCAACCATGTATCTCGCTAAGCGATAATGATAGTGAGGGTCAAACTCCGAGAGGTAGTAACCCCAGCGAATGGGAAGAAGCCTGACTGCAAAAGCGAGAAAAAGAACTAGAAAGAGTATACCAGCATGTATAAGTGAGGAATGAGATACTTTAAAGCGAAAAATGCTAAATTTCTTCAATGCCTCGACAACGTTTTCTTTTCGGAACAGCCTTCTAAGTCTCATTGTCTTAGTCCTTCTTTTGTCAAACAATTCCAAGAACTGTTTTATTTCTTTTATGGTTCTTCACGCGCAACTAGATTTAGAGTAGAAGGACAAACTGAAAGATAATCTTGCTAGAGATTCTGTCCTCCAGATAACTTTGATATCAGATAATGAGTTATTAAATATTACAGGTTGCTATAGTTAATTACAGGAATGAGCAGATTATGACTTGAGGTTCCTTGTTTGCTTAGGAAAGAACTGGAATACCTAGAGAAATTCGCTGTCCACGAGTGGGATCGGGAATACATCAAAAAAGGAATGATGCGTACTACCTTCCTTTTCAAAAAAATTGCTGAATACATTCTGCTTGAGAATAAAAGACTGCTTGATTTGGGATGTGGCACAGGCAATGTATCCATCCTCGGCTCGAGATACTCTTCCCACGTCGTCGGTTTAGACATTTCAGTAAAGGCATTAAAAAGAACAAAGTGGCGGGTGGATTTACGTCAGATTAAAAGTGTACATTTAGTAAATGGGGATGCTCTCAGGCTTCCTTTCATTGACGGGGCCTTTGATGTGGTTATCGCGTATGATTTATACGAACACGTTTGCAACAAGGATGGTTTACTCGAAGAGATGTTACGTGTTACAAACAAAAAGGGATTTTTGGTGCTAACAACAGGAAACCGATTGTTTCCTTTCGATAGACATACTCAACTATGGTTTGTTGATTATTTGCCTAAGAAGCTTGCAAACCATTATGTTAGATTGATGAATCGAGGAAACTCGTATAAAGTTTTTCAACCTACATATTGGTCGCTATTGAGAAAATTCCGTAGATATTCCAAAGTTGTAGCGATTGACGGAGATTCAGTGCTCAACCTTATCGAAGCTGTGTATCCCACATACTTTCAAAAATACAGAAAACTAATAGCATCACTAAAAATTCTTGTCAAGATTGGCGTATTCAAATTTCTTACACCTAAATTCATTATGATATCCCAAAAAATCTAGAACACATCCTTTTTGCCTTGTGTCAAGCAAATAAAGGAACCTTTTATTTCTCTGTGTTTCTTTAAGAAAGTTAGTTTTGTGACTTAAATTCTATTAATATATTGTGTATTAATCTGTCACTTACGGTTCAGAGTTCGCGCGCGCGGTCGTCTTGCATCCGTAAAGTACCTTTGGGAGACGTTCTTTGATGAAGGACAATCTTAAGACACTTCTTGCAAGTACTCTTAAACCTAAAGAACTTGAACTTCTCTACAAATCCTATGATATCGTCGGCGATATTGCAATTATACGGGTTCCAGCACCATTAAAACAGCACATCAAGATCATTGCGAAAGCTATAATGCAAATGAACAAGTCCGTTAAAACAGTGTTGCATCAGGTCACTCCGGTTTCTGGTGATCTTCGTTTACGCAAGCTTGAGTGGATAATGGGTGATAGAAAAACAGAAACCCTTCACAATGAATATGGGTGCCTCTTTAAAATTGACCTAACAAAATGTTATTTTTCTCCTAGGCTTTCCTTTGAGAGGATGCGCATCGCCCAACTGGTTCAAGCTGGGGAAGTTGTGATAAACATGTTTGCTGGAGTAGGATGCTACTCCATAATCATTGCCAAGCATTCTGAAGCAGAAAAAGTATATTCCATAGACATTAACCCAGTTGCCGTTAAATACATTGAAGAAAATGCGGAATTAAACAAGGTTAAAGAGAGAGTTGTTCCAGTTGAAGGAGATGCAAAAGCAATAATAGAAAGAAAGTTGCAGAATACAGCAGACCGGGTTCTCATGCCGCTACCAGAGAAAGCATACGAGTATCTTGACCCTGCAGTTCTTGCGTTGAAGCCAACAGGAGGATATATTCACTATTATGATTTTGAACACGCCACTAAGACTGAAAATCCATTGGAGAAGATCAATGCGAAGTTGTCAGAGAAATTGCAGAAATTAAATGTGGATTTTGCAGTCTCTTTAAGTCGTATTGTTCGTACCACTGGACCCCGTTGGTATCAAGTGGTGGTGGACATAAAAGTAAAAAGGTAGTCTTAGAGGAAAGGTTTAGGTCTCAATTTTTGGCAAACCTTTTATAGCATTCTTCTTCCAAAAATATCTGTCAAAGGGAGGAATAAAATATAAAGAAGAAACTGATGGACATTCTGGCTTGTCCTATCGATAAATATTATCCTTTGGAATTGCATGTTTTTGAAGAGAAGGAGGAAATCGTGGAGGGCATAATTATATGTCCTAAATGTTTACGGTGGTATCCCATTCGAGATGAAATTCCAGAAATGTTGCCAGATGAACTACGCGCAGAAAAAGATGAACTACCATTTCTGCAAAAATGGGAAAAGAAAATTCCTAAAAAAATACTCTTAGAAGGCAAGCCCTTCAACTTAAAAGGAAAAAGAAAGAAAGATTAGAAGATTTCTTATCTGAATTATTAAAAGATTGGTAAGAATATAAGAACAGCGAACAAGGCTTGGACAAGAATTAGTATGAGTGTAACCTGTTTTTCAGTAAGTGGTTTTATGTTCATTGCTGCATGAGTCCAGCTGTATATCTTCCTTCCATAAGGAGGATTGAGCTTTCCATCTTCTCTTAATTTCCCAAGACAACTTGCATTGAACTTGACTCTAAGTTTTAAGAAAAACTCTATTATAAATGGTAACATGATGATGATTCCATTTTTCTCCATGTTTCCAACTATTACTCCAGACGCAACTATTGAACCCAATAGGTATGTGAGAGAGTCCCCGGGAAGAATTTTTGCGGGATACCAGTTGTACCAGATGAATCCGATCAAAGCAGCAAAGGTTACTAGAAAGGTCACTGCCCCAGAAGTTCTGTTGTTTAGTGAAGCAGAAATCCCTAGACATAGAAGGTAAACGATTCCCATTCCTGTTTCTAATCCATTGAACCCCGCAAGCAGGTTAACCATGTTGGACGCTCCCACAATTCCTAGTGGAATCAACAAAAGAGGATAAAAAATACCTAAATCACGGCCAATTAACGAAATTCTGGGTACGCCTGCACTTATTGCCATTAATGGTATTGCAGCTGGTAGAGTTAGCAGAGGTTTTATCCATTGAGGAAATCCAACCCTAATATCGTGGCCTTCTTTTGTTTTTACTCTTGTCGATTTGACATTCAAGTCGTCTAGTAAACCGACAAACGTCACTATGAGAACAGAGGACGTAACTGCTAAAAGACGAATTATTTCTTCTGTTTCTATAGCTTGAACGCCAAAAATGAATGTTTGAAGACCTATGTAAGCTAGCAATCCTGCTAAAACTCCGAAAGCGACGCAGATTCCACCAGAAGTCGCCAACTGTGGTTTGTCTCTTTTTTGAAGATCTAAACCAACGATTCCAGCGGCTTGCAAGAATCGTATAAAAAATGGAGTAATAAAGAATGTTGTAATAGATGATGCAAGCATGGAAATGATTAAGGCAATCATTTTTACCAATCTTACTTTCTTTGATACTTGCTGATTTCTATCTTTCTCCGCTGTTTTGAGTTCATGCTGATATTTTACCTTTATGAATTAGGATTCTGACTTTTATAGATGTGTGCCTAGACCAAAAGGGTAGTTGAGATTCTTAACTATATTACATGTTTTCAATTTACTCTTCTATTTGGTCCAGATGCCTCTTCCAACTCCTCGATACACAAAGCCTTCTCTTTCAGCTTTGACTGGATTGATTATATGAGCCAGGTCCACAATTGCAACACTTTTTTTAGCTAGGAACTTGATTTTCTTTAATTTCAGTCTCTTGAATTGATCATGTCCAACAGTAACGAGCAAGCAGTCAGCTCCCTCAATAGTCTTTCTTAACGTTCTCTCGGCAGGATATCCCATTCCAGTCAGTTCTCTAAAGGAGAAAAGGGGATCGTAAACTCGAACAAGCATCCCCTTCTTGCTCATCAATCTAACAAGTTTTTTTGTTATGGACCCTCGAGGCTCCTTTACGTTTGGCTGGCAAGAAACACCCAAGATGGATACTTTCGCTCTTTGCATAGGTTTATCGCATGCTCGTAGGGCATCTCTTACTAAACGAAGAGAGTGACGTAACATTTCCTCATTTGTTTTTTTCGTAAGCATTAACAATGGGAGTTTTGCGTTTACTGTTTCTGCTTCTTCCAAAAGAAGGTATAATGCCTTTATTTTGTCTTCGGTGGCAACTTTAGGAGTAGGCAGATTGTAATGAAGTTGCGCGCTAGCTGTCCTTTGAACTTCAATAAAGTCAATTCCAGCTTTTTCACAGTAACGAGCAAATTCATTAGCTAATGCAACATTAAAGTCTTGATATACGTCTCGGAATAATCTAACTGCTTCTGCAGTCTTCATATCTCTTACTATCAGTAACTCTTTAGTTATAGTGCCTAAGATGAGGCATGCAATTTTCAAGCTTTGTTCATTTATCGCACTAACTACCATTTTGTATGTTGCAGAGGTTTCCATGAAAATTTCTGGTCCTACGTAAAATTGACTGTAAGCCAAACCAAAGTTTATTCCAGCCTTTAATCCTGAAGCGTTTTCTAAAGTCTCTTTAACGAGGCTTTCTGTTACTCCTGGACCCATACTGCTTGCAACAATAACTAGACATCCTGAACGCAGCCCTAAACCCACTTCTTTACATGCTCTTTCGATTTTTGAGTAGTCTGGCTTTTTCTTTTGGCTGATCAATGGCTGAACCAAGAAAATGATCACATCGCTTTTCGAAGTGACTTCCTTAATGTTACTTACCACAGCGAGTCGACCATCTTTAAGATACTCCTTCACAGGCATATTAAGCCCAAAATTAGTGGAGGACACGGTGTTGTTCTTCACAAGGTTGATGAAATGATGATTCAGATCTACGGCAACTACCTTAAATCCTGCTTCTGCAAAAACACAGATATACTGCAAAAGTGCTGATCCGCTTCCCACTATCCCAATAGTGAAACTCTGACGTTTCTGAGAAGTATCTATATCCGCTTCTTTGATGTTCATCAACATGGACATGGATTTTGACACTGCTCCGCCTATTCGTACTATATACTTGCCCTTGTATAATATTTTAAATGGAGCTGAAAAGTCGTAGACATAATAATTATGTACACGTGAGGGGTGTCCTTACTTGCCCCTAAACCTATTAATGATTTCTTGAAGTTTTGTTTTGTATTCAGTGACGAGTTGAACTGCCCTCTCTTTAGTCTTTCCCTCTGCATAAAATCGGTATATGGGTTCAGTTCCACTGGGTCTTATAAGGATTGAACTTGCATCGGGGAACCATATTTTCACGCCATCAATTGTATCTATGGTCAAATCTTTGACTTGAGTGATGAGTTCTTTTAGAACTTGTTCCTTGAGTTTGTTTGGGCATTCTATTTTGTCTTTTTGTATGTAATATAGGGGCAGTTCCATAAGCAACTCTGAGAGTCTCTTCGCTGTCTTTGCCATAATATCTAAAATTAATGCAGTGGTCATTGTTCCGTCTCGAACTGGTTGGTGTGGTCCATAAAATACGCCACCATTTTCCTCTCCACCGAGTTTTGCTTTCTCTCTCTTCATAACATGAGAAACTATGACGCTGCCAACTTTAGTCCAAACGACTTTTCCACTGTTTTCATCTGCTATATCCTTGATAAGCCTTGAAGAACTTACAGGTGTGACGATTGTTTCGCCTGGGTTGTTTTGCAAGAAATATTTTTCGATGAGAGCGAAGGTTCGGTCTCCCCAATGAATTTCCCCAGTTTCATCGACGAATATTGTTCGGTCAGCATCTCCATCGTAGGCTACACCCACATCAGCATTTACTGCTTTCACTGTTGATGCTAATTTGCTTAGATTTTCTGGTCTTGGCTCTGAGAGTCTGCTTGGAAAGGTGCCGTCAACGTTTGCATTTATAGTTGTCACTTGGCATCCTATTTGTCGAAGCATATAGGGAGCGGTCAAGGCGCCGACACCATTTCCAGGATCTACAACCACATGAAACTGTTTTTCTTGAATAAGGGTGACATCTACATGTTTTTTTATTGCTTCAATATACAAGTCTAAAACTCCAGGTAATGAAAGTGTTTTCCCAATCGCGTTCCATTCCGTCCTTACAGTCTTTTCATCCCAGAAAATGTTCTCAATTTCAATTTCCTTTTCTCTCGGCAACTCAATTCCATCGTTTGCGACAACTTTGATTCCGTTGTATTCGGGTGGATTGTGAGAAGCGGTGATTATGATTCCACCATTCATCCTGTAATGTTTAACAGCATACTGAATAGCCGGTGTTGGAGCCATTCCACCATCATAAACAGTGCATCCAGTGGAGATTAATCCTCCAACCAAGGCTTGGAAAAACATTTGGCTACTGGTTCTACCGTCATATCCCACTAAGATTTTTCCTTTTTTGAAGAAAGTTCCGATGGCACCTGCAACCTTGGTCACGAATTCTGGAGTGAAATCACGGTTTACTACGCCACGAATTCCGTTTGTTCCGAATAATCGTCTTGTCTCAGTCAATTTCCTTTTTTCCCTTTTAAGTAATTAGTTGTGTCTTGATATTAATCTGTAAGGTTACATTAAGCATTTAGGAGTGAGTACACTTTCTGAGACTTCTTTAAATGGACAAACAGTCACATCATGACTGAGTTTCACGTTATCTCGGATTTTTGTGTGATCCCCAATTACGCATCCATCTTCGATTTTTACCCGTCTTCCGATGACTACACCTTCTCCAATGACTGCGCCGTTAATGGACGAGAAATCTGAGATTACGGTGTTAGAAAAAATTATTGAGTTTTCAATATGTACTCCTCTTCCAAGTGTTATGTGATCCCCTATAGTTGCGTAAGGGCCGATCATCGATTCCTCTCCAATAGTTACTCCGCCGCCAATTACTGAAGGTTCTTTAATTTCTGCCTGATCATTTACTCTCACGTTATCTCTCAGATGTTTTTTCTCTGAATATAGATCGAGGAAAAGATGGTTTGCCTTTATATAGTCTGCAAGTTTTCCAATGTCGATCCAATTTCCTCTAAAATGGTGGCCATAGAGTTTTTCTTCTCTAGTCAATATCGGGAATGTTTCACGTTCAATTGAAACTGGGCGATTGCTTGGAATGTAATTGAATATTTCGGGATCAAAGGCATAAATTCCAGCATTTGCCAGATTAGTCGGCGCTTTTTCACGGGCTGGCTTCTCTATAAATCGTATAATTAGTTTTTCTTCTGTTAGTTCAACAATTCCATATCGACTTGGATCGTTAACCTCACAAAGGGTTATTGTGGCGACAGCGTCGTTTTCTCTGTGTTTTTCTATAAGTTCCGTATAATTCGCATTCGTAAGGACGTCTCCATTTAAGACAAGAAATGGTTCTTCATGGCCAATTAGTTTTTCTGCGTTTTTGACCGGCCCACCTGTTCCTAAGGGTCTATCTTCCTTGGAATACAGAATTTTCATTTTGTACTTGGAGTTTCCATAATGTTGCATCAAGGTTTCTGCCAGGTAATTGACAGCTAATATGACCTCTTTAACGCCATTTCTTGCTAATCTTTCTAAGGTCCAATCTAAGATGGGTTTATTCATCACTGGAAAAAGGAGTTTGGGTCTAGTACAACTTAGTGGGCGCAGTCTTGTTCCAAAACCCCCGGCCAAAATTAGCGCTTTCAGTCTTGCATCCCTCAACTTCATGGTTGTATTGAAAGAATCATGTAAAAGTTTTGTTAAAAATTAGCGTTATTCTGATGCAACACTATTGTTCCTGTTCCTCTACGAAAAATCTTTAATAGTCATTGCTCGAAGAATTTACACTTAGTTAGGGGAGCTATAGAAAGGTGTTAAGCTCGGATGGATTGACTGATCCAAATGTGGATCAAAAAACCAGCAAATTGATCTCTATGTTCCCCCTCTCTTGGGCCACCGTTGGTAGTGACTGGAGGTGGCACGAAACAGTGGGTAGTGAGGGCGATGATAGTTTGCGAAGTCCAAGATGCAAAATCGATCAAAAAGAGAGAGGAAAAAAGATCAAAGATCCGAGTGAAGGTATCTTCCCCATTTCTTATATGTTCCACAAATCTTGAAACAAATTTTGATGAGAACCCTATTAACACAGAAACCAGATTTTTATCAAGTCCTTTCAGTTCATTCTTCGACAATAATATTGATTTTTCTTTGCGACAGTCCGTCTCCCAAAGATTGATTTTCTCACTGAGATCGGAAGAAAACTTTTGTAGGAAGGACTTGGCGTGAATGATCACGTCAGCATCACGGAAACTCATGGTCATTCCCTAGCGAATCCTAACAAGTTCATTGAAGCATTAAAACAATCAATATTGTCGTTGTCATTTAACATAGGTGGAATTCTTGCTGGAACTTTACTCGCTTTAAATCTTGGAGTCTTCTCTTCAACTCCTTGGGCTCTCGCAATATTTCCAGGAATCTTAAGTATAAGAGGGGTCATAGGTGGCCTTTTCGTCGGTCGTTTAAGCACTGGTTTACACTTAGGAACTGTAAGAGTTAGCTTTACAGAGAATACTAGAAATTTTTACGTGTTATGGCAAGCAATTATTACATTAGCATTTGAAACTTGTGCTATAATGGGATTAGTGTCGTCTTTATTCGGCATGTTGTTCTGGGGAGCCACTATCTTAGACTCCATTGCGATTTTTGGTGTACTTTTTGCGACTATGGGCTTATCTCTGATAATCATTTCTCCGATAACCATTGGAGTTGCTTTTTTTTCCTTTAAGCGCGGATTGGATCCGGATATCATCGTTTATCCAGTGATGTCCACCTTTGATGATATCATCGTTACATTCTGTTACATATTTATGCTGAGTGTTTTTCTATTGGGTTATACAGGATACTATGCAATTGGTTTCTCTAGTCTGGTTTTCATCTGTGTTACAGTTTTCATCTTGTTGAAAAATATAAGAGAGAGCCAGTTTGTAAAAACCATCAAGGAATCATTTCTTACTTTAGTTTTAGTGACCTTCATTGTTAACGTTACTGGTTCTGTTCTTACCAAGATAAGTGAGGTTGTTGGTAGTAGACCTGAAGTGTATACTGTTTACCCTGCATTAATAGATACTGTGGGTGATGTCGGAGCAGTTACTGGTTCAACAGCTACTACCAAACTAGCATTGGGCACCCTCAAGTCATCATTTGTGTCTATTAGAAAACATACGATTGAGATAGGAGGAGCATGGATTGCATCTCTCTTAATGTTTACCATTTACTCTTTATTTTCGTTACTTCGCGGAATGCCCTTACTGGAAACGTTAAGGTTCGCAGGTTTACTTTATTTCACTAATGTTTTAGCTGTCTTATCCGTTGTTATGATTGCATTCTTTGTGGCTATACTGACTTTTCGGAGGGGTTGGGATCCTGATAATTTTGTGATTCCGATTGAAAGTTCGTTGGCGGACACTTTGACGAGTCTCTCTCTTCTAGTAGCGCTCAATGTATTCGGTTACTTTGCATGAAGCTGCATTCAATGTGGAAGACGAGCAAGAGAATTATGCACTCGCATAGTGGGTTGATGCCAAAGAATGATTTTTCAAAGAATGATATGCTATCTTGCCCTTGTTTGTTCTATGAAATAAGGGTGTTTTTTAGTGAACAAAGTGTTTTTCATTTCCGCTTTCAGAAGATTATGCATCCTCCACCACTCTGAGCCAGTTTCTGTACATCTTAGTAGGTACGTCGCCATACCAGCGTCTGAACAACTTCAGAAGTTTCTCGGCGGTAGGAATTCCTGCTAGTTGGGCGTCATGCTCTGTAAGGTTGCAGGGATCTATTTCTTCTGATTTATAGAATTCCACGGTTATTCCTTCGTCTTTGGGATGGAACCGCCCTCCTGAATAAACTTTGTAGATTCCGTGCTTTCTGGCGTTCCGGTAACTTACCTTTGGCGGCGTCTGACTGCGAAGTTTCTCTATTAAGGGTTTGATGAAGAAGATGCGTTTCATTGCTTGATCTCCTAGGTAAGATTATAGGCTTTTTAATGTGCGCGGAATATCTCACTGTTGTGTATTAGAACTCCATTTTTCAATGTGTACACTTTAAAAAACTGCTGTTTCATCAGATTTTGTAGGTGGAAACAGTCAAGTGAAACTATTCAATTTTGCTACTTCATTTCAAAATCGTAAGCTTTAATCCAGCAGTGTTGTATGCATACCAAAAGGGATTTAGGGATTTTCAGAAGATTTATGTTTCTTATGATGTCCCTTATTCCCATTCTATTGTTGCTGGAGGCTTGTGAGTAATATCATACACAACTCTTGTAACTTCTGGTATTTCGTTAGTTATCCTCGTAGAGATTTTCTCCAAAATTTCATAGGGAATTTTTGCAAAACTCGCTGTCATTGCTTCTTTGCTTTCTACAGCTCTCACAACTATCGTGTAGCCATAAGCTCTAGAGTCTCCTTTCACTCCAGTGCTTTTCGTATCTGTTAAAACCGCGAAGTATTGCCATAAACTTTTTTTCAACTCGCTTTTCTCTATCTCTTCAGTCACGATATAATCGGCTTTTTTGACTATGTCGATTTTTTCTTGTGTCACTTCGCCAATAATTCTCACCGCCAGTCCTGGACCTGGAAAAGGTTGTCTCTCAACAATTTTTCTTGGCAATCCCAATGTCTTTGCAACTTTTCTAACCTCATCTTTGTAAAGGTCCCTCAAGGGCTCAACAATGTCTTTGAACTTCATTTTTGTGGGTAATCCCGCAACATTATGATGTGTCTTAATTTTATCTGAAAACTTTCTGAGACCTGATTCAATTCTGTCTGGGTAAATTGTCCCTTGAATGAGGTATTCTGCGCCAACTTTTTCAGCGATTTCTTCGAATACTCTTACAAATTCTTCTCCAATTATCTTTCTTTTTTGTTCAGGGTCTATTGTTCCTTTTAGTCTCTTTAGGAATCTCTTTCTAGTTTTCACTGAAACAAAATCGATAGGCATTCCTTCAAAAGTCTCTTCAATGAATTTTGGCTCGTTTTCTCTCATGAAACCGTGGTCGACGAAGACGGCGGTTAGGTTTTTTCCGATGGCTTGGGCGGTTAAGGCTGTGACTGTGCTGGAGTCGATGCCTCCGCTTAGGGCAACTATGGCTTTTCCATCTCCAACTTTCAGTCTTATTTCCTTCACGGCTTTGTGTATGAAATCTTCCATCTTCCAGTTTGCTTTGCATCTGCATACTTCGAAGATGAAGTTTTTGATCATTTTCATGCCGTCTTCTGTGTGGATGACTTCTGGATGCCATTGTAGACCATAGATTGCTTTTTCTTTATGTTTGAAGGCGGCGACTGGAGTGTTTTCTGTGTGGGCAAGAATTTCGAATTCTTTTGGGAGTTTGTATACGGTGTCGCCGTGGCTCATCCAAACCTTCTGTTTCTTGTTTAGGTTCTTCAGTATCTCGTTTGGTTTGTTGATTGTGATGTATGTTGTTCCGTATTCTCTTTTTTTGGCTGGTAGGACTGTTCCTCCAAGGATTTGGGCTATGAGTTGATGACCATAGCACAAGCCTAGAACTGGCAGGTTGAGTTCTAGAATTTTAGGGTCAAGTTTTGGAGTGTTCTTTTCGTAGACGCTTTGTGGTCCGCCTGATAAGACTAGTCCTCTTATGTTATACTGACCTTCCAGTGTTTGAATTTCGTCTGTTGTTATGTCGTGTGGAACTATTTTGGAGTAGACTTTGTTCTCTCTTATTCTTCTTGAGATTAGGTGGCAGTATTGTCCTCCGAAGTCGAGGACGAGGATTGTGTCAGGTTTCATGGGGTTTGGTTTGTTGGGTTTGTTAAATAGTTTTGTCTTTGTGTCTGTCTAGGTCTAGTATAGAGGGGGGAGGGGTCAGTTAGGAAGTTTTGGAAAAGCAATTAAGTGGTCTCCTTTCTCAATGAATTATATGACTGAAACTTTAGATTTACAGTACAAAACGACTATGGGATTGGTACCGGTTTCACCGTACAATTTTGATGCTAATTTTCATAAGCCGTCTCATTTTCCGTCCTCTGACGTTTTTTGGAAGCTGGGTAAGTGTTGGATAACTATGGTTTGGTGTGGTCAGGAATTGGGGCTGAAGTTTGAAGATATTGGAACTACAGATAAACCAGAGATTAGAGTCGGTGTTTATTCTCTAAAGAAATTGTCCAAGCGTTTCATTGATAATCTGGTTTCTGAGATTAGGTGGAGATTTAATTTTGATTTGGACCTCTCGGAATTCTGTGAGAAATTTAAGGATGATAGGTTTCTTGGTCCAGTTATCAAGAGATGGAAAGGAATGAAGCCAATTGCTGCAAATTCTCTCTATGAAACGTTGGTCATTTATATCGTTCTTCAGAATGCAATGGTTAGACGCTCTGTGCAGATGCTGGAAAACCTGTTCCAGAGATTTGGCAAAAAAGTGCGGTTTGATAATAAGGTTCTTTCAGCATTCTGGGAACCAAGCAAAATAGCAAGGTCAACAGAAGAAACATTGCGAGATTTGAAAGTTGGTTATAGAGCGAAATTTCTCATGAGGATTTCGGAGCAATTTGCAAAGAGAGAGATTGATGAGTTTGCCCTCAGAAGGATGGGTAGGGACGAGACAAAGAAGGAGATGCTTAAGCTGTATGGAATTGGGCCAGCCTCAGTTGAATATTTACTCTTTGAGGATTTCTATTTTTGCGATAGGCTGGAAAAGGTTCCGCCATGGGAACAGAAGATAATGTCAAGATTACTGTTCAAGAAAGAACTGGTTCCTGCAGAGGAAATATTGCAGTTCTTTAGAGAGAATTATTCGGGATGGGAGAAACTGGCTTTTCATTACATTTGGGAGGATATTTTTTGGAAGAGAAAGCACGAACGTATCGAGTGGTTGGAAAAGATGATTAGGCTATGACTGTGGTAAGGTTAATGTGGGGGTTTCGGTATATGCCGTGTAACGATGGGCGGGGGTTGCCAAGCCAGGTCAAAGGCGCAGCCCTGAGGCGGCTGTCCCGTAGGGGTTCGTGGGTTCGAATCCCACCCCCCGCACTAAGGATTTTTGAAAAGAAGCGTGAAACGGGTTTTTCTGTTTGTGTATGACTTCTTCATTAGTTTGTGTATGGTTTGTGTATGGATTTTTTGTGTATGCTTCTGGTAAATATTTTCCTATGTAATGCCACACGTTTTTGCCTTCTACAGAATGTTCAACATAGAAATAACGATACTTTTTCCCTTTCGAAATTGTTGTTTTCTTTGTAAGGCTTCCATTCCTTCCACATTTAATACATACGACTTTCATTTTTACCACATCATTTGGCTTAAGGCAATAAGCGTCAAAATAAGCCACAGAACAAATATGAAAACATTAGCCAAAGCTTTTACGATTTCTGTATGTTCTCTTTTTGGTTTGATAGGTTGAATAGGGCGCTCTCTGATTTCTATCCTCTGAGACTTCGTTTTTGGCTCGAATTCTTTTGTTGTAATCCACTTAGTTACGCTTCCCATGTCATACATGAATTCTCCGATCTTCAATTTCTCCAAGGCATACGCTAGGCTTCCTATATACTCAGAAACCTTAGATTTGTCATTCGCACCGTCTAATCGTGCGAAGTACCTTTGAAAGCTTAACTCAAAAACAGAAGTATCGCATAGTGCCGCTCTTTGAGTTATAGCAATATAGCCTATGTCATAGTTCCGTCCCGAAGTCATAACTCTAAGGGTTTGTTGCGATTCATTTGATCGTAAACTCCCTTGTGGTGTCAACATCTGAGTCTCTTCAAACCCGTAGATAATCCACTTACGTTGATCCTCTGAAATATTGGTTTGTTTGTTCCACTCTAGTTCTAAGACTCTAGCGATAAACCGTTTAAGTTTCTTTGGTGTCAACTGTGACAGATCGTAAACTATGCTTTGGTAGAGATCATCATGTATTTCGAATCCTGTTTTTACTTCAACATAGTAAGGTATAGAACTTTTTAACCAAGCCTTAGAAATATCAAAGACTTTAACAACATATCCTAACTTAAGCATCCTATCAACTATGATCTTTGCTAGGTTTGTCTTTGTTGTACCTTTTCCACCACAGATAAAAACACCAGATCGTAAGGCTTCTTGAATGTCTATCTGAAATTCGTAAGGCTTGATCTGTTTTCCGATCTCAATTTCTTCTCGGATCAAACCTAACTCCCGAGCACACTGTTCAACATACGCTTTATACTCAGCATCTTGACTTTGCATCAATTCAATTCTAGCACTTTCGTAGTCTCCACTTTCCCGCAATTCATCAATTTCTGGACTTATCGAAGAGATATGAAAGTTTCTCTCCATGTTCCGTTTGAATGCTCTTTCAGTTATCTGTTGCCGACTTGGTGTCACCATTTGTCTCACCGATCTTTTTTGTTTTAACTTGGGTTGAATCTCCCTTATAAACGCTTCTTTTCACGAAAAAACCACAAAAAACGCTTATCCTTTATCCCAATGCCTATTTTATTCCTTCATTTCAAATCAATCCCATTTCAGAACTCTTTTAACGACACATGAAAATCTTACACAAAGCCCATGAATAAACAAATGACAGAACCAACAAACGACAGAACACATAAAACATACTCTTCCAACCCAAACCAACTAAAATTCTAAAAAACTTCCCAAAAACGGATAAGGTAGGGGTCATTAACTTATACCACAAAACTGTGGTGTAAGTAATAACTTATGCATTATTCAATTAGGTTAGAAAAATTAAGTTTTATTTTCATGCAAAAATGCTTAAATATTTCTCTACATACATATATAATTACTAAAAAACATGGATGTAAAAATACATGAAAATGAAACATGTTGGCACAACAATTAGTCCACAGCTAGCGAAGGATTTTGGTGTAAAATGTCGACAAAAGGAGATTACACAAAGCGACTTTCTAAGAAAAGCCATACAAAATTTTGTTGAAAACGATACTAAGGAGTTACAAGTAAATGCCTCTAAAATATAGTGAAGCCATACCAATATTACGCAGTTTCGAGAATGAAGGTAAACGATACATCTACGGCTACGCTTGCATTTTCGACTCCCCCGACATTCTAGGAACCGTAATCACTAGAGAAGTGGTTGAAACCAGCATGGCACACTTGCGGAAGTTTCCCGCAGTAAGGTTTATGCACAGAACACCATTTGGACAAATTACCTTTGATGAAGAAGTTGAAGGTGTTAAAACCTTTATCGACTCTCATGGCTTTCACGTTCTTATCAGAGTTTACGATCAATGTACAAAAGAATGGAGCATGGTAAAGAATGGAAGATGGGGTTTCTCATACGGATTCATGCCAGCAAAAGACGGAATCCAAAGAGTATGCCTAACTACTAACCAATGCTATGACGGTTTTGTAAAAGGTACCTTATACGAGCTTAGTGTGGTTGATTCACCCGCACATTCTGACGCAGTAGCACATGCCCACGAACGCATTCAAAGAATGATCGGAAATGGCTCAAGTTCTCTCATAACGAACTTACGTAAATATCCCGCATCAACACCAGAACAAAAATCGACAATGATAGGTTTTGATCGCTATATTGTGAATGAAGACGGAACCCTCTCGGTTCCAGAACCAGAGCCTAAACCTCCCAAAATCCCCGATCCAGAACCCGAATGTATGCTCATGTTAAGAACAAATGAGCAGAAAAGGAAGGAGAAAGAAGAATGACAAAAACAGCATTTTTAGATATGGTCGAAGCAAGTCAGAAAGGAACAGAAAGAAGTACAAGCGCACAAGAACTGAACAATCCCATAGATATTGAAGAGCAACACAGAGAAAGCGTATATCCAGACATATGTACTCCCGAATGTAAACATATCACCTGTGGATACCGAACCGAAGAAAACAAAGGTAGACCATGCTTTATGAAATGGCAACAGTACGAGACACCCTTACCCAAAGTGACACAAACAATAGAAGAACAAGTCGATCCTCTAAGCCTAGTTAATCGCATAATGAAGAAACTAGAACCCACATTTGAAAAATTAAGGGAACTTGACGCTAAACTAACAGACTTGGAAAACCAAGCCATGATAACCGAGACACCAAAATTCAACAGTCAACCAATACGTGTTGACATAGGCACAAATCAGGAGAGGATCAACAACGATTAAGAATCTGTTCCACAAAGACCCACCACCAACACCAGACCCCACCACAACAATTCAAAACAAAATCAACGAACTACAGCAAAAACAACACATCTTACGCACAAAAATTACCTCAGAAAGAAACATTATAGAAAGAAGGAAGCTACAAACCCAACGAGCCAACTTGTTCAAGCAAATTCAAGCCTTAGAACTCCAAAAACACGATCTAGAACAACCACAATATGACAAAAAACTAGAACTCTTAATAACCGAAAATAAAGAATTCATCCTTTTTTCAGTCAACGGAACCAAAGTATCAATAAGAAAAGACCTAACAGTTCAAGTGACCTTCTTACCATGCCAACACAAACAACAACTTCCAATGAAAGACTTTCTAAGAAACCCCAATAATCCTAATTCCAAATCTCTCTTTGAACGATGGATAGACATGATAAGAAATAACATAACCTATTCTGGCGCACTGAACTGTCAAGAATGCCGAAAGAACAAAGAAAAAAGGTTTGCGAAATTCAGACGCTACGATGATAAACCAATCGGAAGAGCAAGCTGGACTTTAAGGAAGTTGCAATAATGCCTTTCACTGTCAAATTAATAAAAAGTATGCCCGATGACGTAGAAAGCGACACAAAGACTTACTTAGACGCTCAGAGTATAAGCACCCTTCACTCAATTTCTTCATTCAGATACGGAAATTTCGTATATGTCTTGATCGTTTACGAATGAGAAGCCAGCAGTAAGGGAGAGAAAGGGTACAGATCACCTCCCCCTTCTTTTCCCAAAAGGTGAACAACATGAAGAAAAATATCCAAGTCAACATCAGCATTTCACAAAAATTGTTAAGCAACATCGAGAAGTACATAGAAGGCAAAAATCGAAGTGCCAAAATGTGCAAAGTCGTAACAAAAGGCTATGAAATCCTAACTCAAAAATAACCCATCTTTTCTAAACCATTAAATATTAACTATGTTTTTCACTAAACAATACTTAAAAGCTACAAAAGTTTATTGTAAAGTAGGTATAAACATGGAGAAACTTGAACCTATAGAAATTATCAAATGTTTAATCTCAAAGGAAAGCATAGAAGAAGGTAATCCACTCTACGAAGTTGAAGAAGAATTTAAGCAATGGGTAATCTTACACGCACAATTCTTTTTAGAACGATACAGAGCAGGCATAGGAAAACATTGGAATGAAGATGAAGTAAGAACAGCAAGATTAGGCTTATGTGGACAGAAAGCCTTTGAACTAATGCTTCAACTAATGGAAGTGCCGTATGTTCCGAATGACCCAATCATAGACCAAAGACTAACAAAGCCTTACGATTTCTGGATTCCCAAAGTAGGTACAATAGAGGTGAAAACCTATGAGTACTACTGTAAAAAAGCGCTAGTCAAACCTAGCGAATGGCATGGAAACGACTATCTAGTAGTATGGAAATTCAGAACTGAAGAACAAGAAAAACTCCAAATGATAGGTTGGCTAACAAGAGCAGAAGTCGAAGCCTATCCCACAACAAAGAAAGGAGAAACAAAATTCAACCCAAAATCAGACGCTATGATAATCGACATGTCAGAATTGAGACCCCCCAAACAATTCATAACAAAACTTCAACAAGCTAAACCTAGAAGATAAACCCAATGCCTGAAAAACTAGACCAAATCACCACAGAAAAAAGACACATGGAAGAATACACCCTAGAAGAAGAAAACGAAGATGAAAAAAGACACGAACTAGAAAAAATAACCCTTAACCCGAACAGACACAAACCACTAAAAAACCCCCCAAAATATACACGCACACAGAAGAAAATTATTTCATACATTCTAAGCTTCATGGCAACCGTAGAAGCTCCCAAATTCAGAAATCAACATATCCCAAGAATCTACATAAGAAGCCACAACTTTGACGCTTTAAAGAAATTTCAGCAAATGATACGCTTAGGCAAAATCGGAAATCCAAGAATCCGAAGACACAAAACCACAAAACAATGGCAAATAATCAACAAACACGAAATAATCCACCTACTAGAACAAATCACTTTGAGAGGTAGAAGAGAAAGACAACTAGCAAAACTCATGCTCAAATTCTGCAAAACCCAAGACCCAAAAACCGCAGAACAGATACAAAGACTGAACAACAAGCCAAGACTGAAACAATACCAGATAAGCAATCTGTACTTAGAACAAGAACTAGAAGAAAGAAGACTCATGCAAACACAACATCAATTCTAACATAAGGTTCGGTAGCCTCACACTGTACCCCATACCTATGATAACGACTACAACACTATTAATATAAAACTCATAGTATAGTACATAGAGTACCATCAATATACATTATTTTTAACATGCTGTTTGCATGTTGAAATCACTTGAAAATATATAGAGTGTTCACTTTAGTGTAACGCATCTGAGAAAGAAAACACAACATTCAATCTCTAGATATTTCAAATCTGCACTATAGATTATTCACGGCTTTCGCATTTGACCATTATCTGAAAGCGAAAAGTTTCAACAATTATTAAGTTTTAGACGTGTGAATTTGCAATACACTTTGAAAGTGTGGAAATCTTCATATTTCATTCATATTCTGTTTCACAGATTTTTAACCAACACATTTGAAGATGGTTTGTGTTCGGCACCCTCTGGTAGAAGAATGAGTTTATTAACCACTTTAAAAGAAAGCTTGATCACCGATAGGCGTCCCATAACATCCGCCTATTATAAGTGAAAATTGCTCATGTTAATTCGTGAGGATTTCTGTACAGAATTTTATACAATTCTTTCTAAAAAACTAAAATAGAAAATAGTT
>CAZCYX010000004.1:0-42719 GCA_964503065.1 uncultured Candidatus Bathyarchaeia archaeon
CTTTAGGTCACAACTTCTCTTCTCTTCTGCCCCAAGATTCTCCACAACCAGTCTTAGGCGACAACTTCTCTCTAGTATTTGAAGGACGATTCTTTCCACCACCAAAAACTCCCGAAACTGACGGAATACTTAGAAGGCTTAAGCCTAACCTTGAAACACAAGCCTGCAACGTCATCAGGAAACTTGAAGGTTCATATATCTTCGCTGTTGCGCTTTATAAAAAAGTATTAGTTGGACGAGACACCATTGGCGTAAACTCGCTTTATTATGGTGAAAATGAAACAATCTGCGCTATAGCTTCTGAACGAAAGGCTTTGTGGGCTCTCAGAATGAAAATTGTGAAGTCTTTTCCGCCGGGAAATCTAGCCACAATGAATACTAACGGAATTACCTTCCAACCCGTGAAGACCGTAACCCAGCCTCCTGTTCAAACGATTGATATGGAGCCTGCAGCAAAACATCTTCAAAAACTTCTGTTAGAATCCACAAGAAAAAGAGTTGCTGACATTGATAAAGTGGCTGTGGCTTTCTCAGGCGGCTTAGACAGCAGCCTTATTGCGGTTTTAGCCAAACTTTGTGAGGTTGAAGTTCATTTGATTTCGGTGGGATTAAAAAATCAATCAGAAGTCCAAAGTGCAAAACTTGCAGCCGAAGCACTGGAACTACCTCTTATGATACAAACCTATACTATAGGCGATGTAGAACAGGTTCTTCCCAAAACATTGTGGTTAATTGAAACCCCTGACCCAGTAAAAGCAAGTATTGCGGTTCCTTTCTATTGGGTTGCTGAAATCGCCTCAAAGATGAAATGCAAGGTCTTGTTTGCTGGGCAAGGGAGTGATGAACTCTTTGGAGGCTATCAAAGATATCTTAGAGAATATGCCAAATCAGCTACAACTGTAAGGAACGTTATATATTCTGATGTCGTGGCTTGCTATGAGACGAATTTCCAAAGAGATATTCAAGTCTGTTCTTATCACAAGGTCGAGTTGCGGCTTCCCTTCACCGATCCAGAAGTGGTGAATTTCGCATTAAGTCTCCCTGTCGACCTAAAAATTGACTCTCCTCAGGACATGCTAAGGAAAAGAGTGTTAAGGCAGGTCGCTAAAAACCTTGAAATGCCAGCCTTTATAGTTAACAAAAGAAAAAAGGCAATTCAATACGCAACTGGAGTTCACAAAGCCCTCAGAAAACTATCCAAAAAAGAAGGACTGAATCTGAACGAGTATATTAACAGAATTTTCCAAAAAGTGTATCCAACACAGGTGTAGAAGATGTCAAGAACCGCTATCATCTATTCGCCAAAATATCTCGATCATAAGCCTGGACAAGGGCATCCTGAATCACCCAGACGTCTGAAAGTAGTTATGGACGAGTTAAATCGTAGTGATCTCCTTGAAAAGGGGAATTGTAGACTTATTAGACCAAAATCTGCCAACATAAAGGAAGTGGAGTTAGTTCACGAATCTGACTATATCCAACTTGTCAAAGAATGTTCTGAACGAGGTGGGGGGCTCCTTGATCTAGGCGACACTGTAGTTGGACCTAAAAGTTTTGAGGTTGCACTTTTAGCAGTAGGCGGCGTATTGAAGGCTGTCGATCTTGTTATTACAGGAAAGTTTCAAGATGCCTTCGCTCTTGTTCGCCCTCCAGGGCATCACGCGGGACCCTACTATGCTATGGGTTTCTGTCTTTTCAATAATGCCGCCATTGCTGCTGCTCACCTTCTTAAGGATTTCAGCCTTGACCGTGTTTTAATTTTAGACATTGATTCTCATCATGGAAATGGGACTCAAGAAATCTTCTACCAAACTGACAAGGTGCTTTACATTAGTTTACATCATGATCCAAGAGGTTTTCCTGGAACTGGCTTTGTAGATGAGATTGGTAAAGGAAAGGGATTAGGATATAATGTGAATGTTCCCTTTCCATTTCGGATTGACGATCAAATTTACCTTCAGGCTGTTGACCAAATCGTGATTCCCATTGCCAGTCAATTTAAGCCACAGTTTATTCTGGTCTCTGCAGGCTTTGACGGACACTACACAGATCCTGTGGGGGAGCTTTCTCTCTCTGCCTCTGGTTATTTAGAAACTTTCCGAAAAACACTGGATTTGGCGTCTCGATTCTGTGAAGGAAAGTTAGTTACAGTTTTAGAGGGCGGATACAGCCTTAACTTCCTTGGAAAGATAATTACAGCAGTAGTTGCAGAGATGGCTGGAACTCCATATTCCATACAAGATAAGGGTCCAGTAGCAAGTTCCTCACTGAGGAAGCAAGCTGAGAAAGTCATAAGAAAGGTAAGAGATATTCAGTCCTCATTCTGGAACCTATAAACTCAATTATTAATCTGTAAATGTCGGGGTAAGGTTATAGTTAGCTTCTATGTCTGATTAAAAAAATAGGGAGAAAGAGGTTATTCGATTATCTCAATAGCTGCATTTGGACATTGTACCTCACAGGCTCTGCAAACAAGGCATTCGTCATTGTTCACAACGACTGATTTCCCATCTCTGATCTCGAAAACCTCTACAGGACACGTTTCAACGCATATTCCGTCTCCATCGCACTTTTCAGCATCAACCTTAACTTTTACCATGGAACAATCAACTCCACTTTTTAGATTTTAATGAAGTAACCTATGAAAGATAAAAACGTTATTATGCTTGATGAGATTCCTGTTAACACTAGATCAAATGTGTTTGTTATGGATATGTTTTTCCAAAGTTTTTAGCTATGAAGGCTAGGTCTCTTATGTCTACTTTTCCGTCTTGGTTTATGTCTGCTTGTGGGGTCCATCTTGGATGGTTGAGATAGGAGCCGAAGGCTAGAGCGGCTTGGGCGATGTCTCTTATGTCGATTTGGTTGTCGCCGTTTACATCGCCTATCATTTTGACTTTTACAGTAGTGGGGCTTGTCAGTGTGTTGTCAGCTGTGTCTGTTTCGCCTATGAGTGGTGGGATTTCTGCTTTTATTATGTGCACTGTTATGTCCGTTGTTGTCCAGGTGAAGATTATGGATGTGTTGGCTTGTGGAGCAAGATTATCAACTGTCATAATGCCTATGGCGTATTCTGTTCCTTCTAGTTCGTATTTGCATGTGACTTGGAAAGTTTCTGTGATGTTTCCTTGGTTTTGAACGGTAACTGTGATGTTAACAACTTGTCCAACATAAACTTCGGTGGCAGAAGGCACAACACTAACTATGGATACATCATGAATTTCAGCTGAAGGAGGCGCACTATAAGGATTCATTAATGGATAGCGGTCTCTATTATTCGCATCGATTAAATATGGAGTGTCACCTATCCCATCGCTTCCGGTCTCGTTTTGATAAAAACCACGATACGAGTCTACGCCAGTATAGTCACTCCAGTAGTTTCCGCCAGAAGGATAACCGTTATCCCAAGTAGTGTTAACCCCTACTCCACCAAGATGCTGGTTAATGTTGTTGATAAAGTTGTTGTGATAGACCATAGTGTTTTTACAATACTCTTTTATCCGCAAACCATCCCCCCAACCAGGCAGCCCGTTGTTGCTTATGGTATTACCTTTCAAAATACAGTTAGAAACTTCGATCCAGATACCAGAATACCAATTATTGGTTACTATGTTACCATACACAGAACAATTATCGGAAGAAGAGGTCACCCAGATCCCCCACCTTTGGTACTTTACAGTATTTTCAGAAATAGAACAATTGGGAGACCCTTCTTCCAGCCAAATGCCAATGTTTTCGTTGTCGATTGCAGTATTCCGTGAAACAGAGCAGTTAAAGGAATGGTATAGCCGAACGCTGGTGTGCCAATTATTGTTTGCAATATTGCCAGAAACAGAAACGTTGGAACAACCGTGTATGAGGATAGCATCATGGGTGTGGGTTACTGAGACATTTTTGATTAGGGAGTTTGAGGTGTAGGCGAAGAGCACACCATGGAAATTGTCTCTTAAATTCAGGTCTTCCACAGTTATGTTGGTGGAATTCACTAACGCAAGATACGCAACGTTACCATATGTAGAAGGGTTAACGGCTAAGTTCTTTTCATTGATTAAGTAGTGGATTGGTTTTCCATTTACAGTATTTGAACTGTCAATGTCATGAATGTAATGTTCAAAATTGCCTCCAGTGACTCCAAAGTTCCAGTACTCGCTATCGGTAATATTGTTGTTCCGGAGAATGCAATAAGACGACTGAGTTATATGAATCCCTTCCCAATTGTTGTTTTTGACCTTATTGTTATAGATGGAACTGTTGAAGGAGTTTTGTATGCAAATGCCACGATCAAACTTATTATGACCACTATTTTGTATTGTAAAATTGCTAATGATTGTGTTGTTAGCGGTTACGTGGACTACATGCCCAGTTCCGTTTCCATCAATAATTGCAGTTTCTCTATTCTCTCCAATAAGTGACACACTTTTATTTACAACAACATTTTCATAGTATGTTCCGTTGTATACGAATATGGTGTCTCCATCCTTTACATCTGGGCTATTAATTGCTTCTTGTATTATGTGGAAGTCTGCTGGTCCATCATCATCTACAGTCCAAGTTTTAGGTCCAGCTTTAGGTTCTTCAGACTCAACAAGAATTGACGGCTGGTTATGGAATATTTGAGCCATCATCTCTATGTTTGAATAGTTGTTGCTGTTGTCTCCATACCAGTAGATTCTACAATCAGTAGGTTGGTCATAGGGTTCTGGTGAGGGGTCTGGACCTACAAAGTCGTAGCGTATGCATCTATCCCAGTCTGCTCCTTCTTTTGCGGTAAACGAATAATTGTATGCTGTTCCAATGTTAAGCCCAGTTGAGCCAAATATTTCTCCAGTCATGCTATTCCTAAAAGTCATCCATTGAGGGTCTAGTGGTGAAATATACATTTCATTCCATGGATAATGCCATGGCGGGCTTGGTGTTATTTGATTCACATTCAGCCCATCGATGATGTTCTGCTCTGAACCAAGACCATAGTTTGCATAGTCCCATGAAGGACTGAACATAAATAGCTCATCTGCTTGTGTGGTTTCTACCCAAGTATGGTTCTCATATGCTCTGAGGGATGCATTAGCGAAGACGATGTCTATGTAGATTGGGGTCTGAATGTATCTCTGGTAGTCACCTAGACCTATCTGGTGAAAATGAATGACAAATCTTCCAATTCCTCCCTTTCTGCCTCCATAATCAGTAATTAAATCATCATTGTCTTCTGGATCTCCATTTCTGTCAAAATCAATCCTATAATCCGCCCAGACAGTCACTTCAGGGCCTGATCCACCCCAAACCGTACGAGTCCAACCAATGTACAAAGCATTGTCGATTATGGCATATCCTGTATTTCCTTCGGAGATTGTTAAGGGAACCAATGGATAGCTTGGAGCTGTTACACTTGGATTTCCATAATAGACGTAAACAGACTTTGAAGAAGAAGCTAATGCATCAATTTCAAACATAACCGATGCGTGAGTGTTATTTATCATTGTTACAAGGCTTGGAATCTCTATCAGGTTGTCAATTACTCTTATGTCATCTCCATCTGGTTGGGCATTTCCATCATGTTCAAAGGTTACTTCAACTGGAAAATCAGACAAATCATAACCACTGTTTTCAGTAATATGGACTTTTCTCCTATGTTGCCAATTGTTGTTCCACCATAATGATTGTGAATCATAAACTGTGAAATTGTCGAAGAAAACATGAGCTCTTCTTGCTCTTAATCCAACTTTTCCACTTGTATAATTTCCATCTGTCCATTCATACACTTGTTGACCATTGAGAAAACCAGTAAATGTTTGACCTCTAATCTCAACTCTTAAGGTATAGTTGACATTTGAATTGATAGGATAAGCAAGACATGGTGGTCCATGTCCCCATTCTGGATCTTCTGGAGTGAAAATATGGAAGAGGACTTCATCATATTCGTTGGAAACCTCGAAAGTGTAAAGATGTTCGTTATCAGTGTATCTGAAAACAATACCTACGTTGAACCCTACCTCTGTATCTCTGAACCTCAATTTTGTCTCAATAACGCAATCAGTTAAGTTCAAATTATCTACCGTTGAAATGCCATTCTCATTCACCCCAACTGTAACCAAATACTCTCCACCAATAGCATTCCAAGTTCCTAAATGCTCTGTCCAACCATCCGCTATACCATCATTGAAATCATCAAAGAACAGCACTTCTGGATCTGCTTTCACTGGTTGAATGTTAAATGTCAACGTGCCCATGCTTACTAATAAGAGTGTAAGCATTATCCAAGAAACAGTTTTCCTCAACAATTCAAGCCCTTCTTTCTCCAAACTCCAAATTTAAGCGGTTCTAGTAAATAAAACTAAGCTCCTCTATCTGGAGCCTATTTGATTCATATATTAAACCTAGGTCTAAACCTGTGCGTGTGTGAAAGTCTCTCTAGCGAATCTCCTCTCGAAGCCTCAAGAGAACTCCATCAATTGTTACTTTCGCCCTTTCTCTTCTGCGGTGGTATTCTCCAAGAAGCCTATTGTAAGCACCCTTAGAAATCTCGCCCCGCCTATATCGAGCCTCAACCCTTCTAATATCAGCCTCCGCCCCTTCAAGTTCAGTCTCAGTAACCTCTATCTGCCTCATAATACTCGCGTACCGTGGACCAGCAGTTCTTATTCTTTCTCGTAGATTTGACAAATCCCGAGATAACACAGAGAGGCGACCTTCCATCGCCTTCCTCCGGATCTTATACCGACGCCGAGGAATCTTACTCCTCCTCAACTGTTGTTCCAGCGCCTCAAATTCTGAAAGCAGACCCGTTTTCTTTTCATAAGTATCGACAAAACTTCTAAGATCCTTTGAAGGAACTGGAACTGTAGGAACTGGAACAGGTTTTGGCACGCGCCAAAATAAGGTTACAACAGAAGCAATAAGAACTACCACTCCAACCCATAACGTAGGACGAAAAGACGCCCAGAACACAAAATAATCATACGTCAAATCAAAATCAAGCTCATGAAACGGCGTAACATTATAGAAGGTATACGTTAAAACTTCCTGAAACACATTTCTTCGCAGACTCTCACTTTTTTGTGCACCAAGGTCTTCTTGGACATCAGGGAGATGCGAAAATTTGGCGCCTTCTGGCAAAATAATAGTTGCAGTTAACTTTCTTGTTGTCCAGTCAAAATATTGACGCTCTAAAAATGCGAATGCCCAATTAAAGCTATGCAAACCATATTGATTAACATGGTTTTTCCATGGAATCCAGTAATCTATTGTGAACCTTACCTCTTCATTTCCCTCTACCACATCTCTCAGCTGAATGGTGGCGTTAGTTGGCACTGTTGCATTCCCCTCTTCCAGAACCACTTGAAGGCTACCAGATTCATCTCGTGCAGAAACATCATCAACACCTTGAGGCAAGTGAATCTTTATCTCAGTGAGGTTCCAAGACCCAATATTTTTCAGATAATAAGATTCAGATAAAGAGATATGTCCCCACTCATCAAAGGTTATTTCTCGCTTTATCTCATTGGCGTTGATGAGATGAAAGGGGTTATCGGGTACGAGAACAGTGGATTGAGAAAATATCAACCAACTAGGCTCATATGCAAAATTTTCCAGCGGTCTTTTTGTGAAGTTTAGGATTTTATGAAGGTTAAGAGAGGTTACATTGAAGTCTAATCCTTTGCTGGCTAGCGAACTATCCGTATAGGTTGTTTCATCAGGAAGAATTACTGTAACATTACATTTTGAGACTTGTTCAGGTAAACTTGGAAACAGAGGAAAAGTGAAGTTCCACCAGAATTCGTCTGTTGTCTCGGATGTTTCTATCGATACAAGACCTGAAAAAAGAAAGACTACAGTAAAACTGTATGACTTGTTAATGCTTATTTGTACGCCAGAGTTGGGAAAGATTGCCTTGACTCCGTAGAAGCCAATTTTTCCTAATCCCACATCAAGTTTGACCTTTAACCGTTCATTAAGATCGTCGCCATAGGCAAAGCAGTAGTCAAGATTAGAGCCGTATTCAGAAGGGAAACCTGTAGTGAACTTTTGCAACAACACTGTATTTTCTCCAAGTTTGTTGGTGAGTTTGAAATTCTCTTTGAGAATAACCAATCCGCCATTTTGAATCTCAAACTCATGATCTACTTGAATATCTAAAGAAGATACGTTGCTTGCAGCATCTATACCCAGTGAAGTGGAAATCTGTAGAAAGGCAAACAGTAACAAAATAAGAATCAGCTGGAGTGTTCTTTTCTTCAATTAATTCCCTCTTGATAATCCACGTTTTCCATTTTAGTTTTGCCTATTTATTATCAATGAGCTTTATTTACTTTTAGAAATTCTGTTAATCTTTTATCCTTTAACTCGACGTAAGGGCTCACTCTACGGGCAAAATTTGCTCCAATGATTCTTTCAAGCTCTGCAACATATTGGATTTTGATGTCTTCTCTCGCTTTAATTATTCTCTTGGCAGTTATCGGGCCGATGTGAGGTATCTTGACAATCTCATTGTAGGTAGCTGTGTTTAGATTTATCGGAAAGATATCTAGGTTTGTTTTTGCGAATACTAATTTGGGATCAAGGTTTGGCAAGAATCCTTGGTCGTTAACTATGGAGGAGAAGTTGTCCACTGTGAATCCGTAGTCTCTTAGGAGGAATGAGGACTGGTATAAACGGTATTCGCGTGAAGGCGAACATGCAACGTTATCTTCAAGTGGTGTCTGGGGGAGGGGCTCAAAGCCGCTGTAGTACACTCTCTTAAGATTGAACTCGTTATAGAGATGTTCGGTCATTTGAAGATAGTGCCAATCATTATCATCTACAGCACCAACAATCATTTGAGTGTCGACACCAGCTTTGCCATAGCCAAATTTAGGTTTATACACTTCATTTCGTGCTTTCTTCGTTTCGTCTACAATCCATTCTAAACGTTTCATAATCGCCTCTTTGAACCCGCCTTTGTCGGGGCAGATTTCATTATAAATTTCTTTGTTGGGAGCCTCAAGATTCACTCCAACCCGGTCGGATAGCTCTGTTGCCTCACGGAGATAGGAGCGACTTACTCCTGGCATAATTCTTAGATGAATGTAACCAGTATATCCTGATCTTCTAAGTGTGCGCAGAACTTGTAGCTGTTTCTCAGTGATGTAGTCAGGGTCTTTGAGAACTGAGGAGCTTAAGAAGAGCCCCATTATTTTGCGTTCTTTCCAGAGATGCAGTGTAACTGCTGCCAATTTTTCGGGTTCCCATGTCTCTCGTATACATTTGCGTCTGGCTCGAAAAGAGCAGTAGGTACATTCATTTTGGCAGTGACTGGTAACGAGGGTTTTCAGTAAGGGTACACATTTTCCTCGTGCTGCGGTTTCATAGATAGGGACTGCTGTTCGATCCCAGCGGGAACCTAATCTTAGAAAATGCCACTTATCTCTTCTCGGCAGTCGTTTAGACATGTATTAGCCTTCATTAATTAATAATTCAAAAAGAAATATCTTTCTAGGATTTGGTTTAAAAGATTGTTAGAGTCCGCCTTGTTTAAGATAGTAGCCTTCTTCTTTTTTTGAGCCGAAACTTCTCACACCTTTTTCTCTCAGTTGCTTCTTAAGTCTGCGGGCGTATTCGTGGCTAATCTCTTTCCTTTTCTCTAAATAGTTGATGATCTCTTCCGCTTGTTGTTCATTGTCGCATCGCCGAATAAAGTCGATTACATCAGGCATGTAAGTTTCAAACCCTCTAAAAGACGATTTTTCTCCGATTTGCTGATCAGATCGAATGGAAGTTATCGGTATTTTATGCTCTTGGATCTCTAATTCTTTAGCTAGGTGTGGGAACGTTTTTTTAAATCGTTCTTTGTCCATTTCCATTGTAGCTCAGCGTGCCTGTACTTCCACTTATTTCATATGAGATAACGTCTATTTAAGTCAATTTGAACAAAGAGTTACTTGGTGATTATTGCTTTGATTAATTACTTTGGCACAAATTTTTGGAGTGGGTTTTCTTTGAGGATTTTTTCAAGTTGGAAGCAGTTTAGTCCTGTTATGGTGTCACCGTAGATTTCACATTTTTCTTTTACATCCATTTTTTCTGGGTCTCGAACAACAACTTCTGCTTCATTGTTTGATGAAAGAAGAATGTGAATGTGGAACGATGTTTCTTTTTCACCTTGTTTTGTTACAGAGCGCCACTCAGTTTTGGTGATTTTGAAGTTGTCTTTTTGCAGTTTAGTATAGACAGCTTCTGGGTTGTGGGAAAAAGTGGTTATGTCTATGTCGCTGTTTTTGTGGATGGTTCCGCGCCAGACGCTCCCAACTAGTTTTGGATGAAAGTCTTTTAAGGCTTCCATTATTTTGAGAGCCTCCCTTCGCATCTGAAGCAATCGTTCTTGCCTTGGCAACCCTTCTTTTTCCTCAGCTATTTTGTCGAGTTCCTCAGCCACTTCGAGGTTGCTTGGAAGAACATGGACTCCCAAAATTTGGGCGGCTCTTTTCTTTGCTTGTTTGTACTCTTTCTCTTGTAATGTATAAAGGAGAAAAGCAGCTTCTCTAGCAACTTTTTTCCTTAGTCTTATTGAGTGGGCTTTCTTCAAAGCTCTCCCATGGGGTAAAGCTGCAGAGAAAGCATTGTGCTGTTATGCAGCGACTGTAGGGGCCAGAAGGAGTTTGGACTTTCGGATGCCCACATGCCTTAAAGGTGCTATCTTCTTAGCATCATTGTAGATGTCAGAAGCAATTTTTCCCAATACTACTTCTTGGACAAATTGGTCAAAGGCTAATGTACCTGCTTTTTCTTCAATAATTCTTTTCGTAATAACACGTATGGCTTGTTCTTGGGATGTTTTAACTCGGGTGAGAGTAAAGGCTGAAACCCCCACTCTCAACTGGTAACCATCCTTTGTCGTAACGTTAAGAATACTGTCAACTCTCGTAGTTCTTCTTCGAACCAAACTTCTCAAGTAGTCCCGAGAGTATTCATGCCCTTTAAAGATTGTTTGAGCGGTTTTACCATCCACATCAGTTATCTGAAAATACATCTTCAAATATTGGTGGGCAAAATCGTCAGTGATGTCATAAAGCGTGGCGTCAATAATTCTTCCAAGAAGTTTTGTTGGCTCATCTGAAGGAAGGGTTCCCAATTCAACTCCACCAAAATATGATGGAGACTTAGTTTTGTACCAGTCTTTACCACGCCATTTATCCCTTACACGTCTTTTCTTTGACACAGTGAACCTCCATCGTGACTGGAAGATTTGATGCGGGAGTATTAAAAGGTTTAGCGTATGTTAAGTTGTTTTGCCATAAAACAATCAGTTCAGCCTATTTCTTCATTTCCACCCATATAAGGTCGTAAGGCTTTTGGAATTATGACAGATCCATCTTTTTGTTGAAACTGCTCTAGAATTGCAATCATGGTTCTACTAGTTGCTAAAGCAGTATTATTTAGGGTATGAACAAAACCAACTGGACGTTGCCCTTCTTTCTCTCTATATCTTATGTTTAATCTTCTTGCTTGGTAGTCCGTACAGTTAGAATTGCTTCCACTTTCCCTAAAATTTCCATCAGCCATCCAGATTTCTACATCATATCCTTTTGCAGCTTTCGCTACCAAGTCACCACTACAGATGTTTACTACACGATAATGCAATCCCAACATCTGATATAATTCTTCTGAATTTTTTTGTAACTCCTCGAAAAATTGCCAGCTCTCTTCAGGTAAGCAATAAACAAACTGTTCAATCTTATTAAATTGGTGAACTCTGAACAAACCTTTCGAATATTTGCCATGTGTTCCAACTTCTCTCCTGAAACAAGCACTGACACCACCAACTCTCAAAGGCAAATCATTCTTATTAAAAACCTTATCAGTAAACATGCTACCTAAAGGATACTCAGCTGTAGGAATCAAGTAAAGGTCTTCACCCTCAATCTTATAGCTAGCCTCAGCAAAATCAAATGGGTCCCCAATCATTCCTTCATACGATCTCCTATTCACCATAAGTGGAGGTTCAAATATCTGAAAGCCCTTTTTCATAAGGAAATCTATGGCAAATCTCTGTAAGGCTAAATCAAGCAAAACCGCAGGCCCTTTCAAATAATAAAATGCACTGCCTGCAACTTTTGCTGCACTTTCAACATCAATCATCCCGAGGTTTAGCAAAAGCTCT
This sequence comes from uncultured Candidatus Bathyarchaeia archaeon, assembly GCA_964503065.1. Classification (GTDB taxonomy): domain Archaea; phylum Thermoproteota; class Bathyarchaeia; order Bathyarchaeales; family Bathyarchaeaceae; genus JAOUKN01. Next base: position 12,134 of record CAZCYX010000004.1, read on the forward strand.
AGATGACTCTTTGGTTCAAAATCAAATTTTGGCGGCTTACCCCAAACTCTTATGACTACATTGTCACTTTCATCCTTACCTAACGGAACTGACTCATGCAAAAGATTGGGAAGTCTCAACAGAATGTTATTTATCTTGCTTTTACGTTCCTTGACCTTTTCTTCTAGTTTCTTGATTTTCTTTGGAATTTCCTGAGCTTCCTTGATTTTTTCAGTTGCACCCTCTCCCTTCTTCTTTAACTCAGCGACTTCTGTAGTAACCATTTTTCTTCTGTGCCTGAGTTCGTTTACCTTTGTCAACAGTAGTCTCCATTCATTGTCGTAGGCGATTAAATCATCAAGCATTTTGATTTTTTCGGGATCACCTCTCTTTTTTAGACTTGCTCTAACAATATCTGGATGTTCACGAATCAACTTTATGTCTAACATCTCAACATCATACAACTTTAAACAGGTTGTAAAGGCATGTGTCGTTAGGTTTTACATGAAAACCCGATATTTAACTTATGCGACCCCTTTATTTTGCACATTAAATTTCTTTACAGCATTGAAAGTTTTCTCAGCTACTGAAACGCAGCTTAAAAGGTCGTCAATGGTCGCTATAAAAGTTTGAAGGCGCAAGTCACATCTCACAGTCGTAAAAACTTTGGCTCCCTTATGGGTTGTTTTGATGAACAAACCTTGTGGCACTTTGAAATTATCTGGAGACACTGCCTTAGCAACTGCCTCCGCCTCTCGTCTATTTTCGTAAGCTAAAACTATTTCAGCTTCCATGCTGCGTTGCCTCTAATTGTTTTTGGACAAGCTTATCTACAGATTTGATGAAGGAGTCTAAGTTAGCAAGGGGCACTTGGGCTCCAGCGGCAACATCGTGTCCCCCTCCTCTTCCTGAATATTTTTCTGCTACAACGCGCATGATCTCCCCAAGATCAAGACCGCGACTTGTCAGAATGTCTAGTGTTCTCGCCGAAATTTTAATCATTTCTTCTCCTGGGACTATTGAGAAGGCAATGATTGGTTTCTTTGGATTTGGGAGATTAGTGGAAAGGATGGAAGAGATTGTTCCGATTATGTTCTCGTTTATGAAATTCTCACCGTGCACCACATAGATGTTGTTCAGTTCTTCTATGCGAGAAGGCTTTTCATTCAGCCAACCAAGATATTTTGTGATAGTTCGTCGATATTCTTGCAGCACTTCGTTGGCTTGTTCCAAGGCTGCTCCCCTATCTCCTATGCAAATCGCCACACCAAGACCTTGTTTATCCATTCTTCCTGTAGCGTTAAGTAAGACAGCAAACTCTCGAGCATCTCTGAGAGGAGTCCAAGGCTCTTCCTTAGTCAAAGTATAAACGTTTCCTATCAAGCTGAACGCAACATCGCTTGGAAGTCCTTTGGAAAGAAGGTAGTCAGAAAGCCCAGAAAAGAGTTTCTTCTTCTCCTCATTCGAGAGGTCTCTCAAGGCACGCCACTTAGCTTCAAGTTTTGGTGTAATGCCAAAACTCGCAAGAAAAGCAAGGCTCTTGTCTTCCTCTCCGCTAATGCCTGGAATAAAAGGATTTGTGGTGCAAGCTAACGCCTTATGAATAGGCCGTGTTTCTCTACCAAAAAAGAGTAAGTCAGTATCAACTTTGAGATAACCAGCGTTAACTGCATCTTCCACTATCTTTTCGTTGACACCCCCCAATTTCTTTTTCTCATATTTATCCTGTAAATCTGCAAGGGCACCAACAACTGCAACGCAAGCTAAATCAACATTGTTTTTATTCAAAGCTCTGGCAACAAAGTAAGCTACTCCGGCTCCACTAAGGTCACGAGAGCCGTCGATTCCGTGGAGATGAGGATTTACTTGGGTAAATGATTTGGAAGGTTCTCCAATAGGTTCATGGTGATCCAGAATAATAGCCGTTTGGTCACTAAGTTTTGCATTTAAGAGGTCAAGGTAACCGCTTCCCAAATCCGTAAATATAATTAAAGGAGGCTTATCGGCAGATAGTTCCTCAACTATTTTCTCATCTATCCATTTTTCAACTCGTAGACGAAACGTTGCTCCTAACCTTAGCAAAGCCCTTCCAATAATACCTGCTGCAGCCAGTCCATCTGCGTCAAAATGAGAGGTAACGTGGATGGTTTCACCTTTCTCGACATGCTTAGAAATTTGCTCCGCTGCCTCTGAAGCACTGTTTAAAAAAGCATTAATTTGCTCCTTCTTCACAGGCATGAAAACACCGAAACTAGACGAAAGATGTTGCTTTTGCCTCATATTTCCAGTCTGGTGGAAGTACTCCTCTCTGCTTATAATATTTAGAAAGCTTGCGAATCCTAGCTTCAACGATCTGAAGCGCCCGTTTATTGTGTAAATCTTTTTTGTTCTTTTCTAAATGAAGATGAAGTCTTGCAGCCTTTTTCAGTAATGTTTCAAAATCTTCAGGCAAGGGAGGTGCCAAATCAGCATCCTTCAAAATCTGGGTTATCCTTCGTCCAGTAATGGGTTTGGTTAAAGGAACACCATGGCGATCGCGCAAAATTGCTCCAATCATACTTGCAGGATAACCTTCCTTAGCGAGTTTGATGACCATTGCTTCCACTTCCTCTGGCTTATACCTACACCAAGCAGGAGGTCTCTTGCTGACTGGACGAATCGACTGTGAACTCCCCTTTTCCTTCTTTGGCATTTTTGTCACCGTGCATTCTTTAACAGCGAGAGAACAGTGACGTATTTAAAACCTTCGTCGCCGCATTGATACATACCACTTAGCGAACTCCTGCAAAGCTTTAGCACGATGCGAAAACTTATTCTTTTCCTGAATACTCATTTCGGCAAAAGTTTTGTGATAATCATCATTGGAAGGCTCGAATATGGGGTCAAAACCGAATCCATGGCTTCCTCTTTCTTGTATGGAGATTTTTCCTTTAACTTCACCATGAAAAGTTCTAAGAGTTTCTTGGGGGCTGCAGAAGGCAACCACCGAGTGAAAGGTGGCATCTCTCTTTTCAATTTTTTCCATCAATCTAAGGATTCCTTTTGTTTCTAATGTTTGATAAACATAAGAGGAGTAGGGACCAGGAAAACCGTTCAACGCCTCTATGAAAAGTCCGGCATCCTCAACAATGAGTGGTAAACCAGTCTTCTCCAAGGCATCCATGGCACTGGCTTTAGCGATATTTTCTATATCGTTGTCCTGAATTTCAACAGCCTCCACCCTTATCATTGCAGTTGCAATCTTGAATTTAGCGAAAACGCGAAGAGCTTCATTGAACTTATGGAAATTCCCCGTTGCAAAGAAAACCACTTTACCCTCTGGAAAGTAAGCAGACACGTTATGTTCTTTCACTTCTCTTGCCCTCATCTATATCTTATGGGCAATATTACATGATGATTCTAAGCCCCAGCAAATAAGATTTCCGAGAAACGAAAAATTGTGTTCAACAAGATTCCATCATACCCTTAGAAATATTTGTTAAGAATCCAAAGATTTGCTGATTTTCTCTTTCCATTTAACCATGGTTACATTGAAGTTTTTTGGTAGAACGGCAAGAGAGGAGGAGGGAGCTTAGATATCAACTGAGGGGGAAGATAGCTCCCTCCTAAGCGTATCTGGGTCTCCTTTCTCTTTTCAGCATGTCTAATGATGAATGTTGATAGTTAAGAGTGTTGTGAAGGAGTTTACTAGAGAAATATTCTATTTCGGGCTACAGAACCATTAATCATCATTGCTGATCAAATAAACTTATATACTTGTGCGTCATGGCTCTAAAAGGAATTAAAACAAAAAATGAGTCAAAAGAAACGGTAAGTGGAATTGTAATGCCTCAAATTGGTCTGGAAACCCAAATGGTTCTAATAGTTTTATTAACAGTATTTGATACCATCCTATTTGGCATCTACCTCAAGGGTAGTGGAAAATTAGTTCAGAAGAAATAACTAAGGCGTTATTGTCAAAACTGCATAAGCTAACCTTCTACCCGATAAAAAAGGACAGGAGAAATTATTTGAAGAAAGATATCTTCATTGTAGATATTTTGATTTACCTTTCGGAAACATATCGTCCCCTTCTCTCTATTTCTTGAATTTTTTCTAATACATCCTCTGCCACATCTTTTCCCATAAATTCGCTATAACCCTCAATGACAGCGTCAAAACACTCCTTCGCATACTTGAAATGAGAACTTTGAAATGCTCTCTTCATGAGGTGTAAGTCAACTCCTCTAGTCTCAAGTTCAGTGGAATGCTCACTTAGGCCAAAGTCCAAGAAAACAACCTTACCATTGGGGGTCAAGATCATGTTTGAGGTTGTAAGATCACCATGGATAATTCCATGGGTGTGAAGGCGACCAATCAGGTTGCCGATGTGACGACACAAATTACGTCTCTCTTCAGGAGAGAGGTTGCCTAGAATCTGTTTGATTTGCCTTCCTTCAATGAACTCCATGATAATTGTTGCATCCGGAATATCGATCATGTAGATTGTAGGAGTAGGAACTCCTGCTTCTTTGGCTTTATGGATTACTTGAGGTTCATGAGCTGTCCGTTGAGATCGAATCTTATTATCAATCTCTGTGATACGGTATTCCTTCGGTAGTCGTCGCTTCAATATCACTTTCCGATTATGCCAATCTTCCAGATAGAGGTTGGCTTCGGCTCCTTTTTTAATGAGCATTGTTAACCCTTAACCCTCAACCCAGGGCACATACACGTCATCTAATCGCCACTTCAATTTCACAAAACTTTTTTCGATGGGAATTGTCAGGTTATGTTGGTAGGCAAGGATTCCAGTCCAAGCAATCATGGCTCCATTGTCCAAGGCATATTCTTTGGGAACAACACCGAATCGAGCATTATGCTCATCAGCCACCGACTTGATCATCGATTGCAATCGTTTGTTTGCTGCCACTCCTCCTGTTAACAGAACTTCCGGCTTTTCCGTATGAGCCAACGCTCTTTCGGTAACCTCTGCTAGCATGGAAAAAGCAGCTTCTTGAAGACTGAAACATATATCTTCGACTGGATACTTTCCCCCTTTAAGCAACTGAACAGCCGCGGTTAGAAGACCACTGAAGGACAGGTCCATACCCTTCACAGAGTAAGGAAGAGAAACAAAGTTATGACCACGACTGGCTAAATCCTCAACTATTGCACCAAAAGGCATTCCTTCTTTTTGACGTAGCCCCGCCTCTCTAGCAAAAACATCGAGGCAATTACCTATTGCAATGTCTAAAGTTTCGCCAAACACACGGTATTTTCCACCATCAAAAGCGGAAACTATAGTGTTCCCTCCTGAAACGTAGAGGGTAACTGGGTCCTTCGCTTCAGCCACCAGTTTTCCTATCTCAATGTGGGCCACACAATGATTAACTCCCACTAAGGGAACATTCAGATAGGAAGCTAAGGCACGAGCTGCCGTGGCACCTGTTCGAAGACATGGCCCTAAACCTGGTCCTTGAGAAAAAGCGACAACACTGATCTCTTTGGGTTTAATTTTTGCCTTTTGAAAGGCTTGCGATAAAACTTTTCCTGCAACCTTGGTGTGATGCCTGGATGCTTCTCGTGGATGGATACCCCCCTCAGGGTTTATGTAAGCGCTAATTATGTTTGCAAGGACTCTTCCTTTGAAGGAGAGAATCCCAACACTGAAGTCGTCTGCTGTGCTTTCTATGCCTAAGCAATAGTTGCTACTTGAACGATCCATTCACATACTTCCATTTCAAAGTACTAAGCATGGTTTAGCTTGTATCAAGTCTAACACACACATTTTTATGTTTTGAACCCCCATTTATTAGTAAGGACTCATCAAGGAATAAGGATACGTATGCCTAGACGAAACGACATGGAATACAAAGCCCTACAGTTCATCGTAACTACAGGAAATGACGGCGTACTTCAGTCTGAACTATGGAGAAACCTTGACGCCACTAGTCGAGAAGGCTCTCGAATAGCTCTGAAACTCGAAAAGAAAGGTTTGATTCGTCGTGAACGCGAACTACGTGATGGAAGATGGACATACCGACTCTACCCTAAAAGACAACCTCCATCCATACATTCTGTGATTGACTGCCCATGCTTAATGTGTCCAGAGGATTCTCGGTGCGGAGCTTGGAGCACCATATCACCCAACAACTGTAAAAAACTTACTGACTGGATCCTAGGGATTGAAGAGAAAGGAATGAATCCCTCAGGTGACAGTTAATCTTGCCAAAAGCATGGATAAAAGAAAGAAAGAGAGAATATTATTATCGAAAGGCAAAGGAAGAAAAATACCGATCTCGAGCTGCTTATAAACTTCTTCAAGTAGCAAGAAAATATCAGTTCATAAAATCTGGCTATGTAGTTGTGGATCTAGGAGCGGCGCCTGGAGGTTGGTTACAAGTCTCTCAGAAATTGGTTGGAGAAAAAGGCTTCATTCTCGGAGTTGACATAAAGCAGATTCCACCCTTTAGCGGATCAAATGTTTACACAATTGTTGGTGACATAACTGACCCCCAGACAGTCTCAGAAATCAAGGAGGTTCTGCCTCATCCAGCAGATGCAGTGATTTCCGATGTTTCACCAAACATTTCTGGAATTTGGGAACTTGACCATGCTCGTCAAATTGACCTTGCAAGAAAATCTTTACAAATTGCCATGTCCATCCTCAAGCCAAAGGGAAATTTCTTCACGAAAGTCTTTCAAGGTGACATGCTTAACGATTTCTTGAAGGAAGTGAAACAACATTTCATCTTTGTCAAGTTAATTAAGCCAAAGGCAAGCAGAACAAAAAGTGCAGAATTGTATATTCTAGCATTGAATTTTGTGAAAAAATCATGATGAAACAAATCCTCTCTTAAAGGTTAGAGCAATACAATTGCAGATTTCAGTTAGAGAGACTCATCATCTTTGCTCAGAGTAACTCTGAATCATCACGTGACATAGATAAGAGGATGGGGTCATAAAAACATTTTGAGGAATCTTCGTTTAGTTGTAGGTAACTTTTTAACGGTGAAACATAAATTCGTCTAGAGCCACGTAAATTCGGTGAAAAACACGATGAAAATCGTTGCAGCAGATTCTGGTGCTGCCCTCTTAAACGATCGCTTTGAACCTGAGCTCATTGTTGCTACAGTTGCAGGGTTGGTGGAACCACCTTATAGAAAAACCTCGTTTTGCTTAGCTAAGCCCATTTTTGCTAACGTGGAAGAGGGCCACATTTTGATAACTCATGAACTTGAGATGTGTCAGGACCTTCTAAAAGAAGTCAAAGCGGATGTTGTTCATTTAGATATGTCACTTAGTGGGCTCGCTTTAGAAGAACTTTCTGTGATAGAACTCTCTAAAATGAGGGTCTCACGTAAGGCACGACAACACATATTGAAGATTTTGCCAAAATTAAGGAAGATCGCTTCTGACATTAAACGTGTTTATGGAATTGAAGTCTTGGCAATGGGGAAAGAAAGCATTCCGGTCAGAATCGCGGAACTATCCTGTGGCGCTTACAGTGTTCTATATGCAGTGAAAAAAGCAATTAAAGAGAAGACTAGTTTGAGGCTAGGGTTACCAGCAAAATGTACTGTGGATGTTTCAGAAGGCGGTGTTTCGTTGAAATCCCTAGCACCTGCAGAACATGATCTCATAAGTTTTGCTGAGGATTCTGAGAAGATTTTAGAGAAGGTTAACGTGTCGGAAATGCTTAATCCTTGTGCTCGTGGTTTCCGAGCGTTGGAGATCAGTCCTAAAGTTTAAGTCGATTTTAAGATTTCACTTATATTCTAAAGAAGGAAAAAAGCGGTGATTTATTAAATTGTTTTTTTAACCTTTTTTACTTCAAGACTTATGTCTAGGGCTTTTGTGCTGTCGGTTATTTCGCCTAGGCTGACAATGTCAACTCCTGTTGTAGCGTATTCGAGGATGTTCTGTTCGTTTATTCTTCCACTTGATTCAATCAAAACTTTGTCTCGAAGTCTGTTCTTCTTGAGCAACATCATTGTCTCTTCTACTTCTTTGGGGGAGAAGTTGTCGAGCATGACTATATCTGCCCCTGATTTTGTTGCGTCTAAAGCCTCTTCAACTGCTGAGACTTCGATTTCAATTTTTTTAGAAAATGAAACTGCTTCTTGAACCTTTTTTATGGTCTTACTGACATCTCCGACAATTGCTAAATGGTTGTCTTTTATGAGAACAAGATCATCAAGGTGAAGGCGATGGGTGTCTCCTCCTCCAAGCATCACTGCTTTCTTGTCAAAATATGAAAGCCCTGGCGCTACTTTTCGGGTGCAGGCTACTCGGGTTTTGAAGCCAGCGTTCCTAATTTTTTCAATCAGTCGATGGGTTTTGGTGGCTATGCCACTCATTCTTGTGAGGATGTTGAGAAGGGTTCTTTCTATGGAAAGTAGTGTTCTGGCATCTCCTGTAATTTGTAAGATAACCGTTTTTGCTTTGACTTTTGATCCGTCGGATATGAGGGCTTCAACCTGTAAGTTTTGGCTCTCTAGGAATGTCGTGGCTTCTTTTATGCCAGCTATTATTCCTTCTTCCTTTGCCACTATCTCTCCTTCAACAATAGTTCCATCTGGTATGAGAAGAGAGGTTGTTATATCGCCTTGTCCGAGGTCTTCTTCCAAAAGACGATGAATTTTTTCTTCTAAAGTTTTCTTTGGAAGGAACATTGCAATTCTCCCAGATCAGAAAACCCACGCGTACCTTTAATAATTATCCGCTGTTAGGAGATAATTCTTACGCAATAACGCAATGTGAAGGTAGATTTCATCAGTAACCATTCTTGTTTTAAGATTCAGCTATTTTTCTTAGGTATGTTAAGTCTTTGTAGGCAACTTTGAATCCGACTTTCTTGTACAGTTCAATTGCTTTAGTTGGGTTGGAGTCGTCGACGCCAAGTTCTACATCGGTCATTCCCTTTGCCTTTAGGAACTCCATGCCTTGTTGCATAAGTGATGTGCCTATTCCTCTTACACGATGTGGTTTCAGGACTCCTATGTCCATGATCCATCCTCGTTTTATGCCCGTGTGTTCGATGAATTTGTTGTCTATTCCTGCTCCTACGTATCCAATTGGCTTGTCATCTAAGTAAGAGAAGAAGTATGCGAGTATGTCGCACCAAGGCTTATTCTCTATCCAATATTTTGTTTCCTCAACTGTGTGTGGTCTGAAGTTGAAGTGTTCCTTGAAGGTTTCGTTAGTGAGCCAGTTGAGTAATTTTATGTCGTCCATGTTTATCTTCATCTCCTGCATCGTTATCTTCTTATGCTCTCCAATGTTGTATGGAATTTTCTCCAAGTCTCTCCTCATCGTGCTGAACACTCTGATTAAGTTGAACCCCATTCTTTCCAGAAGAGATTTGCAGGCAACCTTGTCTCCCCTCGTCCAGCCTTGAACAGATTCCATTCTCCTCTGCTTCAGGCTTTCTATGGTTTTTTCCACCAAGCGTTGACCTATACCTCTTCTCCTGAACTCAGGAACCACGCCGAGTCCTCTTAGAAATCCCATCTTCTCCGTCCTATTCTTGTCTATGAAAGCGTTAACAGCGCCCACAGGCTTCCCATCCAATTCTGCGATGAACATTCCTGTAGAGTCGAAAGTTGGACTCTTCTTCCAGATTTCCATGTCTTCCATGGTGTCTGGTCTGAAGTCTTCGTATTCTTTGTAGGCTTCATTCTGTATCCTAATCCAAACTTCTTCGTCTTCTCCTTCAACGAATCTCCTGATCTTCAACATCTGACAGCACCTTGACTATGGTAAGCCAACCCATAACAGAAAATGACATATTTAAACCATTTCTTTGTCCAGACGCTGTTGACTTGTCATAACAAGCTATCAATATCGAAGAGTGTTTTTTGGTTGAACTTTCTTTTAGATATTTTATCTTTGAACCGTTTGATGAGCTTTATATGCTTTTTCTTCACGTGTTCTTTAGTAGCTAAATACTCTGTTGGAATGAAATCTTTGACAATTTGCCTAATTCTAAAGGCTTCAAGTCCCAATTGTTCAGTGTTGAATAGCTTTTCGTATCTTCTCAGTAAACTTACATCCCCTGATAACCCTCTAGAGAATATACTGCTAGGAATAGATGAATCCGAAGGATATATTTCCTTTATTTTCCTTTGATTTAGAACTCTATAGTAGCCATAGTCATCTTTGTTGAAAAGTCGCAATCTGTTGGGAAGAGTGTTTATTCGTTGCCTCACTTCATTTGGCATTTTTCTGTTTTTATGCCTTCTACCCATAGCGTCAAATCCAAAACCAAAAGAAAGAACGTCTTTTGCGTTAACAACATCACTAGCTTTGACAATTCTACCTGCGTCTACATTATGTGCATAGATGAAACTTCCCTCTGTCATATCATGTTGTGCTAACGTTCTGAACATTGGTAGTAAATTCGTTCTGAGTGTGGTAGGATTACGCGCTTCAAAATCAACATAGAAAGCATTAATGCCTTTGTCAATATAAAATTCCATTAAATCAGCTACAAATACATATGCTAACCGTGGGACTACTCCCATAACTGGTTTTTCATGTTTGTTGCTTCCAAGAAAGTGAATAATCTCTTCTAGAAAAATTCGATATTGGTCAAACTTACTTTCGTCATCTACAGTTGCAGTTATCTTTGGAAGTGTAGGCAGAGGAACAATATCAGAAAATAAATATGCAGTATCCAAAATGAACTCAAGCTCTCTACCTAAAGGGTATTTAATACCAGCGTATTCCAAAAGGCATAATGTTAACTCTTTAGATGGGTTAGTTCTATTGTATTCCGTCTCAATTTTGCTATTAAAGTTATCTTGTTTTTTTCGGTTGAAGATTATTTCTCTTAAAGGATAGTTTTTAGTTTCCAACCTTCGATAGATTTCATTGAGCCCTTTAGATGCGTTCGCTAGCTGCTCATTGTGAGTTATCAGACGTGTGTCAAGAGAAACAATAGGTGTGAAAAGGTTTTTACTATCTAAGGTTATTTCCTTGCTTCCGTAAAGTGTTTCATCGCTTTTGTCAGAAGCTAAAGTCTTAATTTGAAGTTGAGTCATCGGTTTACACTTATAAGAGGATTTTACACCCGAAATTTAGAATGTTTCAGCACACTCAAAAGGTTTTCCTTTTTGTTCCTATCGATAATTCCTAAATCATTGAGCAAATCTAATATTCCAAGGGTTCCTTTCTTAGCCACCTTATATTCATCTGCGATCTTCCTAGCAGGGCCTTCATCTAGAACACAGAAAAAACCATCTCTTCTTTTCTTCAGTTTCATCCCTAGAATTAATACTTGAATTTCACCTTCATCCAGATTCGGAAACCTTCTCTTGAAAGTAGAAATTTGATTCGCAGAGAATTTATTGTGGACCGAGATTTTTCCATCTTCTATTGCTTTGTTTAACACTGAACAAGTGTGCTTGCGTCCTTTCCTTATTTCAGCTACAACTGCTATTGGGGCAATTAGAACATACCCAAAATTGGTTAGTTCATGGAGAAGCGATGGTTCGTTCATTTCTGAATAAAAAGCAATAATTGTGGATGCGTCTAAAATTAGAATCATTAGAAAAGTCACTTTGAAAAAACAGTAATCCCTTTTGCTCTGAGTTTCTTGATAAACTCCTCTTGACTAAGCCCAGCTATATTGGCAGCTTTTCCTAAGCTGACTTTTCCCCTTTGATACAAACGTATAGCTATTAATTGTCGATTCTCTTTAATCCGCTCATATTCAACCGACTCGGATTTCATTTCTGGGTAAGAGAAATAAATGAACCCAAGTAACTCATCTTTAGATAGATTGTTTACGAATGATTTGATATCAGAAATAAGCTGTGTAAGTTTTTTGCCTGCTCTGGCTTCTAAAAGTTTTGCAATTCTTCTACCAAGAGGAGTTAACCCCAACTTTCTTTTGTCAACAATTCCTTCTACTCGAAGTTGCTCTAGTTCATCGTTTACAGTCTCACTATAAGGTCCAAGCAAGTCTTCCTCAAAATCGGTTTCTTCCTCTAGATGTGGGATATTCTGTGCAATAAGAAAGAACTGCTTCTGAAACCAAAGTTTGCCTCTTACTGGTTCGAAAAGATTTGAGCTGAGAAGTAATATAGCAATTTTTTGAGTGATCGAAAGGTATTCTTCTACATATCTACTCTCCATATTCTTTCACTAGCTCCTTATCCTTTATTGCCTTCAATATTACGACTTCCAGAGCATGACTGCGATTGTGAAAAATCCGACTTTCAATTCGCTCATCCAACCAATCTACACACTCTTTGGGAAGAGTGACACTTATTCGTTTTCTGGGCAATTATCTTACTCCCTTTTACAGTGTAATAGAAATACTGATGTGAAGATTTTTTAAGCAAATGTATACAAATTAATCACATATATTCATTTCCATCACTTATCTTACAAAGTATGAAAACGCTTACGACCATCTTTTTCTTATGGATGCTAAAATGAAGCAACATTTTGAGAAAACATAAATTCTTATTCAAGGTATGCCAATATTTGGAGAGAATAAAATGGTTAAAGCTAGGGTTGAGCCCAGAGAATACAGAGTTGTTCAAGCAGAATGTCCTTTATGCGGAAAGGTTTTAGAAGGCATCTCAGAGAAACACTGGATGAACAACCTCATAATACATCTCCATCTCGCTCGGAACCACATGCTACCTTTGGATAAGATTAATCCAATAGTGAAGACTACAAAACCCTCGTTCCGCACAATCACGAAAAAGCGATATTACCTAAAATAATGGACAAAACATTCTTTTGTCTCTCCCTCCTCTAGACCTAGCTATACCCGTCTCTCTGTCCCTCCCCCCTCTAGAGAGATAGACGCACACCCGCACACACAAACCACTAGTAAGTTATAGTAATAACCCGATCCTCATAAAGCCAAAACCTTCTAAAGTACTCCTCACACCGCACAAGCGTCTCCTCCACACCCAAATCCATCAACGGAACCGTCATAACACCCCAATCACACTCCACCGCATCAGCATCAACTCGCAAAACAAAAGTATCACAAGAATCAACAAAATCAGGGTTAGTAAGATACCTTCCATTAAGAACAAGAGCACAAAAACCAAGACCAAACCTTTCCTTACTCATAGAATAAACAATACTTTCCAACCTCTGCTTAGTAAAACCACTATTAACCACATCATCAACAATCAACACATTACCACAGCCGCTCAATCTCTCTTTAAAATAAATCTCCCACTCCAAACTTGGAAAACCCGATTCCACAAAATGCTGCATCTGAAACGTCCTCTGCGCCACCAAAGGAACAAAATTCTCCATGACATTATTCATTTTAGCCAAAGAATATGCAACCGGAAACCCCTTCAAAACAACTCCCAAAAGCAGAGTCTCTTTAAAGTTAAATTTCTTCTCTAATTTAGCGTTCAGTTTCTGAATTAATCTTTGAGCAATGAACCTCTTTCTCATTCAGAAACAAGCCCAAATCACTACTATACAATCCCTTATTATACTTTCGAGTCACAATCAAAAATGGCTAAGCGAACTTCAACCTAGACTTTGCCACCCCAAATAACTCCTTAACATCCCTTCTCCACTCCTCAAAGCCATCAGGCGAAGTTGGATAGTTAAGATACAAAGTCTTCACATTCTTCAACAAATTCGCCGCTTCACGCAGTTTCTTAAGCAGAGAAATTCTTTTTAGCCCTCTAAAAACTCGGCGAGTCTTTTCAGTTATGTTAAGGTTAACGTCTTCACCCATGCTTGCTTTAAGAAGATCCTCTTCAGTGATTAACCTATACTTCATTCCATAATCCAGATTGTCGTCTCCAAGTTGTTGAAGAAACATACGGAAAATGTCAAGACCAGCTTGCTTTGCTCCATACCACTCCATATATCTTGGGTTATACATCCATAAGCCTTCTTGACTAACATCCCTATTTTCTAAGGCTTCAATGATTGTTTCTCCGGCCAGTTTTCCACCTGTCATAGAAGGTCCCATGCCTCCGCCATGAATGGGATTCACTTGACAAGCAGCATCGCCTACAATGACTATTCCGTTTCCAGTCATACAATCCAATGGCCTTCGTGTGGGGTCATACCACGTTCCACCACTTATCAGAGAGGAACCAGCAAAGAGTGACTTAGACAAAACATAATTGTAGAGCTGAGTCTTCGGATTTGGAAATCCTTCCAACATAGCAAGCCCCAAACCAACATTAACTCGCTCCCCACGCTCTGGAAAAATCCAACAGTATCCACCCGGTGCAACCTCTTGACTCAAATGTAATTCAAGAAACTCTTCTTCAGGAATCCGCTCCTTCAACCTACGAATTTCTCTATAACAGACCACCACATCTTCCTTGTCAACTTTCGTATCTATCCCCATCTTTTCAGGAAGTTTCTTCCTCAACACCGCAGAGAAACCACTTACATCCACCACGACTTGACCAGAAAATCTAAGTTTTTTTCCTGTTTTCAGGTCTCTTGCGAAAACTCCAGTAACATAGTTATCTTCCAAAATAGGTTCTGTAGCATGAGTTAGTTCAAGAAAAGCTGCACCAGCATCGATGGCATCATTCAACAATCTCTGCCCAAAAAGACGACGATTCAAAATAAACCCGAAGAGCTCTTTTCCAGCCACATGAAAAACAGTGTCATTATTTGGAGAGTAAATCTTTATCCCAAGAATTTTTCTCTCCAATTCCTCTCCGACAGGATAGTTTAAACCCAAATTATCAAAGTGATGCTTTCCTATGGCGTCTCCACAAATCTTCTCTCCAACATTCTCTTGTTTCTTTCGATCAATTAAGCACACATCAAAACCGGCGTGAGCGATGGTTTTCGCCGTCATACATCCGCCTGTCCCAGCACCAACCACAATCACATCAAACTTCTTCAAATATCAACCCTCTTTCAGTTCATGACTTTGACATGGTGTATTTGATATACTTAGTTGTATGATGAACCTTTATAAGATATGAAGTATCCTCCATTACACTAGGTGTAAGTTAGGTGAGTTCAAAACCAGCTTTGAGCAACGAGCTGCGTAGGCTTGTAGAGACACGTATGGAATCCACTCTTAGAGGAATAGAGGATACGCTACAACGGATATTGGAAAATCAGGAAATGTGCCTAGAAGATTTAAAAGAAAGTATACAAAGCCTCGAGAAGAGCTTCAATCTGCTGTCTCAGAAATGGAACATCGAAATACTTTACACACTATTCCTCAAAAACAGCATGGGCTTCAATGGATTGAGGGAAATTCTTGGAGTAAATTCCCGTACATTGTCAAACAAACTGAAAAGCCTAAACAAATATGGCTATATCGATCGAACTGTTGATCAAGGACCGCCGTTAAGAGTAAAATATTCTCTTACAACCAGAGGTCGAAACATAGTATTGCTTGCATTACCGTTACTATATTATTCAAGTAGCTAACTCTGTTTGACTCGTTGAGCTATCATCTTTCTAAATTCTTTGGCTTTGAGGTCGGTAGAGAAACGTTTATTAAATATTACGATATAATACATATTGTTAATCTGAATTTGGAGATGCTAAATCTTAGGGTGGATACTGGTTGAGTGAAGTTTTGATTTATCAGCTTGGCATTGGTGGGACAGGTGGGTTTTTGGTGGGATATGCGGCTAAAAAGATTGCTAAGATTATTGCGGCTTTTTTGGGGCTTTATGCTGCGTCTCTTTTGTATCTTAATCATATTGGTGTGGTTTCTTTGAATTATGAACGGTTTATGAATGTAGCGTCTAGTTCTGCGATGACTTTGACGAATTTTTTTGTTTCTACTGTTAGTGGTTTGCCTTTTGCAGCGGGTTTCGTAGGTGGATTTGCGTTAGGAATTAAGAAAGGCTGAATCAGTTAGTCTAATATTTGTGTGTGCGTGCGCAAACCTCTCTCTAGAGGGAGGAGGGTGAGGAAAATTTTTGGTTATCATTATCAATTGGTGAATAAGACTTTGGTTTTGGCTTTGTGTTTTTGGAACAGGCGTTAATTTGGGTTCTGTTAGGGGGTGATAAATGGTTTATCATTTGTTATCAAGTTTATCAATTGTATGGTAAAGCATATTACAATCGGAATGCAAGCGCAGTATGGGATATCATTAACGCGTGAGGTTTTATAACTGACGTGTGTAAAATACTTTGTAGTAGATCACTCATACATAAGCGAGAGAGCATAATGGTTGAAAAGGTTCTTGCAAGGATGGAAATGCTTAGGGGCTTCATCAGCATACCAAGAAAGAGTAGACATGGACTTATTGGTGATGCGCCTACGCCTTTCAAAACTCTGCTTAATGGGAATCCTGCAAGAGTTGACAAGTGTGGAAGGATTTGGTCGCCATATTTAAAGGATAGATTCCCAGTTGGTGGTTTGGTTAAAATAAGCAAAAATGAAGATGGATTTCACATATACTTGGCTGAGAGTGTACAAGAGCAGATTGGCAAAATGCAAATATACAACAAACCTTTTTTCAACATCGACTCAATAAGTATATACAATGATGATTTCTTGGAAACAGACGCGATTAAAGATGATAGCATAGACCTAGTCGTAACTTCACCTCCATATAATGTGGATATCAAATACGAAAATTACAATGACAAAATTCCGTATAGCAAATATCTCGAGTTCACAAGGCAATGGTTAGCTAAGTGTTATCAACATATCAAATATGATGGACGACTTTGTCTAAACATTCCATTGGATAAGTTTAAAGACGGTCATCAAAGCGTTTACGCAGATATTACAACAATCGCAAAAGATATCGGCTTGAAATATCATTCAACAATCATTTGGAACGAACAAAACATTTCTAGGCGAACCGCATGGGGTTCTTGGTTGAGTGCGTCGGCACCATTTGTCATAGCCCCGGTTGAAGTTATTGTAGTGTTATATAAAAAGAGATGGAAAAAGACAAGTGGAAGCCGAAAGTCGGACGTAACCCGAGATGAATTTATCAACTGGACAAATGGTGTATGGAATTTCAGCGGCGAAAGTAAAACCAAGATTGGACATCCATCACCCTTCCCAGTTGAATTACCTAAGAGATGCATAAGGTTATTCAGTTTTGTTGGAGATACTGTGCTTGATCCTTTTCTCGGCAGTGGAACGACTTTGCTAGCATGTGTAGAATGTAATAGAGCTGGTATTGGTGTCGAAATCAACAGAAATTATTGTGAATTAGCGGTTAGAAGGCTAAAAGAACAGGGGATATTTCAGAAAAAACTAGTAGAAGTTCTCTAAGCCCTTCTTAACATAGATAAACTTTGTCTCTTCGCTCCATCTAACAAGGTCTTGAGTCAACTCGCTCAAAGATCTAACTATTCCGCCTAGAACTGTGCTATCTTTTGGTTTTTTGTTTTTGCAGAAAACTTCAACATTCTCCACATAAACACCATCTAAATATGATTCGGCAAGCAATCTGTCTTTAGTTGGATTTTCAGGCGTGCCCCATTCGGACATCCACCTATCCTGTCCACGTCCGCCGTCTGGCGTAGCAAGCACGACCTTTATTCGTGATAATGTCCTAAACAACATACTCCAAAAGAGAGTTTCAGTGAAGCGACCGTGCAAACTTACCTTACAACTTATGACTGCTATTGGGATATCACCTTTTACAGCAACTAAATCGATATCTCCCCATACTGACTCTTGGATTGTTGATGCTTTTATTGGTATGGAAAGCATTTTCCATAACCTTAAGCTTCTCTTTTTAATTTCTTCCTCCCCTTTCCCAACTATAACTTCTATATCAGTACCTTGCAACTTTTCATTAAGGAAAAGTCTTACGTAATTTTCCCATCTTCCACCGGCTTTAACTACTCTGGCTTGACGTTCTCTTGCAGTTTCTTCATTCAATTTTATGCCCAGAATATGAATTTTCACAATTATCATTTAACACTTATCATAATCGGCCCCAAAATACATATCTTGTATAATAATAAAAATATTGAAAACAGACCATTCTCTTAAATCAAATCTGGCAAGAGGCAGGCCCTTCACATAAATGTTATATTACATGTCCGTATCTTTTCCTTCTTTTTCGTGGAATTTTCTATGACAATCTTTATGCATTAGTTGACCGTTTTCAACAGTCGTTAAACCACCTTCACTATAGAATTTTATGTGATGAAAATCAGCATCATCCCAATTAACTTCTTTTCCACAACAATGGCATATTTTATTATCTTTGTAGTAATAGATCGCAAGTTTTTGCCCCACTTCAAAAGATCTCTTTTCATCCTTTAATCGAATATTAGTGGCTTTGTTGAGAAACAAACCAAGTAGTAAATTAAATCTTTCAGTGAACGTCTTAAGCGTGAGCCCTTTTCTTCTTAGTTCTACGTATTTTTCAAACGGATTTTTAGCAAGTTCTTCATCTTTCATTCTTGCTTGAGCGACATTTGTAAAGAACTCTATTACAAAATCTCTGAATAACTTTGGATCTAAAACGTATTTTTTACGTAGATATGAAGTAAAGGAATAGAGTATAGGTAAATCACTTTTTTTGCGAACAACTTTTGCATCCTGGCCCAATGACCTGTAAACAAAGTTTATTGTTCCGAACACCTGTTTGTGCAACTTCTTCGGAACACTTGGTCGATAGTCACGATACATTTTCTTAAATTGTTCGAATCTTAAATCTGGAAACTCGGGATATGGCTCGTGGTCTAATTTAGACTCAAGTTCTAATAAAGTAATTTGGGCGGCAAGCATCCTGTGAGAAAATCTGTACTCGCCTATTTTAACACCTTTCTTAAATAACGGATGCTTCGACACATCATAAACAAAATTTCTCATTTTGCCAATCATGGCATTTAATTTCTCAGCTACATTTAGATGCATGCCTTCTTGTAGTTTTAGGAATATGTCAGCTATTTGTTGGTCATTGCCGCCATAGATTTCTTCATAAAAAACTTTGAAAGAATCAAAATCAGCGCTTCGTTGAGGATCTTCTGTTAAATCCTTATAGCTTTTTTCAGGAAAAATTTCAGTAGTAGGAGATGTGGTTAAATGATCCGTTCCTTCAATGAAATCAAAAATAGTTTGAAGTCTTTGCTGGCCGTCTAAAACTTCAAATTTGTCTCCATTCTTTTTCAGAATTAACGTCCCTATTGTTAGATTTTTAATTATAGAGTCCAGCAATCCTTGTTGTCTTTCCTTATTCCAACTTTTAGACCTTTGCTATTCCTTATTCCAATCAAATTTTTCTCGACCCCATACTCTTAATTGTTTTAAATTAAACCATTTGCCTTTCTGAATAGTTAAGCTCATAAAATGTAGTATTAGATCAATAAGAAATAACTTTTATGGGATTTCCCAAGCAAGCTAAGAAGCAGGCCATTTATTGGCTTTCGGTTGCCTTACAGATACATTACGAGCCAGAGATCTCTTCACCAAATAAGCAACAACAAGCAAAAACCATAAAGTGGAACAAAGACCCATTGTGGGGAAGCATTACAAAACCCACCCGACTGGGGAATAGAAACAGACTCCTCAAAACTAGAGCAAGAACCACTATAATTCCTCCCCCCTCTATACTAGACCTAGAGACAGACAGACTCAGAAAATAAAAGAGCCTAATCAATAAACTTCATCTTTATATTAGAACCAAAACACTAAATTGAACAGCCATGTCTATCACAAAAATAAGGAAAAGAGACAGAAGAATCGTCAATTTCGATTCCAACAGAATCAAAGATGCTATTCATAGAGCTTTTATTGCAGTTGAACTTGAGAATGGAGAAAGGGCAGAAGGCATAACTGAAGAGGTAGTTAAACTCCTAGAGAAAAAATTCCCCAAAGAAATCCCCTCAGTCGAAGATGCTCAGGATGATGTCATAGCAGTTTTAACAAAAAGAGGATACGAAAAAGTTGCAAACGAGTATCAAGACTACAGGAAGAAAAAGGAAGAGATAAGGAGACTAACCGAGAAATTTGGCATAGAAGAGCCAAAACTGACAGTCAACGCCCTAGAAGTCCTAAGAAGAAGATATCTCCTGAGAAATGAAGAAGGAGAAATCATAGAAAAACCTGTTCAAACATTCACAAGAGTAGCAAAAGTCATAGCAAAGATAGACAGAGAATATGGTAGAAACCCGAATGAAAGCGAAAAAATCTTCTACAGAATGATGGCAAGAGTCGAATTCCTCCCCAACTCCCCAACCCTCTTCAACGCAAGAACAGAACTCGGTCAACTATCCGCATGCTTCGTTCTACCTGTAGAAGATTCCTTGAAAAGCATCTTCACCGCAGTAAAAAACATGGCTTTTATCGAAAAGAGCGGCGGAGGAGTCGGCTTTAACTTCTCCAAATTAAGACCAAGAGGAGACATAGTCAAATCAACCAAAGGCGTGGCATCCGGTCCCGTAAGCTTCATGCGCGTCTTCGACTCAGCCACAGAAGTCATAAAAGCAGGAGGAAAAAGAAGAGGCGCCATGATGGGGGTTCTAAGAGTTGACCACCCAGACATAATCGAATTCATAACCTCCAAACAAAAACCAGGAGTCCTCTCAAACTTCAACATCTCAGTCGCTGTAACTGATAACTTCATGAAAACCCTCCAAGACAATCGAGAATACTGGCTAATCAACCCAAGAAACAACAGAAAAACGAAGAAACTCAAAGCCAAAGACGCTTGGAATTTAATTGTAAAATCTGCTTGGGAGAGCGGAGATCCCGGAGTCATCTTCATCGACGAAATCAACAGACACAATCCAACACCAGAAATCGGAAAGATGGAAGGAACCAACCCATGCGGCGAACAACCATTGCTTCCCTACGAATCCTGCAACCTAGGCTCCATAAACCTCTCTCGAATAGTTGAAAATGGAAAAATAAACTGGAAAAAACTGAGAGAGACTGTAAGAAATGCCGTTCACTTCCTTGATAACGTTATAGACGCAAACAAGTTTCCATTGAAGAAAATAGAAAAGATGACCAAAGCAAACAGGAAAATAGGTTTAGGCTTGATGGGATTTGCCGACATGCTCATACAGCTCGGAATTCCCTACAACTCTGAAGAAGCTTTGAAACTCGCAGAAAAAACAATGAAATTGGTTACAGAAGAGGCAAGAGAGAAATCTGTTGAACTTGGAGAAGAGAGAGGTTCTTTCCCGAATTTCGACAAAAGCATTAGGAAAGATAAGCATCAGGCTATGAGAAATGCTACAGTGACAACGATAGCACCAACAGGAAGCATAAGCATAATTGCCGGTTGTTCAAGCGGGATTGAACCTTTATTTGCAATTTCCTTCATTAGAAATGTTTTAGGCGGAACCAGACTATTTGAAATCAATCCGTTATTCGAGACGACGATAAAAGAAAGAGGCCTCTATAGTGCCAAACTCCTTGAAGAAATAGCGAGAACAGGTTCAGTACAGGAAATCAAAGATGTTCCGGAAGATATTAAAAGTGTTTTTGTTACAGCTTTAGATATCAGCCCAGAGTGGCATGTTAGAATGCAAGCGGCTTTCCAGAAACACACAGACAATGCAGTTTCAAAAACCGTTAATCTTCCCAAAGATGCCACAATTGAGGATGTGGAAAAAGTGTTCTGGCTGGCTTACAAGCTGAAATGCAAAGGAATAACAGTCTATCGATATGGAAGCAAACCAGAGCAAGTCCTATACACAGGAGAGATAAGAACCAAAAAGAGAAGATTTGTAGCTGCAGAATCAGAATATGCAGGCGGATGCCCAACTAAAACTTGTCCATTCCCAAATTAATTCATACTATTCAAGTGTAAGTTTACTGATTTGTTCAAGCACATATCCGCGAATTTCATTTGGTTTAGGCAATTTACCCACAATTTTGCCATTTTTTATTAGGGGTTTAAGCATCGGTTCCATTTTTCCGCCACAGTATGGGCATTCTGGTTGGGACTTATTAAACGGCTGAACAATGTCTGTTAAACATTTTGGACACCGCCAAACCTGTTTTCTACCTCCAAGTTTACCACGTTTGGCAGACAACTTTCCTTCAATCTCTACTATGTCCATGGCGAAATCAACTGTAGGAGCATTACTCACAGCTGTTCCAACTCCAAAGGCGTCGGCTCCCGCATCGCTGAGAATCTTCACAGTCTCCTCGTTGAGACCTCCAGAAACAAAAATCTTGACATTGTTGAATCCCCTTACGTCTAATTCCCACCGTACTTCTCGAACAATTTCAGCAAAGTCTCCTTTCCTCGATCCAGGAGTATCAAGCCGGACAGCGTACAGACGATCTTTCAATGCTTCTGCAGCCATTATAGACTCTATCTTCTCGTCAAAGTAGGTATCTACTAAGGCTACTCTTTCAACTTCCTTTGGTATAACTTCGTCAAAGGCCTTCCAAGCCTTCACTTGATCTTCAAATGCAATGATAAGGGCGTGAGGCATGGTTCCGGAAGGTTCAACACCTACAGTTTCAGCGCCCATGAGACTGGAAACTCCGTCGAAACCGCCGATATAGGCAGCTCGATCAAGCATCGGAGACAATACTGGGTGCATTCGGCGAATTCCAAAAGCCAAGACAAATTTTTCACCTGCCACTTTTTTTATTCTTGCAGCTCGAGTTGCAACACCAGATGATTGACAAAGCAGACCTAACAAGGGAGTTTCAAGGAGACAAAAGTCTCCGTAAGGTCCTTCAATCGACATAACAGGCTCTCGAACTCCTTTGTGGTCGGTATGGTAAAAGACACTTCCTTCGGGCATAGCATAAACATTAACGGGGCATCCTTCGAACAGTCGCGCTTCTTCTTCGATTCCACAAAGGATTCCCCAAGGCCACCCTTTATGGATTTCACCAGGTGTGACTTCGGCTACTACTCTCAGTTTATCGAGTCCTTTTGCTTCGAGAACTTGTTTGGTTCTGACGAAGTATATGTCGGTGGTCTTGCCTGTTTTTACTTCTTCGTCTGTTGCGTAATGGAAAAGACGCATTACTATCGTCTCCTAACAAGTTGCTTAGTTATTTTCAGGGAGTTTCTTCTTAAAGGTATTTTCAATTAGAGGAGGTGAGGGAGGATTAACCCGATAGCCACTAGAAGAAGCTCTAAAAGGAATCCTAAAACTATCATGACAATTACAGCTAATATTCCAACAGCCAGAGCTCCCAACCAACCAGTCTCATAAAAACGTTTAATCAACAGCAACCAAACGATTAATGAAAGAATTGCCCCAAGCCAATGCGGAATGAACAGGCCCAATATGGTTCCGGTAAGAGTTCCAAAGAGGGAAATCACGAAAGCATCGCCAAACTTTGCCCTTTTCTTTCCAACAACTACAATGCCAGCTACATAGAATACGATAGTTAAAACAATTAGGTTTACAATGAACACGATAAAAGAAAATAACAGTTCTGTTTGGCCCAACTGGGAAGGCCATAATGTTTTACCAATAAAACTAAGAATCAGACTAATGATTGCAAATGTGCGCATATATGTCACCAATGTTGTCTAGCGTATTACTAGTTGCAGATAAAAGCTTTCTTTTATCGCTTTATCTCTTCTCGCTTTATTTCAAAAAGGACTGTTCCACCTAGAGTGTATGGCAACCCAGGATCAAGGCATTGAATATAGCCAACGTTGTCATCATCCTTTGACAGACCAAGTTCTTTGAAGCTGACGCCTCTGCTTAAAGCAATAATTACTGATAACATTGACCCCAAAGCATGGATACAAAGAGCATCTGTTTTCTTTGGAACTATTCTTGGTTCTTCAATGACAATTTTATCTCCAACATCAAAGACCGGGCACCTGCCTCGAATTTCCTTAACAGTTATGACAAGCCGATAAATCTTATTCAAGACTAAACCCCCTTTTACAGAAGACTTAAAAAGATAGTGATGAAAGCATAAAACTTTGACGACTAGGAGAAGAGCAGCAAAATGGATTCACATTACCCAGCCATAATCGGAGTTGGCAGAACAAAATTCGGCGAACATTATGAAACAGGACCAGAAATGCTTATAGAAGAGGCTTGGTTGAAAGCCTCAAAATCTGCTGGAATAGAAAGAAAGGATATGGAAGCCTGCTACTCTTCCGACTACTTCCTTCAACTCACAAATAAAATTGGCATCGAAGAGGGCTTCATCTCAGAATTCTCGGAATTACACGTTCCCATGGAAAAAATGAGATCCTTCAGCTCTGCTCTCCTTAACGCCTCCAACGCAATTCAGTCGGGAAAGTATGGCATTGTTCTTGTAGGAGGCGTTGAGAAGATGACGGATCGCTGGGACAAAATTAGAGACGACCTCATGCTTTTAGAAGACCCATGGAGCTACTACGCTGGATGCACCCCAGAAGCAAATCACGAACTCATGTTCAGAGAATACATTAAGAAATACAAAATTTCGGGTGAATCCCTCGAAACGCTCAATCTAGCTTTGGCTCACATATCTGCCAAAAACCATCATCATGCAAGATTGAATGAATACGCCCAATTCCAAAGTGAAGTCTCAGTAGATAGAGTTTTAAAGGGAAGACTAAATGTGCGTAAATCCTTGGGTCTTTTTGATTTTGCTCCTATTTCAGATGGCGCTACAGCGTTGATTCTTGCGAGTTCTGAAATGGCTAAGGAGTATAGTGATGTGCCGATCTGGGTTGTTGGTTCTTCTTCAGCTACTGATTATATTACGTTTCCTGCGCGTGATGACAGAACGGGGTTCATGGCAAGTAGGTTAGCTATGAAAAATGCGCTCAAAATGGCTGACATTGATGTAGGTGATATTCAAATAGCTGAGGTGTATGATCAATCTACGCTGTTGGAAATGATATCTATGGAGGATATGGGCTTCTCTCAAAGAGGGAAGGCATGGCTCCATATCTACAATAGTTGTAAAGATTATGAAGGCTTTTACGAAATCGATGGGAGAAGGCTTTTTGTTAATACGAATGGTGGTCTCAAAGCTGATGGAAATCCTCTCGGTGCAACTGGCGGAGCACAAGTTTTCGAAGTTGTTAAGCAACTTAAAGGTGAAGCTGGCAACAGACAGATAAATTCTGATAGCGCACTGCAGTATGGATGTGTCCTGGAACTGGAAGGCTTTGGAACAAAAGCCTACGTTCACATTTTAGCAAGGGAGTTAAAATGAGCAGTGAACCAATTGAAAGAAGAGTCTCATACATCGGGGATAGACTGAGAGGAAGCCAATGCAGCATTTGTGGCAAAGAATATTTTAGAACCAAAGACTACTGCGGAAAATGTGGTAGACGAAGCTTTGGGAAGATGCAAGACATTGACTTCTTTTACGAAAAAGGCAAGTTAGAGGTCTGCACCATCGTTAGAGAGCCCACAAATAAATTTACGAAATTAGGACCTTACCTTTACGGAATTATTTCGTTCCATGACGGAAAAGTGCGAATTCCAAGTAGATTGACCGACTGCGTTCTGAAAGATGAAGAAATAGACATCTCCATGCTGGAGGACAGAGAAGTTGTTCCCAGATTCCGACGAAGATGCGCCACAGGACAGAGTGACATAGTCCCAACAATCTCGTTGGCCTTCTCCTTTGCTGACGAGTATTACCCACATCAGAAGCACGAAATAATCAAACCCAAAAGAGAATATGAAACACCTGGAATTGTCGGATACGGTGTTTACGTCTCTAAATTTAGAATAAGAGAAAGCGCAATGGAGAGATCCATTCCCTTCATAGATGAGGACGCAATCACAGCAGCAGTGGAAGCTGGGAAGATGGCTCTGATTCACTCTGGAGTAGATCCATCTCTGATCGGCAAGGTGTATGTAGGTTCTGAATCTAATCCCTATGCTGTCAAGCCCATTGCATCCAAGGTAGCCCAAGTGTTGAAACTTGGCGAAGAAGAAAAAGTAGAAGGCGTCCAAAGTGTGGATGCAGTTGATACAGAGTTTGCATGTAAGGCTGCAACAAGCATGTTTAAAGACGCATCAGCACTCGTGTATTATCCTCGGGCCCATACACCTTATGCCATGGTGATAGGCACAGATAATTCTCAAGCTGCACCAAGAGACGAAATCGGAGGCGAATTAGATTTCTTCGTCGGTTACGGTGGTTCCGCCTTCATATTTGGAATGTATGATGTAATCGCTGAATTAGAGGCTTGGTATTCCTGCACCTCAGACACGCCTGACTTTTGGAGAAGAAACTTAGAGCCTTATCCTAGACATGGAGGTCGATTTACTGGTGATCCCGCATACTTCAAGCATATACAGAAAGCTGCTAGAAAACTTATGGATAAGCTGAAGCTTCAGCCTAGTGACATAGACTATTTTGTTTCTCACCAACCAAATATCCGATTTCCAATCAAAGTAGCTACTGAACTCGGATTCAAAGAGGATCAATACTCTGCGGGCCTGCGAGTCGCAAAATTCGGTAACACGTATTCTGGTGCTTCACCGATCGGACTCGCAGCTGTTCTCGACGAAGCAAACTCCAACGAGAGAATAATGATTGTGAGTTACGGATCTGGAGCTGGAGCCGATGCTTATTGCCTGACAACGACTAACCAGATAAAAGAGAAGAGGTCTAGGCAAAAGTTCACGGTTCAACATCAATGTGAAAGTGAACATGTAGAATACGTGAATTACGATACGTACAGAAGATTTAAGCTAGGGCTCTAATCAAAAGCGGTTTACTCTGTTATAGATGCGGTCATGACTGACTGTGAAAACTTCGAGTTTAGAAAGAATAGCTTAAAATATCTGTATCTCTAAATATATGGCAGTCGTTCTAAGATGTTAAGAAGACTTGTCCTCGATGTCTTAAAGCCACACAATCCTAGCGTAGTTGAACTTTCTCAAGCACTCAGCAAGTTAGAGGGCGTAGAAGGTGTAAACATAATCACTTATGAAATAGACCAAAAAGTCGAAAACGTAAAAATCATTATTGGCGGAAACAGAATAAATTTTGACATAGTAAAGAAGAAACTGGAAGACTTTGGGGCTGTCGTTCATTCTGTGGATGAGGTGGCGGCTGGCAGAAAAATTGTTGAGGAAGTAAGAACTCCTCAAGATAGGTCCGCTAGGTTGTAAGATGGGTTAAAATTTATGGGCTTTCTCGCAAAGATTAGAAGCTATATCAGAATCAGCGGAGTAGGCTCAATAAGTAGAAGATACTTCGTCATGAATGCTTTTGATGGTGCCACCACTGTTCTGGGAATTGTTGTGGGGGCATATGTGGCTGGAATTGCAAATCAGCTCTGGATTATATCTTCTGGTTTAGGAGCGGCTCTTGCCATGGGTTTGTCGGGCTTCATGGGGGCGTATATGACTGAGGAAGCTGAACGTGCTGTAAGTCTTAAAGGCTTGGAGAAGTCAATGCTTAGCGACCTGAGTGAGAGCGTAGTGGGTGAAGCCAGTCGCTTCGCCTCCATTTGGACAGGAATTGTGGATGGAATATCTCCAGCTATCTCAGCCATTGCCTGTCTGGTGCCATTTATTCTTTCTTATTATGGCATGTTTCCAATTAATTTGGCAATTCAACTTTCTATCGCAGTTGGGTTATCCTTGATGTTCTTGTTAGGGGTTTTTCTTGGGAAGATATCAGACAGAAATGTAATTCTGCACGGGGCTAAAACACTATGTGTGGGAATCATACTCACACTTGTTTTGCTTATTTTTAAATTGATCAAATAAGGCACATCTTCTTCTCTGGATGATAACAGGAAAAATTTTGATTTTTCATCAATTGTTGAGACGAGATTTATTCTAGCCTTCTGATTTTGAAACAGATGCCACTAAAGGTTCTGTTAGGTTTCACTACTGTGATAAAATTTGATAGCCTTTTTCAAAGTTGTTTACATTTACTTATATAGGGCTGTTTTAGTCCATTCATACAAAATTTTGTCACAACCTTGCGATGATCACCGACATGTTTCAACAACAGGCGCACATTTATGTATGCCTAGGTAAGTTATATAAAAGTGTCAACAATATCTCGTATGTGTGATGATTGTGGAATTTAATGCAAAATTCTTCTTCATAGCGGTTATTCTCTCTCTTGTTGCAGGAGTATTTCAAAATCTTGCTATGTGGCTGCATTTATATCAATTGCCAATAAGTCTTTATTCGTGGATTGTGCTTGGCTTGGCTCCTATACGACTAGTTTTTGGTGTGGCCTTACCTTTTGCAGTCGTGTACGTTCTCAGTACGAAAGTTAGTTTAGAGTCTATTAAGTCAATTATGGTGTCTACTTTTTTGGGTTGCTGGATGGGTGGAGTAGCTATTTTCGCTGTTCAAATCTTCATTACATCTATTAGTGGAGGTAGTTATGGGTATGATTCCATACTTCAGTTCACTCTTTGGGTTATTTGGACAATATTTGCTACCGCCTTTTCCAGCATCTTTTTTGTCAGCCTTGCAGCAATACTATTTGCATATTACCAAAGACAGTTAACAAGGCGAACATGACACCGTGGAAACTTTTTCAGTCCAAGTCGTACGCTTGACTAGTAGAAGTTTTATTAAGAGAGTTTGCGAAATTATCTTAAACTTGTCGGAGAAACAGAAGATTTGTTCGCACATGACGTTCTCAAAACCCTGTATTCCCCAATAAAAGCGTTCGAAGAAATAGTTAAGAAACCAGATGTAAAGGGGCCTCTTCTCATTCTAGTGCTAATCTTAGTCCTTACAACGGTTTCGCAATATGCTAGCGCTTCAAAGATTTTCGATGAAGAACCCATGGTAAATAGGGATGAATGGACAGAATTGACTGCATGGATACCACATTGGGCTTCTGACGGGGAAGTAAAAAGAGACACAGATAAGGTTGTAGGCAACTACAGCGCCACTTCTTCAATTACAAATAACACATACATCTGGATGAACCTAACAGATATCGGGGCGTTCAATTGTTCTCAAAAATCTGGCTACGAACGATTGTCCTTTTCGATCAAATGGAATTTTCAAAATGTTGTACTTATGCCTCCAAATGCAACTTTGAAGTTATTTTCTGATAACGGCGGTGGTTATTTCAAGTTAGACTTTGGGGACAAAGTGTCGAATTCGAGTGATGAATGGAAAGATGTCACAGTAGATCTTGGCCCAGAAAGTGAAAATCGTGAAGGTTGGGAACATGTTGGTTCTCCGAGCTGGGAAAATGTGACTGGAGTAGAATTTGTGTTAGTCTGGTCGGTTCCTGCGAATCTAACTATGAAAATTGATGATTTATATTTCGCAAGGTTTCTTCCAATAACGAGATATTTCTTCTCTGGATTGTATGGGTCATTGATAATGTCTGCTATCAACTTTTTCATTAATTGGGGCGTATATGGAATTATCATACTTTTGACAATCAAAATATTTGGCGAAAAAGTACAATCTAGTAAAAACTTGTTTCTGGTGGCTGGCTATCTATTTTCGGTTAGAATAGTTCATATCTTGATTGCAGTGGCGTTAATACCAACGCTTCCTGAGATCCGTATGGAAAACTTAGTTCAGATCTGGTATTCCACTTTGTCATATCAAGCAATAGGCTATTTTACCCTTGTGACAGAGGTTTGGATGGCAGTACTGTGTGCGATTGCAGTACGTTCCTTGTGCACCTTGAAATGGAGAAAAGCTATAAGTATCTCTGTGTTAGCGAGTCTCATCAACTTTTTCCTAATATCATTCATGGCGATTTAAATGACCTATAGGCTTATACATTGCCTAAAACTGTAGTCCCAATATTGGTGGAACATCATCTACTGGTTTTGGACTCGCAGATTTATTCTCGCAAGTTTCCATTAACTTTCATAACAAAATTTATATCCTACATCACTCTTTCTTCATCACCACTGGCTTGCCTGAACGGATCTTTGCGGAATGTCGCTTTTGACGACGATGCAGTTCTGTCTGGCGGCTGGTTCCGCGATAAGGACGAAAGAGTAAATGCCGAGAAGGCTTCCAGCGAGAATACAACAAGAAGAAAAACAGAGGAGACCCAAAGGAAGAAATTGCCATTTCCTACCTTCTTTGACTTTTGAACCGCAAACCAAGGTCGGAGAACGATTAAAAATTAGAATAGACAAGTTTGGAAGAAAATCTGTCATCGCGGAGAAATTAAGTCAAACGGAGGAGAAAAATTGGAAATTAAAGATTTGAAGAATGGTATGAGAAGGGTGGATGTTACAGCGCAAGTGGTTGAAAAATCAAGTACACGAGAGGTACGTTCAAGATATAAAAATGAAACGTATAATGTCGCTGATGCTGTAGTCACTGATGGAACAGGCACCATAAAACTAACTCTTTGGAACGAACAAATCGATCAAGTCAGCGTTAATGATACAGTGAAAGTGGAAAATGGATATATCACCTCCTTCAGAGGAGAAATCCAACTGAACGTTGGAAGATACGGAAAATTGACTGTAGAGTAGAAATATAGGCTTAAAATGATAAGAGGTGAAAAAATGTCATATGAAAGAAGAGGAAGAAGAGGCTTTACCCCAAGATTTCCTCCGAAGCCCGTAGAGATCGGAAAGGAATACGACGTAGAAATTCAGGAGGCCAGCCGTCGAGGCGAAGGCATAGCAAGAATCAAAGGACTCGTAACTTTCATTCCCAACGCTAAACCTGGCGACCATTTGAGAATCAGAATAACGAGAATAAGTAGACGCTTCGCTGAAGCTGAGATCGTTGGGGAAGCAGAGGAAACAGTCGAAGAAGCGGAAACGCCAGAAGAATCAGAGGAACCAGAA
>CAZCYX010000005.1:0-42353 GCA_964503065.1 uncultured Candidatus Bathyarchaeia archaeon
GATATTGAACGTGGATTGTCTTGTCGTTTTCGGAATATTCGTTTTTTTCGATAACGATGGGTTTGCCGGTGGCTCTTGTCAGTGCACATGCGATGGAGCTGCATAAGGGGCAGCCGATGGAGTTGCAGATATTTGAGAGTTTTTGTGCTTGTTTGCAGAAGTTTTTGTAGATTGAGTCCGTAATTTTCACGTTGACTAGGTTGTTTTCTAGGTTGATTTCGAGGTCTTGGGCTATTTCGAGGTTCTCGATGAATAATTTGGGGAGTTTGTCTTGTAAGTAGTGTACGTCTGTCCTGATGAAGTCTGTTCCGACTTCTCTCTCGAAGAGGTTTGTTAGATCGAGACCTGGTGGCGCAATAT
Organism: uncultured Candidatus Bathyarchaeia archaeon; assembly: GCA_964503065.1. Lineage (GTDB taxonomy): Archaea > Thermoproteota > Bathyarchaeia > Bathyarchaeales > Bathyarchaeaceae > JAOUKN01. Next base: position 361 of record CAZCYX010000005.1, read on the forward strand.
ATAGTCCGTTTGGGTTGCTTGAAAACATTTTCTCTTCGAGTTCTTCTTCAATGGGGGGGATCGCGTTTCCTTTTTTCTTTGAGACGTATACTATTCCAGATTTAAGGTTTTTGAGGTATTTTGGTGGTAAATATATGCCTTTCCCTTTGTATTCTAGTTCTGTTAGGATTTTGTTTAAGTTTTCAAGGGATTGTGTGGCTGTAGAATCTAGTAGTTTGGATTTTATGTATGTTTCTTGTTTTAGGAGGAGGAAGAGGACGCCCCAAAAAGTAAGGCCTAACCCGATGAAGGCTAAAATGGAAACGACAAAGATTATCGAACTTGCAAGTGCTAATATGCCGAAGAAGACAAGGGTCAGTCCAATAACGTTGGGGATCTGTACACGCATTTGTTTTCCTCATAAAACAAATTATTTGATCTTTTTCTAATGCGCGTGTAATGGTTTCTTGTTCACCTGGGCGCGCCAATTAGTTCTTCCATCGCTCTATGAGATCTTATGAGATAGACGCGGAAAAGACGTAACTATAAAATTTAGAATAATGGTCGGATTATACACGTGCTTGCCAAACGGAACCGAAGGGTGGCACTAGTTCGTCGAAGATCATCTTCGGTGTTGAATCCTCTTGAAGGCTAGTCCTGCAAAGCATGCAGCAGTAACCGCCAGTATGCCGATGGGTACTTCTGGAATCACGTGATACCACCCTACTGCATATCGGATTTCGTGTAGAGGGTACACACCCCATAATGTGATAGTCCACCATCCGAGCGTTGTTGTTATTCCTGTTACATCTCGTGAGTAGCTTTCTGTGTGTGATATGTCTGTGAATATGGTTACGCCATCGGTATCCTTAACAACTATGCGATAAGGAGTCATGTATGAATAAGCCTTGATTCGGACTGTATCCCCAATATCGAAAACCTCCGTGGGAGTATTACCGGTATCGTAGGTTTTAACCCATGGGGCTTCAGCATGAGCTAAGGGAGTGAAAACTACGAGTATGAAGGCTAAATAACAGAAGGCTAATAGAAAAGATGCACGTCGACAAACATTTAATTTCATTCATTTCACATTTCATTCATAGTTTGCCTAAGAATTTAAATATGTATGGAAGAATGAGCCTAATTGTCTAGAACAAAGTAGTATTCTAACGACTCAGCTGGTATTCAGAAGGAAAGCTTGCGCGCGCACATGCATGGTTGCAGTAGTCTCGTGGGCGCATGCGTACATTTAGGATTTCTTGCGTTTCATGTAGAAGGCGGCGAAGCAGGCGAATAGCGCCATTATTGTGCCTAATGGTATTTGAGGTATAACAAAGAATCCCGCGGCTCCTTGTGTTTCAAAATCATCTAGCGAATCGTTGACATCAAAGCGCAACAGCGTACCAGCTTGTTGGCAGTCAGCGATTATGTCATATTTTCCTGGCACTGCAGCGGGCCATATTAGGTTTATCGGAAAGTTGCCCACTAGATCCGTGAGTACGGCAAGCTTTATGGTTCCTGGAACTTGAGGTGGGATTGGCATGCCAATTATCCAGTTAAGTTGGTCGGGTACTATCCACACATGATACCATGTGTTTGGTAGTAGACCTAGACCTAACACGTATACTTCTTGGCCTGGGTTGAAAATGTTTACTTCGTCCGGTGGGTTTGCTGCGGTTGTGGATCTTAATGTGCCGACGTCGTTCGCTTGGACTAGCGCGCATGACATTGCGGATAATACAGCTACGAAGAATAGTATTGAACCCTTCTTCATACTCCAGCCTCTTTTGCAATGATGCGTTTGTTTCAAGTCTTATTTAAGCTCATAAGGAAAACATGTTCGATTTTTCTATATCATTTCTATTGCACATGCGAAACTGTTGCTGTTATTTTTTGTTGTGTTCTTTTTTCGGTGCTTCGTTGATGTATGTGCGTGCGCATCTTGTCTAGTTGGTGTTGATAAAGGTTTTGATCTTCTCTTTATTGTAACCCACACGACACCTACTGCAACAACCGCGACGCCAATTATAATTGTGTAAAAGTTCACGTTGAACTGTTTCACCCACTGCCCTGTAACTGTTTTTGGCCCGTCCATTACTATCGCGTTTGATGTTAAACTCGTCTCAGACACATCGCCACTCCACCCGATGAACACCCAATTTTCTATGAGGCCAGCGCTTACTGTGCCTTTGTCCAGTGTTGCATATGCAGTTGCCCCCTCGTCGTACCAATCTCCACCCGAGGCGCTGCCTTGATCAGAGACGACAGTCAATAGGTACTGGGTCTTGAAGTTTGCGGTATATGAGGCCGATGTGGATGCTATTATTGATCGGGATGTCTGGGTATTGTTGTCGCTCCAAGAGGTAAAGACATATTGGATACCTGTTGTTCCAGAAACGGTGGGTTCCACGCTGAATGTGTGAAAGGTGTTGTTGCTCCAAGTCTTGATCGCTGGAAGCTGCGCGGTTGTATGAACGATTCCATCGATAGTTATTGGGGCAATGGCAGGGCTAGAGCTAAAGATGATGTTATGCGTGTCTGTATGTATAGATCCAACTGTTAGATCGACTCTTTTCAAACTCATATATTCGAATATTGCGGTTTGATTCGTCTTGACTTCATTTATGTAGAATTCAATTATGTCACCATTTACACCACCATCCTTCTCTGGGGTCGTTGGAACATCGCTTGGTATGTAGAATGAGCTGCTTCCACTCTGTGTCCAGCCGTATGTTCCATTCTTCGTCTTAGTGGTCCATGAGAGACTGGTTCCTTTTATTACGGCTGTAACATTTAGGTTGTCTTGGGCTGGCAATCCTTCAACATTTACAGTGCCGTAAAACCAGCATGGTGGCATAGGAGGTTGAGCTATAGCTATGGGGATTAATAAAGATGCCAGCATCACTATGATTATAGCTGGTGGAATGATCTTCTCTCTCATTTAGATCACCACAAAAAAAAGGGAATATTATTGATATGTGTATTTATTTTTATGGTGCTAGAATGCCGTCGTATGTGAACAGCCACATTCCTTCTGTCGGCATCAGGGTCAGTGGATTTCTACTCCACACACCGTCTGTTGCAGTGCGCCTGTATACCCATACGGGTCCGTACAACTTCAATGCTTGATCTACGTTAAGGCTTTCGAGATAGTCAGCAGTGTTTATCCAACGAAGTGCTGTTACACCCACAAAGTTCCAGCCTATGCCCATGAAGTACATTGGAGGTAGACCAAAACCTGTTGCGTTATCGTATTGGTCCATGACTCTACCGCTCATCACTAGAGTGCAGGGCTTCTCAGTCTTCACCCAGTAGGCCCAGCCATCTACGATTGGGATGTCGTCTCCTGTACCTTGTCTGAAGTCATAGTATAGCCACGTTCCTGTGTCGTTAGGACAGAAAGGTGCTATGTATGTGGCTACGCTTATTAGGCTTTGACTTGCACATGGCAGATCAGTCCAGTTCAGTGTTTCGTCAGGTATCACTGGTATGGAGATTAGGTTGCATCCTTTCTCCAGTTTTTTGAATACTGCGTAGTGTTTTCCAGTTCCTGTTCCTCCAATGTCGATTATGTCAAAATTTTTCTTGTATGGAACTGAGTTAATTCCATCGAAGCATACTTTGTCTTCTCCAAACTTTTGCGTTGCTGCATGCCCAGGTGATTCTGGAACTATTGCAAGTGCAGTCACCCTGACTATTCTCGCATTTGTATCCGATGTTAAATTCGTATGTGCGTGTGTACTGCATCCAGGTATTTCAATGCCCAGCGAAGGCACGACTTTTCCTCCAGTGGCTGCCACGTTTACTTCTACGGGATCGGCATTAGGTGTCCAGTGTATTTCATGACCATCTTGATCCAATAGGGTTATGGTAATCTCAGATGTGCTATTACCATCAGCTAAGATGTTCTTTGGATCCGCAGTTACTTCTATGCGGTCTACTGCTAGCTTATACTCGAATATAGGCCTTTGACCTTTAGGGTGAGTGAAGATGTAGTAGCTTATACCACTTAGACCGCCCATTACAGTGCACACGGTGGACCAAGTATGGCATGTAATGTCGACGGGAACGAACCAAGTGCCAGCTGGCCAAGGACCTGCTGGAATCGTTACAGTGTGTTCCAGTATATTGCCGTATTGATCTAAACCTTTGATGGTAATGGTAGAATCAACTAGAGGGTAGCCGACTTCATCCTCCTCAAGTATTCCGTCACCGTCATCATCCCAGTTGATCACGATCTTCAATGGATCTGGATTGGATGGTTCTACAGGATACCCAGTTGCGTTATCAATGTTAGGCTCATATCCGGTTGCTGTGTGATACAATCCTAGATAATCTTGCTCAGGCTCCGGCAATGTGTGAACCTGGAAGATATTGCAATGTGTTCCTCCTTGCTGAAATACACCAGTTATCTTTGCGAAGGTAACAGGCAATCCGCTGTGTATGTCAATCAATGGAAATTTCTGTTGAATTCCAGTGCTTGCTGGAATGAGAACTTTAGCTTCTACATCTTGATCATATGTATCCTTGCCAAGCACGTGTATCCATGTATCATGATCTACGTGAGTGACCGTCCATACTTTCAGCCACTCTGGATCACATGCGAGAGAATTGTGGACAGCTTCGCCTCCTGCAACCCAATCAACTATGCCTGGTTTTGGGACTGGTTCTGCGATGACAGGAATCGCGAATAATGGTATTATTGACAGCGCCAGAATTGACAGCATTAGCATTGTTGATACTTTTTTCTTATTAAACACGTTATACACCTGTTTTTTTCCTTTTTGACATCTTTTGATTCTTCCATGGTTTAATATAAAGTGATATGGAAATCACAAGCGTTTGTTCTATAAGACAAAAACTGTGTGTGCGCACATGTTTGAAGCGTTCCATGCATATTTTGCGCATGTAGAGCAGCAACAAGTTGCCACAATGCACAAGTAAGCAATGTAAGGCTTAATGCACACACCTCTTTCATGTTTAATAGCTTTCAGCAATTGATGTCAGTGGAGTGAGATGTTTGTTTTCCATTTGAGGATTGGTTGATCGCTTTCGTTTGTTATTGTCTGTTTTATTAGGTTGACTTCCTCTATATTGGTGAGTCTTTCATGAAGTTCGTCGAAATCTATTTTTTCTCCCGCGAGTTTTTCGTAGGCAGACTTTATTTCTTGTGTTGTTCCTTTGTGGTTTTGGATTGCTTCTTTGATGGTTTGGAGGATTTTTTTGTCTTTTTCTGGGAGTTTTTGGAAGGCTTTTTTGTTTGTTCTTTTCTGCATTTGTTGTTGTATGACCCAGGCTGTGATTATGGTTGTGAGTGTTAGGGTGGTTATGGCTATGAGAGTGGGTCCGTTTTGGGAGAGGGCTAGGGCTATTTGGGACCATGTTTTGATTGGTTGCCAGTGGTTAACTATAGCCTTGGCGAAGGGCAACATTTGGTCCTCGATTTCTTGAATGTTTTCTGGGCTTTCTGGGAAGACGATGACGGTTATTTTTACGTACTCTTGTTGGGAGGTTGAGTTTGTTTGGAATAGGGCGCTTTCGAACCAGTACAGGACGACTTGGGCTACGTTGGATTTTATGTCTTGAAATGCGAAGTAACGTGCGATTATGGGTGGGTTATCCAAGAGTTCAACATCTCTGAGGTCTAACTGTGTGACTTTGGGTTTACTTCCTTGACTAATTGGCCAGTCTATCAGGCATACCTCCCAACGGTGAACATTGAATTTGGATTTGGCTATTTCTATTGTCACCCAGATTGTTTCTTTCGGATTATTGGAAATTGAAGTGTAGGCGTATGTTAGTGAAGCGTCTTGCTTGGCTATCCGCTCAAATGTTGTGTCTCGATAGACGAATCGAGAAGTGTATCCCGGCATTTTTGGAAGTATCGCCGTTGTTACTTGTTGTCCAGCTGGTGTTTGTAAAATAACTTCTACTGGTTCCTCTGTCAACGCGAAGACGGGTACTTGAATATACAAGAGAAGAACTACGGTTGCGAAAAGGGCAGCTATTTTTGCGAAGTCTTGTTTGTGTAGTCTTATTTTAGGGGTTTTTAAGAGGGTTCCGCAAGCAACGCAGAAACTTTGGTTTTGATGTTTATGGGAAGTACATGTGGGGCATGGTTCTGTTTTGGTTTTTAGGGTGAATATTGTGGTTTTTAGTATTTTTTCGGAGATGGTTAAGAGGAGAAGGGTTCCTAGAAAGATGAGGACCCAGCCTCCGAGTAGGTGGAATGCTTGCATGGCTAGTTCTATTCCGTATTGGTTGCCTATGAGGACGATTATGGTTATTCTGACGATGTTGAGGGCGTAGATGAGTGGGAAGCCAATGAGAAATGTTGCGACTTTCTTCCAAGCGCGGCCTTTTGAGATGTATGCGATGAATATGGAGAATATGAGGAAGCCTATGAGGGAGTATATGCCTGAGCATGCTATGTCTACTGCGAATGTGAGGGGCGGACGGTTGGGTTTTTCAAGGATGATTACGGGTGTCTGGTATTCTTCCATTAGGGTTACTGGTAAGCCTACGCCTTTTAGAATCGTGTGAGCCGATTCTGAACTTATTGTGGACATGGTTGAGCCTAAGGCGTAGATGATTTCGAGGGGAGGCGGCACAAGGAAGATAAGGAAAGCTACTGGGAAGGCCAGAACGCGAAGAGTGAATTTGTTAAACATTAACATTACGCATCCAACGATGAAGATGATGAGGGACACCATGTGATATTCGAGGGGGATGAACGTGTAAGAGCCGTACCAGTAAACTACGACGGCTAATAGGCAGAGTATGGCACCGATGGTTACGCTGGAAAAGATGGTTCTGTTAGGTGTAGTTTTGGCGTTTTTGAATGGTATCACTGCTTTCAACATTTGTCTTTTGTGGTATAGGAGATATGCAAACAGGAAGGGTATGGCTAATATGTGGGTCATGAATTCGCTTTGAATAGCTTCATTTGCTACAATGGTTAGGTCTTGCCAGTAGAATGCTAGAACCGTAAGAAATATAGCTCCGGCTTTTACTGTAGTTGTTATTCGGTTGTGGGGAAGGGGGAGATGGAAGGTCTTCATTTTAGGTTCTCTTCTTTCAGACAATATTTTGTCTTCTGTAAGTCGCGTTAAATCCTATGCATGTAGGCATCAGTTTGACCAGTGAACTGCGGTGACATGACCTGTGTGGTTTAAGCGGAGTACATTTACGCCATTATGTACGTCGCAAGCCTGCCTGTTCAAGTCACATGTAGGCATTGTGTGTATTCGTGTTGTGCATTCGTGTTGTGCACGTCGATGATAAGGTTTATTAAATCGTAAGACGTAATATAGATTAGTAATATGAACCTGCAAGCTGTAGGGTAATTGTAGAGTTCGAGTTGTTGGTTCATGGTGAGGTTGAAGGCTTTGGTGGTTGTTGGGGATGGAGTGGAGGATTATGGGGATTTGCGCGCGTGCGTTACGGTTGAAGCCAAACCCCTAGAAGTAAACGGTGGATGTCAGAGAGACAATTGAGAACAAAGACTTATCTGCTTACAACACTTTTCATGATTAGTTGTTTGGCCACGCTAGCATTAGGTTTGCAAGGTTCTCACATTATTCAATCCTATGGAATAATTTCCTATCCGACATCAGTGTTTGGGGTTAACTACGCTTTAGAGTGGAGAGAACCCTCACTGGACCTAGACCTCATGAAGGGGGCAGGGATAAAGAACATAATACTTGGTTTCAGATGGGATCTTATCGAGAAATCTGTCCGAGTTTACAATTACAGTGATTACGACAGTAAAATTGATGTGCTAACCAATAATGATATAGAGATTGTAGCTTTAATAGGTTCATTGAATGATCTCTATGGTATGGGAACATACGCCGTTGGATTCAACCTCACTCCTTGGGGGGGCTTCATCAATGATCTTGTTACTAGATACACGGATAAAATCAAATATTGGGTTGGCATTTGGGAGATTGATAAAAGGGATTTATGGAGTGGTACTCGTGATTATAATTTAATGGTTCCAGAGGCAGTTAGAAGATTAAAATTCATGTATGAACACGTAAAAACCAATGCACCTGAGGCAGTGATAGTTGCTCCATATCTGCACTATCCCAACATAGAATTCCTGCAAAGAATGTATAACGAAGGTGCTGGGCCCTATATGGATATAGTTTGCACAGAAACGTTCAGTAAAGCAACTGACCCGTTACCACCCAACACTGACCCAGATGGAAATGCCTTTTGGCAAGCCGAATGGGTATATGAAACAATGGCGGCTAACGGGGATGGAGCTAAGGAGTATTGGGTAATCGAGTTTGGATGGAGTGATGATCCAAAGGATCCTGGAGATTACGTAGGGACAGACTTACAAGCAGAATACATAATAAGAGCCTTGGAATACGCTGAGAATAACTGGGCTTGGTGTAAACGGTTGTATATTTATAGATGGAGTGACCCACCAAACGTTTCGGTTGGCATGGGAATAGTTAGAGGATACACAATCGAACCCCGACCAAAACCCGCTTACTACGGTGTTAAAAACTACCTGTTACAAGGTCACAAATCTTAATCCTTTAGTGTCCGTTTATATGATACTATATATAGCGTCTCCCCAATTTTAGGAAATCTAAGACCCAGATGGAATAAGATCACGGAAGGAACTCTAATTAGCAGATGTTGTAGGATTGATGGAATAAATCTAAAATAAGGAGTATTCCAAAATCCTGAATAAAACAGAACAATTATTTGGAATCTTTTGCGTTTTAGTAAATTCAACCAATCTTCTTCTTTTTTTAATGAAATATGAGTGGGGTCCGCTGTCCCATACCATTTGCTTCCCTTCAACTTTCTTCCAATCGAATTTAGATTTGGAGTGGTAATCACAAGAAGCCCTCCATTTCTGAGGACTCTCTTTATCTCATCAAGCGCCTTTGACGGATTTTGAACATGTTCCAAAACATTAAATGCAGTTACGATATCAAAGAATTCATTGTTAAAGCATGAGAGATCACTTATATCAGCTAATAATATACTAGAGTTCTTTGTAGCGTATCTTGATTGTAGCACATTGAAATTATCAATATCCACCCCCCATGTTGAATAATGTTTTTCTGCCTCTTTTAGAAAGAAGCCCTTACCACAACCCGCGTCTAGTAACCTTCCTTTTTCCTTCAATTTCTTAATATATTTGACCCAAAACTTAGTTTTGAGCATATATGAAGTTCCCTCTCTGAAAAGGGGTTGACTTATCTTAATTGTATCCTTCCAATACCTTTCACCATAGTCAAATTCTTTTTCCAACTGATCACCTACCACTATTCAGTCCATTCAGTAACAACGAGGTCCTCAAACTTGGATGTACTCTACAAAGTTGACCGAGCCTATGGCTTTGTCGGTTTAACCTTGTTTGGGACAGGGTGGTTGTGGCGATTGGGCTAAGCGCACACTGGTGCTTTACCAGTTCACTACTGGTTTTTTCTCAAAACAAATAACTTGTGAGAACATGACGGCTGGAAAAAATTGCGAAGGATTAAATCTAAAGGCAATGAAAGGATAACCGCAACATTCATAATCATATAATAAAGTACCTTAATAAGCTTCAATCTTACCGATAATGTATGCTTTTCTTCAAACAGCTGTCGTCTGTAATAATTATCATCTTTTCCGAGTTTTTCCATTAGTTTATCCAACGGTCGCTTTAGAAGTGATAAATCAACACCCCTCAATTGTTCTAGCTTTGTGTTGGGGTTTAAGAGCAACGCCAACCACTCATTAGTTGCTCTGAAGGCTGTAGGAAAATCTCGAAATGTGGGTTTCGGCTCCTGTGGAGAAGCTTCCAAAAGCAATAATCTTCCACCCTTTTTGGCAACCCTCACCAGTTCTACAATACTTGTCTTTAAGTCTACCTCCTCTACAACATGCTGAAGAACCGTAACGCTTAAACAAACATCAAAACATGATTCCTTGAATGGTAGGTTTGTCACACTAGCAACGATTAATTCTGCCTCGTGGTAGCCCTTTAAGCATAACCGTCCCTTAGCTTCTTTTAGCATTTTTCTTGATATGTCTATCCCTATGGTGTTTGCACCAATCTGCCCCAACTTTAAAGCCCAGCGGCCTACACCACACCCTACATCAAGCACTGTCAAACCTCTACAGTTGTCCAAGACTGAGCTTAGGGCAGTACTTTGAAGAGTATTTACATACCAATTAACTAACCCAGCCGATGTAGGAGTACATACAGCCTTATACCCATTCCTTCCAAATTTTTCAGCTGTTTTCTCCCAAAAAGCTCTTAGGGTGCTCTTCTCTGTGTCACATAATGACAACTCGGTCACTCCAAATCCTGGATGTACGTCGCCGACAGGAATCAAGTCAGTTATATCTTCAATAACTCTGCGCGTGCTTCAGTAGAAAAACCAACCTATCTAGCTTAACCAAAACTTATATTTTCCGTCATCGTAAATTCGGTTATATCCGTTGTCGAGGTATTCATAAAGTTCGCATCTAGCTCTGTTCGCTTCTTGTCGACTGCCGATTAGCGAGTATTCTCGAGCATAATAAGAATATAGATAAAGGTCTTTGAATGCGCATATTAGTTCATTTGCAAGTAAACTTCGCTGAGTGTATTCGGGGCTCAGTTTGATTATTTTGGGATAATTGATAGGTTGCAGAAGTAGGACCAAAGGGCCGTAATCATCTGTCCATATTGCTTGAAGACTATTGATCGGTATTCTTTGGCTGAAAAAGTTATTAACCCTCATGAAATCAGTGTTTCTTTCTCCAACTTCAACGGCGTTTACTGAAGAATCATAAAGATGTATAGGCGCGAAACTGTGCCCCCATAATCCTATGAATGATGAAAAGACGAGAACTGTTACAAAACTTGTTGTAAACAGAGTTCTCCAAACAATTTTCTTGTTGTTACTATGATGCATGTAAAAAGTTGCCCCGAGCAGGCTGACAAAAGGCAAAGTTAACCCAAATATTCTAAATGATTCGACTCTTAGTGCAAAGTTGTCAATTATCAACAACAAACCGAAAGCCAATACAGAATATATGACAAAGAATTCGTGATGATTTTTTCTTTTTCTGGACCAGATGAGAAATAGACCGAGAAATGCTGAAACATATATTAATATATCACGTAGCACAAGTAGAGAGGTCGCCCACATTGGAGTGAGGGGCTCAGGATAGTATGCAGGTGGACGGGTGTATTCAAACACTATGGTGCCCAATAATACTCCTCGCAATCGGGTTAGACTAGAACTTATGCGAGGCCAAATAATCATTCCGAAGTGATCCCACCAAAGAATTAGAAAACTAGACATTAAAAACGCAATGGCCAAAGTTGCCATGGTAGGAGATGGGTGTTTCCAAAATAGTCTTGCCCATGTTTTGGTTCTACCAATGTGTTTACCAACTGTCAATATGCCAAAAAACAGGAGAAGGTATGAGACTGTCATGAAAGATGTGAAGTGGTGTGTAACTACTAGCGATACCGCCAAAAATAGAGTTAATGCTTTGTATCTGCGTGCATAAGTAGCGTTGATTCTCGATAGATAAAGGGTGTATATTAACATGACGAATATCATTAGTCCAAGATTTTGACGTACAAGCTGGATCGGCCAAAATTTAGCCTCAGCCGAACATACGTATATCAACAATGTAAATGGAGTAACCATGGTATCCAGTTTCATTGATGCCCGAACTTTTTCGACAACCAAGTAAACAAATAGGAGCGAAGTCATACTGATAAGCGATGGAAGAACCAGAAAAAGATGAAATGTGTTTATTCCAGATATTTGTGAAATGGAAATGACAAGAGAGTGCAGGAGCGGCCATCCAGAATACCATGCAAGGTTTCTTGTTGCAACGTTTTGTTCACTAATAGTGAAAATATTGCTTTCTTGAATGAACGTTTTCGTAACTCCGTAATCCCAATTTCCATCATCAAAAGGGATAATATGATAGTTTGTCGCAAGATAATACACATTGTTCATGAATAGAAGGAGAAAGGCTATTTGGAAAGCTATGAATTTGTAGTGGTTGCCTTTTCTCAACATTTGAAGCACTATTAGTGCTGCAATTGCAAAGGCTACGAAGAAATAGGTTGTTGGAAGAAAGATCCTATACCAGAGTGAATACCCAGCGACGATTATTAGAATTGCTTCCAACGCTACTAAGATAACGCTTCTGTTCTTACACAAGCAACACTCCACCTAAGTCGTTTGCAACTCGCGAGGAATTCATCCATGCAATGCAGAAAAGCGATCAGAATGAATGGTGAACCTTGTCGCCTTTAGCAGTGCCAGATTGGCAAATTGATATACTCAACGTTGCCACATGCATGCATCTTGTTTGTAAATTCTCTCCAGTTCTTTTGCAACCTTCTCCCAGCTCCATAGCTCTACTGTTTTCACCTCTTTTCCAATAACTTTGTTTATTACGTCCGCCAATTTGTCAATGTTTATCGGGTAATCAACTCCAAAGCAGCACTCATCGTCAACCCATTCTTTTAATGCTGAGGTATTTGCCACAATGCAGGGAGTCTTGGAAGCTAAGGCTTCTGCGACACTTATTGAATAAGCTTCATATTTTGACAATAGTACAAATAAATCCGCATCAACATACTTTTGCAAAAGATTATTCCTAGGCATATCTTGGTAAAATTCAACTCTTCTCTCCACACCTAACCTTTTTGTAAGCTTAACCAGATTATCCTTGAACAGGCCTTTACCAACGATCTCCAAAACTATCTCGTCGTCCAATTTCGATAGAACCTTGATTAGATAGTGCACACCTTTATACCCTTCCAGTCTACCAACGTACAGTATAACTTTCCGATCCCCTTTTCTCTTCTCTAAACCTCTAAATTCTTCTAAATTGACTCCGTTCGGGATGACTGCGATCTTCTCCTCACAAATTTCAAACTTATTCATAATCAAACTTTTTTCATAATTCGAAACGCAAACAATCCTCTCAGATTTTTTAAAAATCTTCTTCGCCACGAACTTATATGGAACATGAAGTAGATTCCTAAATAGGGTATGCCCCTTCTCATGATAATGAGGCGTAAAAATCAGTCTATTCATTTTCTTAGTTTGTGCAGCATAAAGTGCAGGAAAGGCGGAATACCCATGAGCATGCACAACATCGTAGTTATTCGAATTTTTCTCCAAATACTTCTTCAACCCTCTAGAGAAATAATAAGCATCATTCGGCGCCCAACACTTGAATCGCTTAACGACAACACCACCAACCAACTCTATCGTCAATAGGTTTTTCGAAGGATCAGTTGTCAACACTTTCACTTCATAACCCTTGTTCACCAAATTCTCGCTAATTTCTTTTACACGAGTTTGCACACCACCGATATAGGGGTAATATCTGTGACAGACATACGCTACTTTCATAACCTAATCCACAAAATTGCACACGCAAAGTATTTTCAACGCGTTTTATTTTCTTTCGATTTTTTTCCACACATGGCTTTTCTTAGGTACAAAAAGCAAACCTAACAACAGATAAGACTGATGCAAAAGAAAACTAGATAAGAAATTTTGTAACTTATCTGAAAAAACGTATGCGGCCACTAAGAACAAAGCAGAAAACGCACATAGATATAAAAGCAAGGCATTTCCAGATAAGAAAATGAAAAGAACAATTGATATGAAACCAAGAAGCATCAAGATCGGACAAAGAACATGCATCGAAAACTTCAAGGGATAAATAGTCGATCCGAATTTTCCATATTTTCTATTGAACAATACATCTATATTCCCCAAGAAAACTTGGATCAGACGCTTTGCCCTACGAACCTTCTGCAATCTATGCTGCCCAATAGTTTCAGGCACAGACTCATAGACATCAGCATCCGGAACGTAAAGAAACCTATGTCCACCTTTCACAATGCTCATCACCAAGTTCGCATCGGTACTTCCATAATCTGGTGGAATAAAATAGGAAAGCGCTGACCTCTTAAAAACTATTAACACTCCGCTTCCCGGAAAAGCAGAATGAAGAAAACTTTCCCCCAACATGGATCGATTAGAGAATTCACGATAACTCCTTTCCAAACCCGTTATCAAACTATTCCTGTCAAAGAAAGGAACGATATTTCCAGTGAGACCTCCGACTCCTTCTAGGCCCTCTAAAACACAAACCGCTGTCCGTAATGCGCCCTTCTCAAATAGTACGTCAGCATCCGTAATGCAGATAATTTCATTTCGAGCGTCTTCCATTGCGATGTTGAGCGACGCATTCAAACCGATTCGAACCACATTTCTTAAAACTCTTCCATTAAGCCCTAACTCGACCAATGAATCTTCAGCGATCTTAGCAGTTCCATCTCTTGAAGCATCATCGATCACAATCGCCTCCATCTTGCCAAGAGGATAATCAAGATCGGCGATATTCTTCATTCTCCTGTGAATTACCTTTGCCTCTTCAAAAGTTGGTATAATGATAGAGACATTGGGCAGAGAACTTGAATCAAATGTTTGAACTTGTCTAAGTCTTTCTAAATATTTCGAAATTCTATCTCTAGCACCATAAATTAAAGCAAAATATAGCAGATAAGTCAAGAAAACGAAGGAAAGCGAGATCAAGCCAAAGGCAATCAATATCAACAAAATTCACATACCTCAAGTAGAAATAACCAAATTCTTACAGTTGATTCGAACCTTTCTTTTGCTTAGACCCACATGACGCTATCTTATTGTTTATGTCAAGGACCGCTTCCAACAACTTTGGGTTAATCTTCTTATTCCTGACATAATTTATAAAAGCCTCCAAATCTTTAGGTAAACAACTCCCCTCAAAGGGTCGCCCTCCATAAATACCATACTTGCCAATCCTTGGGTCTAAGGACGCGACCTCACTCATAAAATCGGCATTTAACCCCAGTTCCCGACAAATAATGTCAATCTCATTGAAAAAAGAGATCTTTGTAGAGAGAAAAAGATTTGCAACATACTTAATCATTTCAGCAGAATCTAAGTCTGTTCTAAAGATTGATGTCTTAAAAGAACTATACAGGCTTTCCAATAGATCACCCGATCGCTTGTCTAATTCACCTATCACTATTCTGTATGGGTTCAAAAATTCGTGTAATGCACGTTTCTGCCTCGCAAATTCAGGGTTCATACAAACGCCGAAATCCTCCCCTGCCTTCATTTTAGAATACTGCTCCAAAAGCGGTATAACCCTACAGCGTGTTGTCGATGGCAAAACAGTACTCCGGACAGCAATAACACGATATTTCCTCACCTCACCCAAAGCTTGTGCAATACTAATCGTCGCAGCCTTCACATAACTGAAATCCATATGCTTATTAACGGTAGGCGTTGGAACGCAAATGAAGAGGACATCCGCGTACGCTGCATTTGAGGAGTCTTCGGTAACACTGTAGCCCCTCATCTTCAAAGCCTTTAACTTTTTCTTATCAATGTCAAAAAATAGTACATCATTACCTTGCATATGAACCCCAATGCCAGTTGCCTTACCAACGACACCAGCTCCAATTATTGATATTTTCATATTCTTGATCGCCTCCTCAAAATATGTGAATGTGCAGGTAAACCTGTATTAGCAATCAGCCTTTGCATGCATTACTCTAGCGTTGGTGGAATGATGTCTCCAGATATCTTTGCGTATGTTCTCAACATTTTCAGTTGCAGCTTCCACGATATTTTTCGCAAGAGATAATTCTGTTTCGGGAATTCTCTCTCTATATCTTCCAATCTTACCGGGTTCTCGACAAGATTTAAGTTGTCAACGCTTCCCATTTTTTCCTTCACTGCAAGTTTCAAGTACGCAATCCTAGAAGGGTTGTAGCCCATCGCCCTTGCCGCTACAAAGTCGGCTGCCAAAGCATCCTCAGCCGAAATTATCACCCCAGTTTTCTTCGGTGTTTTCCCAACAACAATTATACCATCTATGAGTACCATGTTTGATCTTACTATCTTGTTCACGCCTACTATAACCCGAGCAAGCTTATCATGGTAAACATATTTTCTAGGAGTTGCAATAGCCCCAAACATGTTCTTTAAGGCACAAGTCATGCCCATAACCCTATGATATTTCAGCTTTGGCACGTTGATTATGAAGCCTGCATCCAAAAGTATTCTGTTAAGCGGCAAAACAAATTTTTCGCCTGCAACAACGACTTCCTGATTGACAATTTCTCCTTCACTAAGATTGACCAATCGTACATTTTTCTGTTGGCTCACTCTGTCATACCCGAGTATTTTGAACGCATACTTCGTTCTCATTGCAGAAGCATCAGCCTCTGCAACATGAATACGAACATCTCCCATGTTTTGTCTAACCCAATCGATTACCGCTGAAACGACTCTCGGATCTGTTGTCTCTCCAGTTGAGTAATCCCAATAATAGCACAGATTAGGCTTTATTACAACTGAACTTACCTCTCCATCATAATCGTAATCCAATAAATCTAGAGATTCCCAAACAGTTTCGTTTATTTCTTTTTCCGTATAACCATTTTTTTTTGTCAACACCACTTGAGTCACTTATGTCACCCCATTTTGAGAGTAAATGTTCTCAATTGTTCCGAGAACCTCTAATTGCTCCTGCAAAGAGAAGGGATTCGGCGTATCTTTCTCTAACGCTTCAAAGAAGTAGCCTAAAATTTCAGCAAAGGAAGCGTAATAATAGGTATAAGACAAATGGTGGACTTTTCTTCCAGTAACCCGCTTAAACAGATTTGAAACTCCCTCCTTCATTGCGTGAAAATAAAGATTCCTAGGAGCAAACTTATCTGTAGAGGCGTAACCAACTGTTCCATGCAGATTCACTCTGAAGTTGAAGTTTGGAAAAATGGTTTTAGAAAACCACCCTGCATTTATAACGCATCTTGCCTCCGTTTTACGAGATCTCAGAACGACCGTTGCACTGTCCTCTATCGACAAGCCGAATCTATAGCCTATAGTTGAGAATTCTATCTCTAAATCCCCGAACATCCAGTTGAAAATGTCTATCAAATGATACCCCAAGTCTAATAGCGCGCCTCCCCCCGCCTTTACTTTATCCAACCACCATTCAGGAACAGGCTTTGGCACGAGCGAGTGAGAGAAGGGCCCATCCATAATCAATTCTGACGTGGCAATAACAACGTCACCAACTCTTCCCTCATCGAATATGTTCTTTAGTTTTTGTATACTATCAAAATATCGATAGTTGACCCCTACCATCAACCTTACGTTTTCGGCTTTAACCTTTCGAATGATTTTTTCTGCCTCTGCCACGTTTCTAGCAAGCGGCTTATCAACAAAAATATCCAAATCCTTCTCAGATGTGTAGAAGACACTCTCCCTCTTGAGAAAATTCGGCAACGAAATTATAACCGCGTCTAACTCTTCAGAATCAATTAATTTCGTATAATCATTATATGTCTTAACATGATATTTTTCCGCTACTTTGCGATTCGCCTTACTCTTATCTGCAACAGCAACTGCTTTTACATTCTTTATACGTAAAGCATTTAGGAAGTGAAGCTTCCCCATTCTTCCTAAACCAATCACTCCAACCCTAAGCAATGGTATACCCCTACGAGAATTTGCTCAAAACTTTCATACAGCTTGCAGCTTGCATGCTGCGCGCGCGTAACAGGTATGAATGGAGATTTTGCGTACGCGGGTTCAGAACCTCATCACGAATTAAGGCTCTCGAGCATTATTCTTCTTAGGATCATGAACCCATGCCACAGTTTCAGTTTCTTTTCTCCAAGCCTATCTCTATAACAAATTGGAACTTCTACTATCTTGTATCCTTTCCTTTCAATCAAGTGATTTAGTTCTGCCTCAACGTCAAATCCCTTCGACTTAGGCTTCCAATCCTTCAAAACCCTCCAACGTACAACCCGCAATCCAGTTAGAGGATCCTTAAGGTCAACACCGTTAAGCAGGCGCTGTGTCACTGCCAGAAACCTGTTCCCAACAAAGAAAGGACTTGTCATTGACCTTAGCTCAAAATGATGATTAAACCTGTTCCCGATAACCATACCCACATCAGGGTTTTCTTCCAAAATCCGAACCATATCTGGGATATACTCCGCCGGATAAGTGAAGTCAGCGTCAATAAACACCACATAACGCGTATCAGAATCAACATACCTGATCGCCTGCCCCATCGCCTGTCCTTTACCTGATCCTTCCTGAACAAAAACCTGCGCCCCCATTTCCACAGCAATCCCAGCAGTTCGATCCACGCTGTTGCCGTCGACAACAAGACAAGTCGGATCCTCCAGCGTCGTCTTCAATTCTTCAATTGTGGGTGCAATCCCCTCTTCCTCATTCAAAGCCGCAATTATCACAGTCAACGGGATCGAACCCTTATTCTCCACCGCGATCACCAGTACTCCTTCAAAGATGCTAGACGCTACCTACAATTCGTAACTATCACAATTACGCATCAAAATAACTTGTGAAACATTAGAGGCTATTGTTCTATACCAAAACAAACCATTGTCTAGACTAAAACACGTGAGCCATGTGCACGGTCCCCAAATGCACCCAATGTGTTCTCAATTTACCCCAACATTGCGTGTAATATGGAGTTTGATTGCGTTCGATTGCCCAAATTCAAGTAACTACACCGCTCCAATCACAGCTTATGTTCAGCCACCTACGCAGAGACCAACTAAAAAGTGAAACACAAACGTTAGCAGCTAAAGAACTGATCTAAACAGTCATGTTCAACCATAAACCAACAAATCTATTGTGATACTGAATTTTACTCACTACGTTGTCGTACTTCCACAATTCAAAGAAAATCTGATAAAAGAAGCCTTCATACTTGGAATCCCAAGTGGCTGTGCTGTTCACCTCAAAAACAACATCATTTACAGACAAATGACCAACAAAGGTAGAATCGGTTCCAATTGAAACATCCAATATCGTAAAGTCTACTTGCTCCTCCCAAACTTCCCCATCTTCAACGAAAGCCTGAAACTCATACAATGGCGTCAACGAACTTGACAATGACGCGGAAGCATTAGGCAAAGGCTGAGTCTGATTCCGAAACTTCACACAAATCATGTAGTACGTGGACTCATCCATATGACAGCCAACTCCAACAATAACCCTATACTCTTCGCCAACAACTACATTGAAAGGGTAATCCTCAGCCATATGACCAGACCCCAAAATCCAAAGCTCAGAAAACCTCTCCCCACCAGAAGGAAAATAAAGGCTAATCGTTGGAGAAGCAGCAACCAAAGCCAAACCTAAAATCGTCACCGCAAAAACTGTTTGGTAATCTTCAAGATTCATTGCTCACAACCTCAGGTTTCATCTTCAAAACCCCCCGAAAATACCGCTTCTTGAACTGACGCCAACCAAAAAACCCACAGAGAACAACAAAGCCAACCTCAAAAGCCGATGCCAAAGAAGTGAGAAGCAATCTTTGTTTTCTCTCAGCCACCGCCAAATTTCTCAGCCCATCAGCTTCAGCCATTACTTCCACAATCGAATCATAACCTAAATCAGCAAAATAAACCGCCTCGTCAAAATTCTCAATCCTGTAAAGCGTATTCGCTTTGGCCAGAGCCTCTGCACCGAAATTCAACTCCTTCAGAAGACCCGAGACATTGGCTCCAGCCTCTTCAGCCTCTAAAACAGCCTGGTAAGCTGAAGCCACAGCAGAATCCGCCGTGTCAATCGCGGTCCATGCCTCATTACCTTCCACCCCAAAAGCAGAAGATACTAGTATGCAAAATGACAAAAGGAGGAATAAGTTGGCAAAAACCCTTAACCTAAGCAATTCGGTCACCCTAAGAGTTTGCTTCTCGCATCCTATCTTCGATTTTTTTTGTTTCGCTCCCCTGAAAGATTATTCCCATCGTAATTTACTGCGTCTGGAATGTACGTCGCTTCCAGCAACCCTTTCTCTTTCTGAATTTTCTTAAGCTCCTCATCAACTTGTTCATAACGTTCCGAATATCGCTTGTACCTTTCAAGAAACTCATATCCCTTCTGCGTAAGCGCATAGCTACCTTTACCCTGAGTGGACACTAAACCAGCTTCCCTCACAAATCTCAGATAAAGGATTAAGAGCTTGTAACTCAAATTAGCTTGATACATAATCCGAGTTTTCCTAGCTCCGCCTTTAACAACTGAAAGAATATCAGCGATGATCTGCAATCTCTTACGGTACTGACCCATCCTAACCTACCAACAAAGACACACCAAACAGAAAAAACCCTCTCAAATCCCTCCCTGATCGGAAGCGGACGAGAACTCAGAAGTAACTTCACGTCTCTCTTTCGGACAAGATATATTCAGTTGCCTTTTTAAACAGTCAGAAAAGAGGTTCTGTGAAGAGGTTCTATATCTTTTAATCATTTGTTCTATAGCAAAGGTAGAAGATCGAAAAGAAGTTCTATATTTACGTGCGCCATTTTCTGTAAGATTTCCCTTAATTTTATGAAACGCCCACTCATAAACCATTAATATTCCAAAGCCTAAGATATGAGGGCGCATGAACAAAGGAGATAGGTAGAGTGAGTATGCTCGACCTAATCCTAGAACTACTTAATGAAAAGAACGATTGGTGCGATCTGGAAGAAATCGCCAGTGAAGCCAAGACATCTGAATCAGAAATCAAGGCTCTATTAGACTTCTTAGCAGAACACGGCTTTGCCACAGTAGATACCAATAATCGAAAAGCAAGAATTAACCCTAGAATCCATGAGTTTCTAGAGGAAATTAAACAAGTAGAAATAGAAGAGTCAACTTAACATCTGCGTGAGCGAGGAAATTTTTTTCTCAAATCGTCGTATGCCCTAAGAAAAGATCGCCCCTTATCAGTAGTTTGGAATCCCTCTGCAACTGTTTTGCCCTCCTCTATTGGAATTGCCTCCAGAAAACCCTCTTCAACTAACAGTTTCAAATAAACCTTAAGCTGCCTAAAACTGAGATTGGACCTGTACATTATCCTGGTTTTCCGCGAAGGTCTCCTCGTTTCCTTCAAAATACTAGCCATAATGTCCATACGACTTCGAGGAAAAGGTCTTTGGCGACGGCGAATTGTACCATCCAATCTCGGCACCAAATGAAAGGAATACTATTATAGAATACCTATAACGAATTTTATTATAGAATGCCTTCGTATATAATATTAGTAGAACTACTCGTATAGAATATTCCTCTATACATATGACATTTTCTAAAAAAAGTATGCATGTATGCGCACGCATGCGCATTGAGAGCCGCTGGAATTCTGTTTAATGAACGTTAGAACTCATCATCCGTGGCAGTGAGAAGCGCTCATTGGTGCGGTCTTTCGTCAAAATCGATGCACCCATCCCCTTCCACCCTTTTTCTTTTGCTGCTCAGAATTCTCCTTACCACCAAATTCTGGACGTTCTTGCATCCTCCTTCTGGTAAAACGTGGCTGCTTTTTCAAGACTTCATTAACGAATTTAGCCCATCCACCAACAACAGGATTCACATAATCAACCCTTCTCTCGATATTACGGACACCACGATAATACTCCAAAATCTCCACGAAATCTGGAGGTCTATATTTCCTGGTAGCAACGATGATTGTACCCCGCTCTAAGAAAAGTAAAGAATAGTCTTCGCTTGCAATGCTCTCAGCCTTCACTTTATCATCGACCCGGTCACGCCACATCATCTTCCATTGCATTTTCAATTCCTTAACAAATTCCTCGCAATTGGAGGCAGCAATGGAACCATCTTCTGATTTTTCCGATTCACACACCGAATTAGGCGACAATTGCTTGTTTCTTTTATTCATCTCGATTTTTCTTACTAGTGAAAAAGCATATAAGACACTATGAAACCCGATTCTAGGTTCCCAGCATGGGACCAAATTCTATAGCATTAAAACTATGCCCGTATGTATGCAAAAAATAGTCGATTGCGCGCGCAATTTCACAGTGCCCTTGACATTGTCTTTTTCGATAGAAATCTTTGCGGCTATTGCAGCTGCCATATCATGCGTGCGCTCATTGCTCTTCTTTGCTTACTCCTGTGTCGGTGTCTTTACAGGTTATATGATGTGTATTGGTTAAAACTTCAAAAGCTTTATGAGGACATGATTTGTTCTGCCTTCTTCAGTGTCTCTAGTAGGGCTTTTCCTTTCTCTGTTGTCCGATACACTATCCCTTTTCCAGGGTTGCTGAGCACTGCAATCAGTTCTTTACTCTCTAACTCGGAAAAATAGCGTTTGAACCTTAGGAAATTGAGGTTTGCCCTGTACATGATCCTGGTCTTGCTTGCCCCCTTTATGGCCTCCGTTAGGATGTCAGTAATGATCTGTGTTCGATTTCGTCTATTCATCCTTTCTCTCCCATGCAGAACTCGCGTGTGCGAATATTAGTTTTAACTATATCTTCTTATTACCATATAATTCTTTTGGTATTCTCATCTTAGCCTGAGAAACTTATTGTATAATGCATGCATTGTCTACAATGTGGAATATGAAGGTTGTTTGGGTTATTTTCTTTTCATTCTTCGGTATATTATGGTCGTGACTCCAATTGCTGTTGTCATGCCTAGGATTACAAGTGTGATTGTGAGTTCTTTTGAGGATGTTGTTGGGAGGGTAGGTAGTGCTGGTAATGCTGGTAGTGTCAAGTTTATGCTGGGGATCGGTGACGGGAGCCATGGGAGAAAGCCTGCGAGATATATGGCGATGAAGATTATGCCGAGAGCTATGGAGCCTAAGGCGAGTTTGTATCTGTGTTTTATGATTAGGTGTGTTTTTTGTGGTGGTGCTGTTGGTGGATTTATGGGGGATATGGCAGTTGTTGTTGAAGGAAGGGCTTTTGGGGGTGGGGTTTTTGTGAATTGGTATCGTATTGAGTCATCTAATACATAAAATATGTGTGAGGGTTCTTTTTCTGTTGTTTTGGATGGTAGTTTTTGGTGGAGGATGGGTTTTGTTATGGTGTTTGCGATTTTTTGTAGGTCTTCCATGGAGACCATGGTTACTGTTGTTCTGCTAAGTCCTTGGTGTGTTGGTTCTTCTGTGATTTCCGTGTAGGTTTTTTGGGTGTTTTTTGAGGGTTCTTGGGGAGGTTTTGTTTTTTCGGTTCCTTGGTAGAGAAGGTAGACGCTAGCGATTCCTGAGATTGTCCATATGATTGCCATGAATTTCCAGAAGTTGGTTTGGGAGGCCCAGTCCCATATTGTTTCAGTTCCGTACTGAGACAGGGTTATTGGGTTGCCGAAGGGTGCTAGCCATGTTTCGACTAGTGTGATGATGATGAATAGTCCGATTCCGAAGCCTATGGCGATGCCTGCTGTTACCCACTTGTACATAGGAGAAGTCATCTTTGGAGGGTTAATTAAGTTTTCTTTTGTTGTGGTTAAGCGTGTGTTAGGGGCGATGGGGGGCTCCTATTTCCTTTATCTTGATGTGTGTAGTGAATAGGGGGCAGAAGTCGTTGTTTGGGTTGGGTGGTCACTGTGATTGCCCTTTTTCTAGGTTTGCCATGAGTTCGAAGTGGAAGTTTTCGTGCCAGGGGATTGCGTTTGCGTAGAAGGATAGGTAGACGTAGAAGGTGTAGTAGTCTTTTTGTAGGCATGGGGGTGAGCTGTTGAGCCTTAGGTGGAGGGAGTCGAAGGGTGTTCTGGGTGTGAGTATGACTTTCCATGTTGGGTGGCCTGTTACGCCGCTGAATATGCGTTTTTGTCCTTCTGGTCCGATGTATTGCCCGCCTGTGATGTTGGCGTAGTAGAATAACTGCCAGTTTTCTGGGGCTTGGTCGCTTCCGCATAGGACTGAGTCTATTGTGATTCCTAGTTCTGCCATTTTGTCTGCTTTTTCTTTGGCTTCGGTGAAGGAGGGGTTGTTGTTGTATCCGGCTTGGGCGTCGGAGATGAAGATGACGACTTTGGTGGTGGTTGGTGGGCTGTGTGTGTTGAAGTCGTTGAGGGCTGCTTGCAAGCCGAGGTAGTGGCTTTGGGGGTCTTCTGCGCCGCTTTCGGCGGTTAGGCTGTTTATGAATGCTTTTACTGCTTCGTAGTTGTCTGTTAGAGAGAGTTGCACCGTTTCGGTGGGGTGGTCTTTGAATCCTACGACTCCGAATCTTAGGGGAGGCTTGTGGGCAAGGGAGAGGAAGGTTACTATGTTTGTTAGGTTTTGTTTGACTGTGGGCATGAATTGGGGCATGCTGCCTGTGATGTCTATTATGAATATCATGTCTAGGGGTTGGCATACTTTGATGGTGAATTCCCTGAAGTTCATGTCGATTTGAGCTATTTCGTCTAGTTGTAGTATGAGTTCTGTGTCGTTGCTGTATGTCCAGGCGCGGATTTGTCCGATGTGGTCTTCTCGGGCTTCGAGGCCTTCGATAGAGAGTAGTTGTTTTATGTCGATTTCTACTTCGCCTAGGGGGTGGATGGTGCCGTATATTTCGAGGTAGGATTTGTAGGTTAAGAAGGCGCCGTTTGCAGCGCCTATCATGGTCGCTACTAAGAAAAGGGTGAAAATCAGTTGAATCGCCCTTTTCTTCCTCATGTTAGACGCTACTCATTATTTGGGTCCTGTCATCATCCAGCAGATGCGCGGACGTTGAAGCTTCCATATGCCCTCATGCGGTATTCGACCCCGAAATAGGTGTAGTAGTAGTCTACGTAGACTCTCCAGAGACCTGGTGGGGTTGTTGCTGTCCATGTGTAGCTTCCAGTGAAATCTGTTGGGAAGTTTGTGTATGTTTGCAACGGTATTATGACGCTACCGGGATTCCTTAGGTACAACTCAACACTGACTGGGGTAACTTCTGGCGGAGACTCAATGACCCACGAGAAGGTAACTAGGCTTCCGACATACACTGAAATTGGTCTAATACGCAAGGTGATGCCGATTGGTGGAGGCGGTGGTGGAGGAGCACGTACCTTGTTTCCGTACAACACATCGCGGGTTTCACCCTCGTTGATGTCTAATGTTGTCTCAACTGTGGGGGTTATGTATACTCCATTAACACGGAGAGCAGTCTGCTCCCAGTCGCCTGGCAACGTTTCAGTGATAGTGTAGGTCCCGAAATTAGTGATGTCCACGACTTCTGGCGTGAAGTAGGAGGTGGTTATGCCGTCGGGATCTCTTACGTCTATCTGCCAGCCAGTGAGCATTATGTCTATACCTTCGTCGAAGACACCGTTGCCGTTGGTATCATTGAATTTATCTAGGATTAGTTTAGCTGGACGTGGCTCAGGAATCTTTCTGTTTCCGTACAAGACATTGTGAGTTTCACCTGCATGGATTTCAACAACCACCGTTAAGGTATGGGGCTCCTTGTAGATGCCGTTGACTTCAACAGCTGTTTGTTCCCATCCGCTCGGTAAATCTTCAGTTATTGTGTAGGTGCCGAATTCAGTAATTTCTACGACTCTCGGCGTGAGATATGTGGTGGTCCCTCCATGGGGATTCATTACGTCGATTCGCCAGTCGACAATCTTCACGTCACCGGCGTCATATATGCCGTTACCGTTAGTGTCATTAAACTTGTCAAGGATCAGCTTTGCCGGAGGGGGTGGCGGGATCTCTTTGTTCCCGTAAAGGACGCAATGTTTCTCACCTTCATTGACTTCCACAGTTACTGTGATGGTGGGGGGGTCTTTATAGACGCCGTTGACTCTAACAGCTGTTTGTTCCCAGTCGCCCGGTAAGTCTTCGGTTATAGTGTATATTCCAAAGTTGGTAATGTCGAGATTTATCGGAGTGTTGTAGGAAATAGTCAGACCATCGGGGTCCGTCACGTCAATCTCCCAGCCAGTGAGCATTATATCTATACCTTCGTCATATCTGCCGTCGCCATTGGTGTCGTTGAATTTTTTGATGATGAGTTTAGCTGTTGGTGGTCCACATTCTACCTTCACACAGAGTTTTTCGCTTTCTGCACTGATACATGCCCATCTGCATTTGTATTTGTATTTGGCTTTTAGCACTGCGCCTGAGTTTATGCAGTGTTCGCAGGTTGAGGTGTATTCTTGTTTGCCTCCGGGGTTGAGGTCTGTGGACACGCCGACTATAATGGTGATGGTTTCGTCTGCGTTGAGTTCTCCTATATCCCAGCGGAACTGGACTTTGTGTGATTCGCCAGTCCAGAATATGCGGAACTTATAGGGTTCGTCTCCGAAGGTTGCGCCTCTCCAATCAAGTTTGCGGGTGATCGTTGTTGTTCCATCACTTATGGAGACGTAGGCTTCTCTTGTTGGATATTTTGTTTCGTAGTCAAGATAGGTGAATGTGTATGTTTTGTCTGGGGTTTGTATGTTGTCTATTTTGAGTTCTGCGCCGAATCTATCGTAGACTTTTGCGCTTCTGAGATTTATGCTGGTCCAGACTCCTATTTCTATGTCCCAGTAATATTCTGTTCCTAGGCTGTATGAGGGTAGCGGGTCATCTACGAATTTTTTCCATATTTCGACTTTTGGTTTTTCATAACATGCACTAACAGGAGTTGCATAAAGGGACATTATGGATAGAACTAGCGTCATAACTACTAACGCGGTTACGAAAGTTCGTTTTTTCATTTATCTTTCCTCTTTAGGTTTAACATTTCTTTTTTGGTAATTTATAGGGAAATGAGACTAAAAATGGGGGGTTGGTTAGTTAGTTTTTATACTATTTGGTTATGTTCAGCTGCTGACTGTGAACGTTCCTGACGTTCCTACCATGTACGTTGAGCCTAGATAGTCGTAGTAGTAATCCATATAGACTGTCCAAAGACCTGTTGGGGTCGTTGATGTCCATGGATAGCTTCCTGTGAAGTCGGTTGGAAAGTCCGTGAAGGTTTCCAACGGAATTGTGGTGCCACCAGGGTTTTCTAGATACAAATCAGCGTAGAGAGGCGTAACTTCTGGTGGAGACTCAATGACCCACGAGAAGGTAACATCCTCTCCAACGTACACTGAAATTGGGCTGATACGCAGAGTGATGCCGATTGGTAATTCTTCTGGTTCTGGTGGGAAGTATGGTGGTGGGAAGTACGGTGGAATCTCAGCCTTCTCTAGGTGAGCTGTTAGTTCGGTGAGGAACCATTCATGCCATGGAACAGCCTTGCAGTAGAAGTCTACGTAAATGTGGAACGTATAGTAGCCTGCTTTCTGTGTTGGCTCTGAACTCCTGAGCGGCAGCCTAAACGAGTCAAAGGGTGTCACAGGCGTAAGCTTCACTATCCACGTCGGATCCCTAGTAACCCCAGGAACAATGCGTTCTTCACCATGAGTGAAGTGTCCTCCAGTAACGTCAGCGTACCACCTGAATATTGGAGCTTCTGGAGCTACATCAGGTCCACATAGCACTGGGTGTACTTTGATTCCTGCTTCTGCCAATGCAAGCACTGAAGACTGGGTTGGACCACCTGGCGCGAATTCAAACTCATCGTCAACTCCAGGCTCTGCATCAGAGACAAAGACCACTACCCTGTCATGAACCCATGATTCAGGCTTCTCCTCGAATAATTCTAAGGCTGTCTCAAAGCCAAGATAATGACTTTGAGGGATACCTAATCCCGACACAGCCGTTAAGCCCTCTATGTAATTTGCAACCTCATCGTAATCGCTTGTCCACGGCAACACTGTTGTCTCGTCAGGATAGTCTTTGAAGCCTACCACTGCAAACTGCACTTGACCCTTGTTCATCATCAACAGAGTTCCCGTCAGATCAATCAGCTTCTCTCTGACCGTAGGCATGTATGGCATCATGCTGCCAGTAAGATCAACCACATACACAATGTCCAAGTCAAGTTTCACCTTAACCGTAAAACTCCTAAAGTTCGTCACAATCTGACTCAACTGCACCAACTGCAATATCATCTGAGCTTTGTCGCTGTACGTCCAGACACGTATCTCTCCAAGATAGTCTTCACGTGCTTCAAGACCCTCAATAGGCGCTATCGGCTTCGTGTCAAGTTCAACAATACCAAGAGGATACTTTGTACCATAGATTTCAACGAAACCCTTGTACGTCAAAAACGCACCAGAAACAGTGCTAATAATAAGTGCTACAGCTACAAGTCCTATAAGTATCATTTTTTTGTTCATCTTGTTCATCTTCCTCCTTTCTCAAACGGGCTATCATCAGACTAGTCACCTAGTCCTTTAACGGGGGCTCCCAAGTTTAGTCCCCCGGACCATGGCTTATTTAACGTGCCCCAGATCAAAGCACGAGCTAGTGCATCCGTAAGCCTAGCAAACTAGGCACAGCCGGCTATGCATCAACTAAACCATTGTATCTCCACAATGGTTATTTAAAACGAGAAGAACCATAAGACCAGACCAAAGGGCTAGAAAACACCAACAGAACCCGATATACAAGAACCAGTCCCTAGCAGAAACTTCTCCTCACCAAGGACCCAACAAGAAAAAGCGAGAAAAAAAGAACAGAAAACAAAAACACCAAAAACAAACTAAGGCAAAAACAACCCAGACAACACATAACACAAGACAGAAAAAAGAATAAAAAAAGTGTGCACGTCTTCAGCTTTCACGCAAGCTATGCACACTATAACTCGTTGAGATGATCCGCAAGATTCTTAGCGGTCTCGTAGTTCCCATCCTTAAACTCGCCGAGTATCGTTGTTATCCAACCCGTGACGGTTCTGGTTTGGCCGCCTTCATACCAACCGATCCACACCACACAGAAATGTTTACCATAATGGACATCCGTCAACAGCAAGGCTAAGATATGCGCTTGAGCTTCAGCCTCCACAGAGGGACTCTCTATCTCTTGCCAAAGTGTTTGAAAGGCCTTGATCAGCTTATCATCATCGCTTCCTTCGAAAGTCAACCATTCAAAATCCCACGTCGAACCCGTTCCATACAACGCCGTGATCGTATCCAAAGCCTCTACTATGTCTTCTCTTGACACTTGAACTCCACTATTCCACTCAAGAAGAGCCTTCAATATATCGCACATCCAGAAACCGATGGTTTTACCGTAGTAACAGTCATAGCCAAGACAATTGAGGAAGATACCATTGACGAAGCTGTTCAAATTGCCTTGATCGGCGATCACCTTGATGTTTATCGTTCTTGAACCTTCTACATACCATTGAAGATAGACCCCCTCGTTGATTTCATCCCCTGTTACATACTGGGAGTCCAACAATGTAGTCATTGACTCGTCCCATATCTCTATCGTCTCTGAACGCCCTATACGAGCAAAATCCATCACATATACAGACAGCACTGCCTTACCTGCCGGAATTTCCAGTTTTATTATGAAATAGTTTAGAGGCCAACCCATTTCTCCAGAATCCCACACTCCAAGAATCCTTCCATTCAACGGCGTTGGCGGATAACCATAGTATATTTTGTCTTCAGGATAGATCAGAACTCTAGGATCTGAAGCTGTCAGATTAAGCGGGAGAGTCCACGCATAAGCGGCATATTGTCCTATGTATGGGTATGACCCGTATGTCCGTGCATCGTCTGCCGCGTACTGGCAAACACCCTCAGACACTGCATAGTTTCCTAGAGGAATGTTGGTTTCATCGTACAACTTGTTGACAGGCTTATAAGAAACCCCGTTTAAGGGAACGTTAAATCCGGGGAGCAGATAGTAGCCGTTACCGTATGAAGGCCTCCAGTTTCCCTTGGTTTCACGATCAAGCTCTAAGAAATTCACCCCGGTAACAGGACCAGGAATTGTGTCAAGAAAAATTCCTGCGATGACAGCGTAACGCTCTTTGGCACCGAGGTTCATTACTTCGACTTTTATAATGCCATCTGAGTTAACTTCAAATACAGCGTAGGTGCCAGCTGCGAAGTTCTCTGGGAAGGTGGTTCCCAAAGTAGTTGCATCCCATGCCCCACTGCTTGTGACATTGACTTGTAGTCTCCTGTGCTGTCCTCCAGCTGGAGCATCCCAGTCCAAGAGGTAAATCGAGACGTTGTAATTTCCTATTATTCCATTTAGAGTTACAGTTATTGAGGAGTCGTTGCAATACCAAGAAGGCCTATAATAGGCCGAGTCTTTGTCGACCAAAGCCCTAGGAGCACCCTCTGGTCCAATAATCTCATACTCTAAGATGCTTTTTCCACCGCGATAATCTTCGTAAGGATAGTATTTCTCTCCAGGTACACCCCAAGGTTCACGCCACCAAAACTCATGAGCTGATTCTCCGATGCCTGTGGTTTCTCCTATCGCTACTTCTTTTTCCTTTATTTCAGCGTAAGGTAAAGCATAGCCCCCGCATTTTGGAAGACAATCACCATACTCATGCTCAATCCAGTTTCCACGGGTAGTCGGATCTCTTCCAACATAAAAGAACGTAGGATATGACAAAGCCATGTTTATTACTGTAAGAGTTGGAACTACTGTAATAAACAGAAGGAACACAACAAACATTTTATAGGTTTTTCGCAAGCTTAACCACTTCTCCTTTCAATATAATTTCGTAATACGCAACTTTTAAACAGATAAGCAAAAACCTTCTATATTTCGAAAATCGAAATAACCCGCGCGTATAGGCAATTTTCGAAATTTTTTCTTCGCATGTAAGTCCGCTATTGGGGCACACAGACCATCATAAATCGGAAAGGGACCATTGTCAACAGATTTAATGCAATTGGTATAACGAGAAGCACAACAATGGCCAGAGACATAAGCTTTCGCAATTTTTACACACCTTTCTCTTTACATCCAAAAGATGGAAACAAAACCTAATAAACACATAAGTATTGGATCTTTTTATATTCCGAAGATCGAAATAACACCACAAAACACATCACACAATGGTTGAAACGTCAAACTTCTAATCCAAATGAAACCCAGAAAGCATTGTTTGCGTGTGAATACAAAAAGCAGCATTACGTGTTATTTTGTTGATTAAAATTCGCACGTACGAACTGGAGTACACGCATAACAGCCAAATAGTAAAATACGCCGGTGCAGTGAAGATGAACTCTATTTGTAGTAGGGTTTAGAAGAATAAAAGATAGCAGTTGAATGATGCCTGCTTGTTGTGAATTGTTTAGGGGTCAATTTTTCCAAAGTTTCTAGCTATTATGGCTAGGTCTCTTATGTCAATTTTTCCGTCGCAGTTGACATCGTAGTTGGGATTGTATCGTGGATGACCTGAGTAGTATGATCCGAAGGCCTCTGCTGTTGTTGCAATGTCGTGGATATCCACTTTTCCGTCTCCGTTTACGTCGCCTATAATTGTTATTTCAAACGTGATTGGGAAGGATATGGTCTTAATTAATGTGTCATCTGCATATACGATTATCGTGATGATGTAGCTGTAGGTACCCTTTGGCCATGTTGATGTCTCCAACCACACAAAGCGTAGGGTCGCCGATTCTGACGGATTCAATGTAATTATTTGGTTTCCTATGACCCCCACCATGTTATAGTAAACGGAAATGTTGAAACTTGTTACGGCGGGGTCATAGTCATCAATCGTCAAAGGTATGACTTGGCAGTATCCTTGTCCAATGTTTTCTTTAGTCAGACCAGGAACAATCTGAGTTGTTCTTGAGCTTATGATGAGATCAGTCTTCACTTCGTCCACATGGTACCATTGACTCTCTGAGGTGCATTTGCTTTGCAACTCAATTTCATCTGAAGGACTGAGAACATCGTCACAATTGTCCTTCCACTTCTGTATCTCATATTGGCTACAATAGATTGGATAAACCTCACGCCATTGACTAAAAAAAGGATTAGTGATCACATGGTCCATACGCTCAAGGCCGCCTTCAAACTCAATGTATATGGTCGCATTCAATTCAATGTTCGTTACCTTAAGGGTAACTGTCACTTCGTCTATATACCACCAATAAGGTTCCACCTCCTTTTCCAGATCCTGATCCCACAAGCCGATGAAATCGGAAGAATCAAGCAAATCATTACGATTGGTGTCGTACCAGCCTTCCAAATAATAATGTCTGCTGAAGTTGGGGTAAAGTTCAAGCCATTGAGTAGACACAGGTCTAGTTAGATTAACCAAGCGTGGAGGTTCAGCGTCTAAATGAAGGGAACGTGGTCGCAGACTGTTGACAAAAATTCCATTAATCAAGCTGTTCAGATTTCCAAGATCAGCAATCACCTTAATGCTTATTGTTCTTGGACCCTGCACAAACCATTGAACATAAATTCCGTTATTGATCTCACCACTTGTTATGTACTGAGAGTCCAACAAAGTAGTCATCAATTCATCCCAGACCTCAATAGTCTCTGAACGACCAATCTGCACAAAATCCGCAGCATATATAGAGAATATATAATCCCCTTCCGGAATATCCACTTTCATTATGAAATAGTTCAAAAGCCCATTAAGTTCTCCAGAATCCCACACTCCAAGAACCCTTCCATTCAACGGCGTCGGCGGATAACCCAAGTAAAGTTTATCTTCAGGATAGATGAGCATCCTAGGATCTGAAGCTGTCTCAGTATTATTCAAAGCCCACTCATAAGCAGCATACAGCCCTATATACGGATACGATCCATACGTCCTCGCAACATCAGCAGCATATTGGCAGACACCCCCAGACACCTCATAGTCCCCTGAAGGAATGTTAGTCTCATCGTAGGCTTTAACTATGGGCTCATAGCTCACACCGCTAACGGGAACATTAAACCCTGGCAGAAGATAGTGGTAGTTCCCGTATGAAGGCCTCCAATTTCCCTTCGTTTCACGATCTGATCCTATGAAATTGACCCCACTTACAGGACCAATGATCTCGTCTAGAAAGATTCCTGAGATAACAGCATTTTCTCCACCAAGTCTTGTTACATTGATTCTTATGGTGCCATCTGAGTTGACCTCGAATATGGCATATGTGCCAGCTGCAAAATTTTCTGGAAACGTGGTTCCCAACATAGCAATATCCCAATCGCCACTGCTTGAAATGTTGACTTCTACTTTCCTATGTGCTCCTCCACTAGGAGCATCCCAATCCAAGAAATAAATTGAAAGACTGTAATCTCCAATTATTCCATTAAGAGTCACCGTTATCGAGGAATCGCTGCAATACCAAGAGGGTCTGTAATAATCAGAGTCTTTGTCAACCAATGCTCTCGGCGGACCTTCTGGCCCAATAACTTCATATTCCAAGATGAAGTGTCCACCGAGATAGTCTTCATAAGGATAATACTTCTCTCCTGGCACAGACCAAGGTTCACGCCACCAAAACTCATGAGCCGATTCTCCTATACCTGTCGTTTCCCCTATTGCTACCTCTTTTGACTTCAACTCCACATAAGGTAAAGCATAACCACAACTACCATACTGACTCCCAATCCAATCTCCTCTAGTAGTTAAGTCTCGCCCAACATACGATAAATCTGCAGCCTCATTGTTATTATACGCATTTCCCATTGACAAACTAAACGCAATCGGTAAGACAAGAACTACAACCACTGCTAGAGACGTATACTTTCGCAATCTATGCACCTTTCCCTTTGCGTGCATTCAATAATAATAGACAAAAAAGCAATCTTATAAACACGTAAGTAGAAATCTTCTATGTTCCAAGACCCAGATAACACAACAAAACACATCATACTTGAGTGCGCGCCGCGTGACACCTTTCAAAAGGATACCATCCAATATAGTATATGCCTCACGCATGTGCTCTAGGTCATTTTGATCATGCACGCAGGTTTAAATATATGCACGCTGTTTCTAATTACATATAATTAGTGGGAACTATATAAAATTAAGGCGAACGTCCAATGATTAAAAAACCAAAAAAGAAATCCAAACAAAAAAAGTTCACAACCGTATCCATACCGACGCCACTGTTTAAGAAGATTGAAGAAAGGATTAGAGGAACAGGGTTCACTTCCGTCTCTAGCTACGTCACATATGTACTTAGAGAAATTGTAGCCGAAGATGAGGAAAAACAGGAACACCCTTTTAGCAAAGAAGACGAAGAACGAGTCAAAGCTAGACTCAGAGCCTTAGGCTACATCGACTAAACAACAGAGAACACAGGGAAACATGATGAGGAAGCATCTCGAAGACCTGGAAAAAAGAAGCATCTCTATTATAAGAGAAGCAAAAGCCCAATTCAAAAATCCAGCAGTCCTCTGGAGCACCGGAAAAGACTCAACAGCCACAGTCTGGCTATGCAAAAAAGCCTTCTTCGGCAAAATCCCATTCCCAATAATCCACATAGACACAGGCTACAAGTTCCAAGAGATATACGAGTTCCGAGACCAAATCGCAAAAGAATGGGACCTCAACCTAGTGATCGCCAAAAACGAAGAAGCCATGAAACAAGGGATGTCGCCCAAGAAGGGAAGACTTGACTGCTGCACACAACTTAAGACAGAGGCACTGAAAAGCCTACTCCACAAAGAAAAATATGACGCCCTAATCCTTGCCATCCGCCGCGACGAACACGGCATCAGAGCGAAAGAAAGATACTATTCCCCAAGAGACGAACAATTCAGGTGGAACTATGCTGATCAACCAGCAGAACTATGGGATCTCTACGTGAAACCCTCAGAAGACTTCTCCCACATGAGAGTCCACCCAATCCTACACTGGACAGAACTGAATATGTGGGAATATGTACAACAAGAAAATTTGCCCATAAACCCGTTGTACTTCGCAAAAGATGAAAAAAGATACCGAAGCCTCGGATGTATGCCATGTACAGTACCCATTCCATCAGAAGCAGACACAATCGAAAAAATCGTTCAAGAACTCAAAACTTCCAAGATCCCTGAAAGAGCAGGGAGAGCACAAGACAAAGAAAAAGCCTACATGATGCAGAAACTGCGAAGTCTGGGCTACATGTAAGGTAGGCAGAACCATGATCATTCTCGCTTTGGATGCATTGGACTTAAACCTAGTTCAAAAATTCGAATGTAAAAACCTGATGCAGATGGAATGCGGTCAAACTGATATTTCAGACTTCAACTTGGCGAGAACCGTGGTATTGTGGGCATCCTTCCTCACGGGCAAAGACATGGAAGCAAGAATTCCAATAAAGACTCAATGGGAATTCAAGTTAGATCCCAAGGAAACCTTTCTAAAGTTCTTCAATCTCTACAAGGCAATAGATGTTCCAGCGTTTTCCTTCAAGCAAAGCCACGCGGAAGAAAGAAAATTTCTAAAAAAATACTTCGATGACAAAGGCGCTATAGAAGAATACGACGCTGTCGTTTGGAAAAACCACGAGGAAAACAAGAAAGAGTTCTTTGGTTCCTTAGGTAAGTTCGACTTGGTTATGGGCTACTTCAACCTCGCAGATGCCATAGGCCATCTAAGCTTCGGAGTTCCCCAGAAAATGAGAGCCGTATACTATGAGCTTGAAAAATTAGCAAAAGACGTCAGAGATGTAGAGGATTTTATCTTAGTCATATCAGATCACGGAATGAAAGCCGTAGGAAGATATGGCGACCACACCAAAAACGGCTTCTACTCTTTCAACCGAAAACTAACCCTCAACCTTCCGAAAATAACAGATTTCTACAATATAATGAGGAAAGCCAAAAATGAGTCTTCCTAAAATCGATCTAGTAGTAATAGGCCACAAAGATCATGGAAAATCCACCTTAATAGGTAGACTATTATACGACTCAAAAACAATCCTAGAACAGAAAATACAAGAGATAAGAACGGAACTTGAAGGGTCAGGGAAAAAAGAATTCGAATTTGCCTTCTTACTAGACAGCTTGGAAGAAGAGAGAAAAGGCGGATTAACAATAGACATAATGCAGACTCCCTTCAAGTCCAAAAGATACCTCTACACCATAATAGACTGCCCAGGTCACAGGGAGTTCATAAAGAAAATGCTCACAGGAGCCTCACAAGCAGACGCTGCTGTTCTGGTAGTTTCCGCCAAAGAAGGAATAGAAGCCCAAACTAAACAACATGCATTCTTAGTTAAAACCCTAGGTATAAATCAACTAGTAGTTGCAATCAACAAAATGGATCTGGTAGAGTATCAAGAAAGTGTTTTCGCTGAAACTTGCCAAATTCTAGAGAGGATCCTAAAGCCTATGGGTTTTGCGAATGTAGTCAAAGTGCCGATTTCGGCTTTCAATGGAGACAACGTCTTCGCTAAATCGCAGAACATGAAATGGTATAACGGGTTAACGTTAATCGACACGTTAGACGGTACCGTGAAGCCGGTTCAGTTGCCGTTAAACAAGCCTCTACGTGGCTGCGTTCAAGACGTTTACAAACTGGAAAACAATGAAATATTTGTATGCAAAATCGCAACAGGCGTACTGGAAGCAGGCAAAACCGTCTATTTTTCACCATCCGGAAAGAAGGGAACCGTCAAAACGATAGAAATGTTTGGCAGTCAACTTGAAAAAGCAATGCCAAGTGAC
This sequence comes from uncultured Candidatus Bathyarchaeia archaeon, assembly GCA_964503065.1. Taxonomy (GTDB): domain Archaea; phylum Thermoproteota; class Bathyarchaeia; order Bathyarchaeales; family Bathyarchaeaceae; genus JAOUKN01. The sequence continues at coordinate 36,613 of CAZCYX010000005.1, forward strand.
TCAGTTGGCTTAATCATAAACGAAGTTCAAGATATTCAGAGAGGAGAAGTTATAAGCTATCCTGAAACCCCGGCTAAAAAGGCGAAAAGCTTCATCGCAGAGATAATTCTGTTTTCAGACACCGAGATAAAAAATGGTGATGTAAATACAATACGCTGCGGAACAGCCGAAAGAAAATGCAAGGTAGAAGAGATTCTAAGCGAAATTGACCCAGTCAATCTTACAGTAAGCGCCACTTCTCCAGAAACCTTGAAGGGAGGAAGCGTGGGTGAAGTAAAGTTTTCACCCCTAGAACCGTTATCAATGGAGAAACATTCGGACTTTCCGCCGTTGGGACGCTTTGTTATAGAAGGAAAGAAGGGACCTCTTGGGGCAGGTATAGTTCTTAACGTCGAATATGACAAACTACAAAGCATGGCGGCAGCTTAATGATAGAACTTTTCCTTCTAGGGTTACTCGTAGGATTTCTAGCCCAACTAATCGATGGGGCATTGGGAATGGCCTACGGAGTAAGCTCTACGACTGCCCTTGTTTCCATTGGCGTTTATCCTGCCCTTGCAAGCGCCAGCGTCCACACAGCCGAAATATTCACGACTCTAATCTCAGGGACCACACACTTTAAACTGGGCAACGTCCGCAAAGATATGATCCTCCATTTGGCAGTGCCAGGCGTGATTGGAGGCGCCACAGGCGCCTTCGTAGCGGTTAGTCTTTCTTCAAAGACCTTGCAGTTAGTGGTTGGAGGCATACTCCTCTTTATGGGACTGCTGATACTCTCCAGATTCGCTCTCAAAAAAGTGCTTCACTTCAGAAGAGAACGCCCTTCTTCAAAAATGCTTATGCCGTTGGGGTATGTAGCCGCTTTCCTCGACGCCTTAGGCGGAGGAGGATGGGGACCAATCGCCACAACCACTCTAGTCACCAACAAGGTTGAACCAAGCAAAGCCATAGGCTCTGTCAACTTTGCAGAATTCTTCGTAACTCTCACCGAAGCAATAACCTTCATTATCCTCATTGGACCCGAACAATTCAGCTGGATAATCATCATAGGACTAATTGGCGGAGCAATATGTGCCCCCATAGCAGCTTGGGGATGCAAAAGGATTCCTCAAAGAACCCTTGGAACATTAGTGGGTATAACTGTAATAATCTTGAGCACACGTATGATACTCAAATTCTTAGGAATTCTGTAGCGCGCATAAACGCAAACTTGACAACATGCATTTCTAATCAAAACTCTCGGCATCAATCAATGGATAGTTGCAGTTAACAAGATGGACGAAATAGCCTACGAGAAAAGTGCATATGACAAAATATGTGAAAAGGTTGAGAACATTCTGGTTTCTCTCGGATATAAGAACTCGCCAATGATACCAGTTTCCACAGAAAAATAATAGTTTCAGTCCTTCTGGAAAGCAAGGGTTGCTCAAGGTAATAGAGGTTTTTGGCACTAAGATGAGAAAAGCAGAGCCAAGCGACTCAGTTGGTCTCTTCATAGACGGAATCAACGATGTTGAAAGAGGCGAGGTAATAAGCTACTCCGAAAACAAACTAAAAGAAGTTAAAAGTTTTGTTGCCGAAATAATCCTGTTTTCAGACATTAAAATAAGAAACGGTGACACACTGACAATTCGATGTGGAACCGCAGAAAAGAAATGCGAAGTACAAAGAATTTCGAAGGAAATTGACCCAGTCAATTTGACTGTGCGCAAAGGACTTCCGGAAACTTCTGAAAGGGGAAAGTGTTGGAGAGGTAAGACTTTTGGCTCTTCAGCCACTGTGCATGGAGTACTCAGAACTTCCTCAACTGAGAAGATTCGTTATTGAAGGCAAGAAAGGAACAACTGGTGCAGGAATTGTTCTCGAAGTTATTGGGTGCCACTAAGTAGATCAGCGCGCGCAAGTTGAGGCATTCGGACTCCTTCAAAAATAAAGCCACATAGGTCTCAGCTATCAAATCTGCAGCTATAGGTTACGCAGAAGTTTTGACTTTATTTAGTGGGGGACAGTGGTATTCTTTTCAAACTAGGAACCCTGTCGAAGGCGTCATCGTCTGAAACCACTTGGCAATCCAATGTTAGCGCAGAGGAGGCTATGAGACTGTCGAAGTAGCTCAGCCCATATCTCTCCTCTAATTCGCTCTGAAACGCCAGCAAACTAGAACTCACGGTTTTGACTTCCCTCACCCCATGACGAGCCAAGGCTTCATTCACAGCCAGCAAGGCAACCTTCACCTCCAAAGGGCTTCTTCCACGAGCCCTCTCTAACCCACCTATCCCCCTTCCGCCTAATAACCTCAACCACCCCAAAAGAACATAATCACCATCCCTCACACCTAACAACTCCCGAACCCTCTTAGGAATAGTCACCTTCCCACCCTGAAAAACCTAACCACAAACCGCTCCATAACAACCACAAAACACACAAAACAACAAAAAATACTTAAAAGTTACCAATTTCAACCATAAACTCACACAAACCTCCAAACACCGGCTCTTTAAACATACATACACTCCTATATCTGGGAATTAAGGTGAATACGTACGCAGTCTCTGAAGTCGTAGGCTCATTACACAATTAAGAAAAAATCTCCTCCTTTTGAGAAAAATTCTTTCTTCGTGACATAAGAAGTGCAACTAGAATCATCGCAACCTCTACCGCAACCACCAACCCTATGACAATGAGTTCTCTTGGAACCGCATAAATTGGCATCGACCTGACCGCGACTGCACCATCAATATAAGTGTTGTCATCAATATCAATCTCTCTAGGTAAAACACTTGCAACAGCACTTATTATATAAGTGCCATCAGGAAGACCAGATGTGTTCCAAGCAAAAATCAAATTTCTTTGGGAATTTGAGAGCAGAGATACAACAGACAGTGTTCCAATTAAAATCGAGTCGTAGTAAGCACTGACCTCGAACGTTTCGGTGATGCTTCCTTCATTTTTAACAACAACTGATATATTGGCTGTTTGACCAGCAACAACACCAACATACTGATCTGAAGGAATAACGCTAACTACGGCCACATCACGCAAAGTTGTCAAAAAAGTTGTAGAAACTCCTTCCGTTAAAGGAGCAGTATAAGCTGCAGCATCCACCATAGCTTCTTCTTGGAGCGCGAAGGCATCGCTAGGTTGATTGAAACCCTTTCCATCGTAAGGTCTTTTTTGAGTAAAAAAGTCAATCATCATATATTTAAGAGCATATGTAACTTCAGGTTGGGAGCCTAGAACAAGTGAACATACAGAAGAGAAGAGTAACAAAAGGGCCAGAATATTTTTTCTATTCAATCTTTTTCAACCTACATATCAAAACTTACAAACATAATTCCCTCATTCGTTCATGTCATTACTTCCGCCATTCTCACGGATTGCCTTAAACGTTCTGTAACTGTTTTCTATTCTTTTCTTCTAAAACAGAACTTAAAACACATGCTCCCATACAAGAAATATAACGTGGATAAACAGTGAAGGGTGAGGACGTATGATTAAGGTTGTTGTTGTGGGTACGAAACTTCGTGTGCGAAGTTGTTTCTTCATCAGCCTGATGACCTCTTTCGTTTCTTCATCAGCTGAAACGTCCACTTGGATATTGAGTCGAAAAGCTTTACAATCAAGCTAATTCTCATCTGTATTTTCCATCATGATATGATTAAAGCATCCACACCCTCCTCTGGTTCTCCAGTACTCGTCAGAACCATCTAACTACCATTTGTCTCTTCCATTAAAATGCCAACTATACTCTTTCCAGCGTTCCCGTATCCAAAAGGAGAAACTTGTGGAAAATCAAACCTTTCCTCTAAAGTTTGTTCTATCGCATTTAGGATATGTTTCTTATCTACACCAACTACTTTTACAAACCCAGCTTCAACTGCTTCAGGTCTTTCTGTGGAAAGACGTGTTACTAAAACTGGCTTTCGCAGAGGCGGGACTGTAGCTTCTTCCTGTATCCCTCCTGAATCAGTTATTATCATTTTACATTTTTTCATCAACAACAAAAAATCAAAGTATCCTAAGGGTGACAATACCTGCACATTTTCTGCAGACACCAAATTCTTCCACATCCTATGTTGACGCAGGCGCTTTCTAGTTCTGGGATGCAAAGGATAAACAATTGGAATGGATGCCTCAAGGAAAGACTCTACAAGGTTTCGGAGAACTATTTTGTTGTCAACATTCTCGGCTCTATGAGCTGTTACAAGCGCGAACTCCTTGAATCGTATCTTTCCCAAGATATTGGACTTTTTCTCTGCAATAGGAAGGTGCTGCATCACAGCATCAACGACTGTATTACCCGTAACGAAAATCTTGCCCCAAACACTTTCCCTTTCAAGATTTTTTCTCGCCGTATCTGTAGGTGCAAACAGATAAGTAGACGTGTGATCTACCAAGCGTCGATTATGCTCCTCAGGCATACGTAAATCGAAACTTCTCAGACCAGACTCCACATGACCAACTGGAACATCAAGCTTCACAGACGCAAGAGCCGAGGCCAAAACTCCATTAGTGTCACCTTCCACCAGAATTAGTCTGGGTTTAACTTTTTTCACAACTCTCTCTATAATCTCTATTATCCTGCCAGTCTGAAGACAGGGTGAATAAACCTTAATCTTGAACCCGTAATCTGGTTTCGGCAATTCGAGTTCTTCAATAAATTGTTGAGACATGTTATAATCGTAATGTTGCCCACAATTAACAAAAACAAACGGAACCAAGTTACTCTGGAACGCTCTAACTATTGGTGCCATCTTGATTATTTCAGGTCTTGTCCCAACCACAAGCATCATCTCATTCATTTAACACGCACCGAATTCTGTGTCTTCTCTGTAATAGCTAATTAAATTTGTTACAGCCAAGATCTAAAACATTAATGCATGCACAAGCCTAAACTCTTTTATGCGAAGATAGTAATTTGTTGATGGTGAAAAAGATGGCGGAAACCGTAAAGGGACTTGGTGAAAGCATAGCGCTATTAGTTGAGAAACTTGCAGGAAAAGGATCCAACCTCGAACTTAGCTTCAAAAATCTAACACTCGAAATCGCTGGACTAAAAGCCAAGCTAAACGGGTCAGTAGTATTAGATATCCTCTACGTATCAAAAGAAAAGTAAAATCCTCTCTTAGCGCCTCGGTGAAAACTTGGAACTCCCAGTCTTGCTATTTCACTTTCTAAAATCAGGAGAAATCAGCCTCCTAACAAAAGGAAAGAAATCCCTCCAGTTAAAAGTTGAAAATAAAAAAATAGACATTAATCTACTAGACAAAAAATTAATGAAAGATTTAATGGAAGTTGGTTCAAGAAAGAAAACCTTTTGGGGACGACTTGGAAGCTTAAAAAGTATTGCCCAAAACTTAAAGGATGAGGGGCTTACAGTAACCGTGTCTTATGAAGATTCTATGGTGCTAAGATTGGGCTCTGGAAGCAGTTCTAGTCTTCTCGGAGATGCCATAGAAATCAGAGACTTAAGCAAGTTGTTGCGATTGGTTTTAACGTAATGGAATACTTCTCAGTTATCTTCCACTTTTACTCCAATATTTTTTCCAACACATATTCTTGCATTCTTATTCAGTTGAGTGTCTCACATCCTCTGCAACACTATACAAAAAAATGTGTGCAGAGGAAGGCCCAAGATGTTTGAAGATTTTAGTTAACTCTTTAATCACCAAAGAATAATTCTTTGATTTATCCAACGCATCCAAATATGATTGGAAAGATCCGAACTCGCTTCTAATTTT
>CAZCYX010000006.1:0-36336 GCA_964503065.1 uncultured Candidatus Bathyarchaeia archaeon
ATGCAGAAGTTACAGATGATTTTGTTTTCGTAAGAGTTATATGTGTCCGCTATAGCTTGTCTTTGCTGGTGTATTCGTATGAGTGGTGACCACCAAATTCAAAGCTAACCCAACCCTTCTAACCACGTTAGATTATAGCCACCACAAAACCCAAAAACCATATAACCCTTCTAAAAACCATCAAAACAAGAAAGCTAACTACTCTGGAGGATGAACCATGTTCAAACCAGTAGATACCACAGTTGATTTTCCAAAAATCGAAAACCGAATGTTACGGTTCTGGAAAAAAACAAACGCCTTCCAAAAACGCGTAAAACTAAACAAACGTAAGAAACGCTGGTCCTTCATAGACGGACCCATCACCGCCAACAACCCAATGGGTGTTCATCACGCTTGGGGACGCACCTACAAAGACCTATTCCAACGCTACCACGCCATGAAAGGCTACCACCAACGCTACCAAAACGGCTTCGACTGCCAAGGCTTATGGATAGAAGTAGAAGTAGAAAGAGAACTCAACTTCAAAACAAAACGCGACATAGAAAACTACGGCATCAGCAAATTCGTCAAAAAATGCAAACAAAGAGCCCTCAACTACGCCGCCAAACAAGTCGAACAATCCATACGCCTCGGATACTGGATGAACTGGGACAACCCAGAACTACTACGCAAACTAGCTGACCACCTAGAAACCAAACCCAATGAACCAATAACAATCCAAGGACCCAACGGTCCAGTCACAGACAACCCCGAAACCCTAATCAGCCAACTAGGCACCCCCCAACTAGGCGGCAGCTACTTCACCTTCAGCGACGAAAACAACTACACCATCTGGACAGTCCTCAAAAAATGCCACCAACAAGGCTGGATATACAAAGGCACAGACGTCATGCCATGGTGCCCCCGCTGCTCCACAGCCCTCTCTCAACATGAAATCGTCACAGAAGGCTACAGAGAACTCACCCACCCCGGCATCACACTAAAATTCCCCCTTCGCAACCGACCAAACGAAGCACTACTAGTCTGGACAACAACCCCCTGGACCCTAACATCAAACGTAGCAGCAGCAGTCCACCCAAACATGACCTACGTCAAAATCCAACACAACAATGAAACCTTCTATTTAGCCAAAGCAGCCCTACAACGCACCCTCCCAAAAAAAGACTACGAAATGATAGAAGAACTCACAGGCAAAGACATGCTCAACTGGACATATGAAGGACCATTTGACGAACTCCCAGCCCCACAAAAACAAGGCGCAATCAAAGCCCACCACACAATCCCATGGGAAGAAGTAAGCGAAGAAGAAGGCACAGGCATCGTCCACATCGCCCCAGGCTGCGGAAAAGAAGACCTAGAACTCAGCAAACAACACAACCTACCAGCAGTGGCACCACTAAACGAGTTCGGCATCTTCATAGACGGCTTCGACTGGCTCACAGGAACCCACGTCTACGAAACAGCAGAACCAATCATAAACAACCTCAAACAGAAAGGCCTACTCTTCAAAGTAGAAGACTACACCCACCGCTACCCCGTCTGCTGGCGCTGCGACAGCGAACTAGTCTTCCGCCTCGTCGACGAATGGTTCATCTCCATGGGCAAAAAACTCGACAAACCTTATGAACAAATCACTGAAGAAGAGAAACAAAACAACCTCCGCTATCAGATCATGGAAGTCACCAAACAAGTACAGTGGATTCCAGACTACGGTCTACAACAAGAACTCGACTGGCTACGCAACATGGAAGACTGGATGATCTCCAAAAAACGATACTGGGGCCTAGCCCTACCAATATGGGAATGCCCAAAATGCGGAAACTATGAGGTCATAGGCAGCAAAGAAGAACTAGAAGAAAGAGCTGTAGAAGGCTGGAAAGACTTCGAAGGACACACGCCCCATCGACCATGGATAGACAAAGTCAAAATAAAATGCCCAAAATGCGGAACAGTCATCTCCCGCATCCCAGACGTAGGCAACCCATGGCTAGACGCCGGCATCATCGCCTATTCAACACTTGATTACCGCCACAATAAAGACTACTGGAAGAAATGGTTCCCAGCCGACCTCATCTGCGAATCTCTCCCAGGCCAATTCAGAAACTGGTTCTACTCCATGCTAGCCATGAGCACCATCCTAGAACGACGCACACCCTTCCAAACCTGCTTCGGACACGGCCTCGTACTAGACGAAAAAGGACAGGAAATGCACAAATCATCGGGCAACGTGATCGAGTTCGACAACGCAGCCGAAACCATAGGCGCAGACGTCATGCGATGGATCTACTGCAGAAGCAGACCAGAGAACAACATCCTCTTCGGCTACACCCTAGCAGAGGAAGTTAAACGACGATTTCTAATCCCATTATGGAACGTCTACAGCTTCTTCGTCACATATGCCAACTTAGACAAATGGACACCAGACCAGGCTACAACAGAATACTCACTTCTAGACCACTGGATACTGTCAAAACTTCAAATGCTCGTTCAAGAGGTCACCAGTAGCCTAGAAAGATATGACGCTTGCGGCGCTACCGCACACTTCGAACAATTTATAGACGAACTCTCTAAATGGTACGTTCGTCGTTCACGGCGAAGATTCTGGAAGAGCGAAGCAGACATAGATAAGAAAGCTGGCTACACAACGTTATACACTTGTTTAACAACCATCGTCAAACTTCTGGCACCCTTCCTTCCCTTTCTCACCGAAGAGATGTATCAGAACCTAGTATGCAGTGTAAAGCCTAAGGCTCCGGAGAGTGTACATCATAACGATTGGCCACTAGCTGACACATCCCTCATCGATGAGAAACTAATGGCAGACATGGATTTAACTGTCAAGATCTGCGGTCTAGGTCGTTCAGCACGCAACAAGGCTGGAATAAAGTTGCGGCAGCCGTTGCAAGAGGCAAGAGTTTTGGCAGAAGAGACTGTGCCGGAGAGACTGCAAGAGTTCACAGAGCTGATCAAGGATGAACTCAATGTAAAGGAGTTAGCCTTGACTACCCAAAAGAAGGAATTGGTAAACTATGAGATACTGCTGTTATCACATTTACTTGGCAAAAAGTATGGAAAACTGTTTCCCAAGCTATGTGCAACTGTAGCTGCAATGGATACTGATGCTCTTATTCAATCACTCCAGAAAGATCAAAGGATTGAAATTGAGGTGGATGGGCGTGTCATCACTTTGCTATCAGAAGAAGTTGAAGTACGCACTCGACCAAAGGAAGGCTATGTCTTGGCAGAGGAGCAAGGCATCGTTGTTGGAGTAAGTACGGTCGTTACTGAAGAATTGAAAAGAGAGGGGTTGGCCCGTGACATTGTGCGCCGCATACAGAATCAACGCAAAGATGCAGGGTTCGATATATCTGAACAGATTGAAACCTATTATGAATCTGGGTTGAAACTCACCGAGGTCTTTAACACTCATAGGGACTATATCGCCACAGAGACCCTGTCAACATCCATACACAAATCTAAACCCCCAAAGGATGCACATGTTGCAGATTACAGGATAGATGGCGAATCACTGAGGATTGGACTGATTCGTAAAAAATAACACCTAGCATGCGATGTCCATCGATCTTCCTGTTTTTATGTTTAGTGACAAATTTTATTAGGATAACTCAAATGACGAGTGATCCGAGAGGGCTTGAAGATGAGTGACTATAAGAAAGAAAGTGAACTTATTGCCTATTGTGGTATCTATTGCCGATTATGCGACTATTATACTGGGAGAATTAGAGATTCAGTTAGGGATTTACTAGAGATTGTTAAGAGTCATGGTGAGCTGAAGCTTTTTGCTGATACCGCTAAGGCTTTTGACTTTGAAAATTTTGTTAAAGGTTTAGAATGGCTTTCCAACGAAACTTCTCCTTGCATTGGTGGTTGTCGAGGCGGTGGGGGGTGGGGGACTGCCCTTTTCGTAAATGTTGCATCGAGAAGGGCTTAAAATTCTGTTTTGAATGTGAAGACTTTCCATGTGACACGGTAAAGCAATATGGTAACCGAGTTAAGGCTCTTAATGAGATTAAAAAGTTAGGGGTGGAAAACTGGATAAGAAGACAGTTGAAATAAATGTTACGGCCAAAACTTAAATCAACAAACATACCAAAATAGTAACCGAGGAAACATGTATGTTGTTTATAACACTGTTCGTGCCAAAGGGTAAAGGTGAAGAAGCCGTGGAATATCTTAAAAGACTTAAAGCTCCAAAGGACATTACTATCCATAATATCTATTTCACTTTTGGACGATATGATGGCGTTATGATTTATGAGGCGCCTACTGCAAAGGCGGCTATGGACTTCGCGATGAAAGTTGGTTTTAAAACTCACTATACTATGGAAACGTTGACGGCGGTGGAGACCAAGGAACTACCGAGTTGACCCATGTATATCACACTAGACCTATTGAATAACCCTTCTTTTCGTCAAGTTGTGAAAGAGAAAACGATGTTAACAAATCGCCAAAGAAACTGAGTTGCAGTGAAAGTCATATGAGTGATACTTAGTTATATGACGTTTTCATGTGGACATTCTGATTGCTAGGTTGCATTGAGCAGTGAGACGTTTCTTAGAAAGTTCTGTATTTCTTCGTTTGCTTTTGTGATGAGTTTCATGTCTCGTTCTCCTTTCTCGGTTAGTTCATAGATTCTTGTTCGCTGGTTTATATTGCCTCTTATCAGGCCTTCTCTTTCTAGAGAATACAGTAGGGAATAGACGGTGCCTGAACTGACCAAGACGTCAAATTTTTTGTGAATGAGTCCCATAACGTCATAGCCGCTTAATGGCTGTTTTTTCAGTTCGGTTAGGATTAGGATGTCTATAAAATTTTTTATTATTCTCCTACGCAACTTTTCCGCTGTGTTCACAGCCAAGGGAAATCTAACTCCAAATCTGATTCTATTACGGGATATTTTCTTTTGGTGGGGCTTTCTTCTATAAATATTTTCTATATGGTTCTGGTTCCGAATCCGAATACGGCATAAAAAATATTAGTGTGTGAATGCATGCAGATTCAGAATCTGAGGTCAAAAAGGATTGGCTTAATCTTGCTGTGAAAGGAGTGAGTTCAGAGATGGAAGGATTCAGTCAGTTATTGTCAAAGGCTGTGGATGATACGATGAGGCAGGTGCTTGGGGAATCTGCTTCTAAGTTGATTTATCGGCTTGTGGAAAGGCATGTGTTCTTGAAGCGAGAGGAGGTTGGTGAGAAGATCGAGATTTTTTATGCCTATTTGGAGAAGTTGCTTGGTTCAGAAAGAGCTCAGATTTTACAGAATACAAGCCTTAAACGTTTATGTCAGAAGTTACGGCGGGAATATGAGGAGGTGGAGAAGTATTTTTCAGTTCTTGATGAACTTTACGAGATTAAGTTTAAGCTCTTGACTCCTTCTTTCAAGGAGAAGGGACGTTCGGTGTGTGATTGATTTTTCTTGTTTAGCGGTTTTTGATTCAGATTCTGAATGCAAAGTTAGTTTTGATACACAGTTTAGATTCACATAAGTTAAATATGACACTTATGGGAACATTTACAAGGCAAAATAGCAGAGGGCGGAAGTTATTGGAGTGACTAGAAGGCTTCGCACCATAGGAAAATGGGAAATGGACAATTTGCTGCTCAGTGCAGTAGATGAAACGATGAGGCAGGTTTTCAAAGAAGAGGGCGCCAAGGTTATTTATGGTTATTTAGAGAACAATTCTCATTTAAAGCGGGAAGAGATTGCTGAGAAACCAGAGGTTTTTTCTGCTGGTTTGGAGAGGCTGCTGGGTTCAGGGGCGCCGGTGATAGAGAAGTTGATTCTCAAGAACTTGTACTCTAAGCTTGGGTTGAGATTTAGGGAGAAGGAAGGTTATGGGTTTTCAGATTATGTAAAGGAATTGGAGGAGAAATATGAATGTTAAAGGATGAGAGAGTGCAAAGTTCCATCGAAGGCGTCTATGTAGAGGAGAAAAAAGTAGAGTCTGAAGAAGAATTGATTCGCCTATCTAATGCTATGAAGATGTCTACAGATAGCATTGTAATCAGTAACATTGACGGAAAAATCATAGATGTAAATGAAACTACCCTGAAAATGTACGGCACCAACGACAAAAGAGACTTAATTGGAAAAAATTCCTTCGACCTTATCGCTCCTGAAGAGCGAGAAAGAGCGTTAGCAGGCACGAAAGAGGTGCTGGAAAAGGGATACCTCAAAAGTCGAGAGTATCATGTCATCACCAAAGACGGCAGTAGAATTCCAGTTGAGATGAGCGTAGCCATCATGAAAGATGTGGATGGCAAACCAATAGGATTTGTGGGTATAAGCAGAGACATTTCCGAGCGGAAACGAGCTGAGGAGGCGTTAAGGAGATCGGAAGAGCAGGCAAGACGGCTATTAGAGTTTCAGAACAAGGTTATCGACACAGCAATTGTCATAATTGACATCGTTGACAGAGAAGGAAATATAACCTTATGGAATCGTGCAGCAGAGCTAATCACTGGATATTCGCGTAAGGAAGTTATTGGACATAAAAAGCTTTGGGAATGGCTTTATCCAGACCCAGAATATCGTGCTGAAATTTTTGGAGGAGTTAAGAAAACCATTGAGACTGGAGAGATCAGAGAAAATTTTCATTCAACCATCAAATGTAAAGATGGAACATTGAAGACCATTTCTTGGCATTCCAATGGCCTACAAGACGAAAAAGGAGAAACCATAGGTCTCATTGGCGTAGGAATTGACATTACAGATATAAAAAGGGCTCAAGAAAAAATCAGAGAATCAGAAGAGAAATTCAGAAGCATCTTTGAGAACGCCACCGATTGTATGATATATCTGGATAAATCTGGAAGAATTCTGGATGTCAATAGAAAGGCTGTAGAAGTGTTTGGTGGGGCAAAAAATGAACTATTAGGAAAGAATTTCACGAGGTTAGGTGTGCTTTCTCTAAAAGATATACCAAGGCTTTTAGCTGCTGTTGCAAAGGGTTTTGCTGGTAAAGAAGCCACTCTTAACGTAAGCATCAAGAACAAGAGAGGCCAAAAGATACATTTGGAATGTTCAAATTCTCTCACGAAAACAGATGGCAAACTTGCGGGTCTGTTGGTTATTGCAAGAGACATTACAGAAAGAAATAAAGCTGAAGAGAGAATCAGAGAGTCAGAAGAAAGATATAGAGTTTTAGTGGAATCCGCAGCTGATGCAATCTTTACGCTAAATGAAGCAGGTGATTTTCTCTCTGCAAATCAAGAAGCAGCGACATCTATGGGCAAGGCACCTGAAGATATTGTTGGGAAAAACATGTGTGATTTGTTTCCTAGGGACATAGCAGATTCGCAGATGAAAAGTGTGAAAGCAGTGTTTCAAACAGGAGCCCCACATCTTGGTTCCGAAGCCCTGACACAGACGAAATTTGGGCTAAGATGGTATAGCACTACACTAGTGCCAGTAAGAGATAGCTATGGTAAAATCCTTTATGCCATGGGAATTGCAAGAGACATCACAGAACATAAAAAGATGGAGGAGACGCTGCGGAAGAGCGAGAATAAGTCCCGAACACTACTTGAAAATCTCCCGCAAAAAATATTTTTTAAGGATCTGAATTCGGTTTATATAACCTGTAATGAGAACTACGCACGAGACTTAAAAATCAAGTCCGCTGAGATTACAGGTAAGACAGATTATGATTTTCATCCTAAGAGATTGGCTGATAAATACAGAGCAGACGACAAGAGGATCATGGAGTCTGTGACGACAGAAGATATAGAAGAGGAGTATATCCAAGATGGACAAAAAGTATTTGTGCAGACGGTCAAAACGCCTGTAAAAGATGACAACGGTAATGTTGTTGGCGTATTAGGCATTTTCTGGGACATCAGCGAACGCAAAAAGATGGAAAGAAAGCTAGAGGAGTATTCCTACCATCTGGAGGAACTGGTTGAGAAGAGAACTAGACAGTTGAAAGAGGCACAGGAGCAACTTCTCAAGTCTGAGAGGCTAGCTGCTCTCGGAGAAGTAGCCACCATGGTGGGACACGACCTAAGAAACCCCCTACAATCCATAGAAAACGCAACATACTACCTCAACAGCGAACTACCACATCTTCTCCTCTCTGTTCCAAACCACAAAAAAGCGATGGAAATGCTTAAAGTCCTCAGTGATTCAGTCAACTACGCCGACAAGATAATAAGAGACCTACAAGATTTTGCAGCAATAAAAAAACCCATCCTCAAGAAAACCAACATCAACACCATAGTTAAGGAGACTCTATCACAAGTCAAAACACCAGACAACATAGAACTCATCACAAAACTGAGTCACCTCCCAGAAATAAAAGTGGACAAGGATATGATAAAACGAGTCTTTACAAACTTAACCACAAACGGAATACAAGCAATGGAAAACGGAGGAACCCTAACAGTAACAACCATGAAAACAAAAGAATCTATTGAAGTCAGTTTCAAAGACACGGGCACAGGCATGCCAAAAGAAAACATGAAAAAAATCTTCATTCCTTTCTTCACCACGAAGGCTAAAGGCATGGGCATGGGCTTACCAATCTGTAAGAGATTCGTCGAGAGCCTTGGCGGTAGCATTGAGGTAGAAAGTGAAGAAGGAAAAGGAGCAACCTTCACGGTTAAATTGCCTATCCAACAATTGAATGGAGGTGAAAACCAGTGACGAAGAAAGCCAGCATCCTCATAGTAGAGGACGATACAAACATACGCGAAACCATAAGCACCATACTTCAACAAAAAGGATACAATACAGACACCGCAAAAACTGGACAGGAAGCTATAAACAAATCAAAAACAAAATTCTTCAATCTGGCACTGTTAGACATCAAACTCCCAGACATGGAAGGCACAAAGCTCCTCACAACGATGCACAACAACATACCCAAAATGATGAAGATCATGATCACCGGATACCCCTCACTAGAAAACGCCATCGAAGCCCTAAACCAAGGAGCAGACGCCTACATCATAAAACCCGTCAAACCAGAAAAACTGTTGACACTCATAGAAGAAAAACTAAAAAAACAGAGCCAAGCTGAGAAGATGACAGAAGAGAAGGTGACAGAATGGATCAAGACACGAGCACGCAAACTAGAAAAAGCAAACTAGAAAAAGCAAACTAGAAAAAGCAAACTAGAAATAAACGTAAGGGCACACCTCACTCACTCTATGTATGTTACACTAGACCTATCAAAATCCCTCACAAGTTCAATCTCAAGACTTTCTGGAGCTGGAGATTCAAGATCAAAATACCTAACTTTTGGAAAGTAAGCCGCAATCCCCCTCTCAGCCATCACTGTAGCGGGATGATCCCTGCCAAAGGCTAACTCACAAACTTCATGAGTTAGTTTCTTTACGTCACCTTCATTCACATATCCAAGTGAATGAAGATACTCATGAAGCAGAAGATGAAAGCAGTAGGCATTAAAGACTTTCTTATCCGTAGTTCGAAGAGCCAACTCTAAAGGCCTCTTATTCATAACGATAATGTTAGAGCTCACAGGATGAAACGCACCAACAAAATATCCCTTTCTCATCCCCAAATCCGCCAAACCAAGCATGAGACCAGCTCTCTGCCTATTCAAAAAACGCTTGACAGACTGCTTCACTAACTCAAACACATCAGACAAACTATCACAGTCATCAAGCCTCTCACTGAAACTCACTGGAACTTTAGCACTCAGAACCTTAACACTCCAAGTAATACTATCAAAAACAAAACCAATTCTTAAATGTTTATGAAAACAACCAAAAGAGGCTTCACTCATAAAAAAACATAGAAAAGACGGCTCAGGAAGGAAACCGCCTTTTGACGAATGCATAAACTATTATGGCGCCGATGATGAAACCTAACGGTGTTCCTACCGCCAGATACATGTTTCGGGTAGACTCTTTTCCAAGTCTGACATTGATTGTAATCACCGACATAGAGGTTTCAGCTGAGTTTCCAGCCTTATCGTAAGCCACAAGCTTTATTGTGTGTGTGCCATCGCCCATTTTAGTCGTATCCCATTCATATGATGTTTCTCCAGTCACAGTAAACGATGCATCACCTATGTAGAGAAACACTTTATCGATATGATCATCTTCAGCTGTAAAGTTTATGTTTACGATGCCAGATAATTCTGCTCCATCCTCTGGACTCGTTACGTTGACAGACGGTAATGTGTTGTCTACAGTTGTGGTTACTATCTTCTCTATCACGTTTAATGCAGCGTCGTTAACGATCAACTTGATAACATAACTGCCATCGGTCCACGCCGTGGTATTCCATGCAGAAATGTGAAGCTCATTTAGATTCCACGTATCTATAACGCTTCCATTCACCTCTAGTTGCGCTGTATCAAGGTTGATGTCATACACCCAGCTGGTAACGTTAAATATGCCCTTCAAGAAAGCTTGGTCTTCTGGTTCTCGAATTTCAGCCAGAGGAACCGTATTATCTACCACAACTGTTATCTCAGTAGTGGCTAAGTTGCCAGCTTTGTCTAGAACATTAAGAGTGATCTTGTATGTTCCATCCGTATATGCGGTGGTGTTCCATGCATATGTATGCGTTCCACCAGTGGTCCAAGTTGCCACAGATGTTCCACTTAGGTACAATTGAAATTTGTCAAGATTAGTGTCTGTTGCTGTTATGTCTATGATGACTTCATTATGAACAAACTCATTATTCACGGGGGCGTTGACTACCGCAGTAGGATTTGTGTTGTCAATTGTGATCCAAATGGACGTGGTGTCATTGTTCCCAACTTTATCAAAGGCAGTTACTCCTAGACTGTAGTCACCATCTAATAGTGTGGTTGTATCCAATGTTCCAAGCCAGTGACCACTGTCGCTGTCAAAAGTCATTTGAGACGATGCCGTATCCACTTCAAATTCTACTCTTTCAATGCCGCTGGAGTCGCTAGCATAAGCTTCAACTAATACGTCTCCACCCAAGACTGAACCACTTTGAGGCGAGACCACATTAACCGTTGGCGAGGTGTTGTCTACCGTTACATTGATTAACATAGTAATTGGATATGGCATTTCATCTGAGAATAAGAGAATGAAGACTGGATAAGTGCCCTCTGAGACATCTTCAGGCACATCAATTCTCACATTGAAATCGGCAGAGCCTGTTGCATTTATTTCAGGTATAATTCTAGGGGTGATTTCGACGAGGAACGGCGAGTAATAAGGATATGCTATAGCGTTTGCTAATTTTCTCCCTGTGGTAATTGTGAAGCTTTGCGATGTCGAATAACCTGAACGTGTTATTAAGCTGATAGGCATACTTGGCGCAAGTTTAACCAGTTCCATCTTCCCCGAGATGACCTTTGGAAGCACTGCTCCGTTGAAGAGCACATTATGAAGCAGAACTGTGTAGAGGCCTGTAACCGTTTTTCCCATAGGACTTGTAGGCAACATGACAAAATCTTCAGTTGTTCCTGTTCGTGTCGACCAGAAGAAACATCCATCGTATAGATTAAGGCTCATAGCACCATCTATAATAGCACCTGTTGGGTCAATCCCAAACATATCTACATCAGTCAGGTCCCCCGTCCAATTGCAGGAGACGAAGGCAGCAACTGTTGTGGGATCTTGAATATCGAAGAGCCATTGCTTCCAGTCACCAGCCTCGTATCTCCACCCCCAATCGAAATAACCATTAACACTATAGGGGTCATACAGTTCAACTGTCGATGGTGGAGTGATGTCATATACAAGATCAGCAGTGGATAATATTGCTGGAACTTGAAAGGAAACAGGAACTGCAAGTGTTCTGTTATACAAACCTGCAATGTCAATTTTTATTTGCCCTTGGTAGACGCCTTGAGGGGCATCTGCAGGTACCGTGAGATTAGCGATAAAGGTCTCAGAAGAATCTTCAGCGACAACAATCGTAGCGGGCGTGTAAATCCATGCCCAGCTGCTTCGTTTGTAATATTTAATGTAGACATCGAATGGAACAAAATCCAAAACTCCACGTTGATATATGAAAATCACGGGTTGCCCATTAATTTTTCTCAGCGGGAAACCAACTCGGGCTTCGTTACTTGTGCCAACATTGTATCCATAATTTATAAGATAAACTTCATTAATTGCTATTTCTTCGTCGCCATCGTCAACCCAGTCTAAAACACACAAGCCACATCTGCTATCCCACAAATAGTCTCCATTTGGGTCAAAGTATTCATAGGGCACTGTTAATGACACAACCATCAGATCTGTTTCCTCTGGTATATCTGTAAGGTCTAAGACTGTAAGGTCGCCCCAGAACCATAACCAATCCCCAGTCTCCAAATCCCAAATATGCCAATCTGGGGGCAACTCATCCGTATAGCCCGAATAGGTTTGGGTTTCCCCTATTTGCTTAGGCACAACTGGTGTGATGTTGGCTGAAACTGACTGGGTCGTTTCTATCGTGAATTGAGCTACCGCAGAACTGCCGGGTTGAACTGCTCCAGCAAACCAGTTTACATCGGTAATTGGACCAGTAGGCGGCTTGAACAACAAAGGTTCTCCAAGATAGTAGTAGGACATAGACCAAGCATTCTCAATTCTTGAAGCAATGTTATCCCAACTTGCAGATGAGAACACGGATACCCCCGATAAGTCAAGCGCTAACTCAACTGCGGCGAAGGCGTCCACACGCCCAGCTCCTTGAACAAACGCATCATAACCCAAATCTTTTGCAGAGGACTTCAGAATAACCTTTGTAGCCTCTGGTATTGGTTTGGCGCCTTTTGTTTCGTTATAGGCTTGGATTACTAGGGCACTTGCACCAGCTGTCAGGGGGGTAGCCATGCTGGTGCCACCAAACAGATCGAAGGCAAAAGAACCGTCACCAAATCCATACCAAACAGGTGCAGAAACCCAGCCGAAAGCACCAACATTAACTACATCTGGCTTAACATTCCCTATAGGGGTTGGCCCCCTAGCACTCCATGAAATAACATCATCATAGGTTCCCCCAGCAAAGCCAAATTCATATTGTGTCCAGTTTAGGGATGTGGAGGCTCCAACACCTATGGGAAGAGTGCCGTATCCAGGCTCGGTGAAGGTTCCATAGCCAGCGCCACCATTTCCACCTGCGTGAACTATCACAGTCCCGGGATATTCTGGGTCCAGATAACCAGAAACTGTTAATGCATCCTCAAATACTGTCAGCACATCATACCATGGCAATCCAAGCGTTGCAAACCATTCTGCCCAATCAGAAGAACCCCAACTGTTGCTTATTATATCTGCTTTATGGTTTCCAGTATAATTCCATGTTCCCCAAACAGTGCCATAACCAGTAACATCTTTCCAGCCTTCAGTGCCAAGGATTAAGTCAAAGCCTGCTGCCCAAAGTTCTGCTTCAATTACGTCTCCGATAAAGAGCGCCGTAACACCCATGACCTTCGCTCCCGGGGCTATCCCAGGTCCAAGAAAAAGATGTTCAAAAGTTCTTCCCAGAGCGCAACTTGCACAACTTGTTCCGTGGCCAAACCAATCGTTAACAAAAACCACATAGTCTCCATCTTCAGCAATGGGTCCAAGGACTAGACCCCTGTCATCAGCGTTTGGAGAGGCTCCCCAAACATCTAGGAAGTAACCTAATGACCCAGCTGAGAGGTCGTATATTCCGTCGTCTGTAAAATCTCTTGCTGCCACTGTCAAGCCCATGGGGGTAAGCGGTGTTTCATCAGCAAAACTGTAATCAGGCGGCCAAAAGCCAAAGTAGGTGTTATATGGAGGGGGCAAAGTGTAGTTCAACCATGCCCAGTCAAATGACAAATCCACATAAACCGTATCATACACTCCTTCAGTCACAGAATCCACTACCAACACTGGAAATACATCGAAATAAAACAAGTACTCAAACATCAGGCCAAAATGGTAAATACCACTCTGAGAAACTATCCCTGTCACATTCATGTCCCCAGGCCAAAGCATAGGTATACCAAGGAAAGCATATGTTAGCTCAGAGAAACTATACACAACCTCACTTCCATAACCAACGAAATACATAAGCGGATCAGTGAACGATGTCGGTATGAAATCCCCAGTGCCTGTGGAGTAGGCGTTCAGTGCAATTGTGGTCAAAGCCATACATTCTCCGTCTGCATCAAAAGTTGCTGGAAAGCCCAGAGAGTCCTTCGCCATAACATCCCAGTAACCTAAGCTAAGTGCCCCATAGTCAACTCCAGTGTCCACTATGGCTATTGTGGTATCGGTTCCATTAATGTCGTAAGTCTCCCAAACATCTCTAGCACCCGTGATATTGACAACTTCTCTCATTGTCGTTTCCGGCTTTCCCAGAAAAGAGTCACCTTTATGTTGCAGAAGCTTAGCAGGTTCATGATTAAGCGCTTCTTTTACAGATGAAATTGTAGGAAATTCAGTGGGCACATCATAATTGATTTTCCGATCTTTTAGTATCGCATGGACAGGCACGTCAGCAGCTAGTTGCTCAACATCCTCCGCCATCATAAGTCCTCTTACTATATAGAAACCTTTGAAAGAAGGCGTTACCCGCATAGACAACAAGTATTTAGCAACCTCGTCAAGAGGTGTATCATCACTAACTAAGATGAGAACTCTCGTTTGACCCACAGAATTAAAAAGTTCTGGATCAACACTTGGTTCTCCTGACACCCACGGAAAATCAGGAGCATATGCAAGTGGACTTTTAGAAGATTGATCAACCGACACCTCAGAAGACTCATTAGGAGATGCCTCAGCGAAGGTCGATATTATTCCAAGGAAAAGTTCTATAAGTAAAAACATGAAAAGTACCTTTTGTCTCATCTTCATTTTCATTTATATCACTGCTTTCGGAATATCTTCACCATTTGTATAAAACACTTTTCATAATCTGCTGTGCAGTTTTGAACGCAACACACATTCTTAACCCATCATTAAAACGAATAGCTAATTCTAGTAAGTTATTGCCAAGCAGACTAGTTTGAACCTCTTAAAAAATAAACCAGAAAGAGATAGCACAGAGAACAAAAATTAAAACAAGTATAATAGTTGCGAGTTTTCTGCCTATAGTGAGTTTTGAAACATCGTCTAAGGGGCCTGGATGTTTGTACCGAGACAAAAGAAAGGCCAATATAGCCATAATGGGCTGTCCAAGGAGGAGCAGTATCATCAAGGAAATAAAGGTGAGCGCACCACGCGCCTTTTGACCAAGCAAACTCCTCACGGCATGCCCACCGTCGAACATGCCTATGGGCACCAATTGAAGCGTTGTAACAAGCATACCAACCCAACCAGCAAAAGCGACAGGATGCAACATCACAGCCATACCAGATCGAGGGCTTAGTAATGCTTCAGCAATAAACTGGAACAAAAGAGAAACTGGAATATAAAATGCTTCTTGAGGAGGAGGCCCAACAAAAGACATCTGAAGCCCTATGATAGTTACTATAACCGTTACCACAAATCCAACGATTGGTCCACTTACTCCAAGGTCAAACAGCGCATCTCTGTTGGGAGCCAAGGATTTCTGCTGAATAACAGCACCAAAAGTCCCAAATCCAAAAGGCCACGGAGGTCCTGGAATGAAATATGGTAGAGTAGATTCGACGCCATGCATTCTAGCAGCCAACGTATGCCCCATCTCATGGGAGACCAGTATCGCCAGAAGTGCTACAGCAAACATTACAGCTCCCCCTAACGGATCTATCAAACCAAGTGACAAAATATATCCTGTAACTAGGGTGGTCCCAATCGTTGCAAGGAACAACACCCAATTTATGATTCTTCGACTGGACTTTACAGGAGGCTTAGGAACTGTTTGTAAAACGACCTTTCCTTCTTTGTCTCTAAGAACTGGAACCAAAGCAAAGGCATCTAAACGTTTAATAAGCCTCAAAAACGCTTTCTTTGAACCTTGACCCAACCTAACGTAAAAAGTTGGAACATCATATTCTATTAAACCTTCTTCTATGGTAAACTCTGATTCAACTATTCCTCTGAGTTGTTCAAACCCAATTATGGAAGGCTCCGTGGCAGAGTTGTTTAAAGATTCGCTGCACATATATTCTCAGTATTGCTTCTGAGTACAGGTATTAGAATCTTATGTATTCATGTCTCTGGTGAAAAAACTGTTGATTAGGTATCTTCTGCTAAAGGAAGAGTGGCAGTGTGCGCTGTTTCTCTGATTTTTCAGATTTTTTTCTAAGGCTATATTTGCATTATTGTGTCCACGTATCTACTTTCTAGCTTGTTTGGGAATCTTTTTCAATCATTTGATGAAACTTGAGGAACTCTGCTTTCTCTTCTGATTGGATTCCTTCTATTGGTTTGGGTGGTGGAGTTGTTGCCATAGTCCAACCAATCCATGCCCCAATAGACAATAAAGCGAGAAAGGCAACAAGCACTGGAATTGCAACGGTCCAAAGTTGAACTGTACGGGAGTCAAGCCATCCTAGTACGTGTTGTGGGAAAAGCAGTGTTGCGGCATATCCAATTGCAACAACTATGCAGACTAGAAAGATCAACCCACCAATTGCCTGATCTTTGTTAGGCACTCATTCTCACCTCCTATTAATTTTCAGGTATAGTTAAGGAAGACATTGTTCACCGAATAGCATTCTGAGTATCCAGCCAAATCTTCGCAATCCGATTGATAGAAGACTTTGTGGTAGAAATGCTTCAGCTGATTCTTTCAAGTCCCTTCTCGTCACGAGTCCTAGTCTAGTGTAAATTAGAGTCGACGCAATCAGCACGATGGTTACTCCAAGAAACCATGGAATCGAAATTTTGCAAACAGCCGTCATCGTAAGCGGAATAAAGGCCACGATTAAGTCTCGCCATTGAAACCTCAATCCAATTCTATTAGTTACACCAAAAGCGGCAATTAATCCGATGACTGTGCCACCCAAGAGGGCCAAGGCGGCTCCTAAGCCTCCCATCGAAGGGGTCAAGATCATGTACATTATTGTTCTAGGTACACTGATTGCAAGGCCCATAAGCAGAACTTGGCCGTATTTTCCATAAGCATATGCAAGGAAATTTACTCCATCGATCAGACCTTGAGGAACCATAGCAAACAACAAAACAAGCAATACCTTACTCGCAACTACATAGTCAGGAGAGAAAAAGCCTAGAGCAACTTCTGGATATGCAACCAGCGACGCAGTGAGAGGCACTGTGCAGACCAAAGCCGTCTTGATAGCTCTCCAACACGCTCTTTTACGACCATCTGTCATACCGCTCAATATAGGGAAAGATAACCCCATAATCGAAACAGAAACTGTGGAAATCACGGAAGCCATCGCGAAAGATATGTAATACAACCCCGCCTCAAAAGATCCAAGAAAACCGTAAACTACGATTACGCTAAGCTGTGTTCCCATAGTCGCAATTACCGTGGGCACCCAATTTACAAACCCTGCTTGAACAATCTCCTTAGCATGAAGAAATGTAAGGCGTGGAGCACGCAACCCCAATAATCTCGTACCTAAAATCGCCAAAAAAGCAAGTAGAACTAGGCCAGATATTAGATAGCCAGCTGCAATCCCCAGCGCTCCCAATCCAACTGAAACAAGCAACACTCCTAAAACAAGACGTGCAGCTGAAGCTATTACATTACTGTACAATGGTATATCAGTACGTAATGACGCAGTGTAAGCAACACCAAATAAAGTGGCTAACCCAGTTATAAATGCCATAATCGCAGCGACAAGGATAAAAGAAATCGGAATCCCTATGGATGAAATCACAAAGCCACTTAGACCTAGCACGATTAAAGCTGCAACACCACCGCTGAGAACCAAAAGAGTTATTCCAGCCATAAAATAAGACCTAAAAGCCTCTGCATCACGGTTACCAAACGCTTTACCAAGGAAACGTTGAATTCCAATTGGCACACCGAAGATAGTTAAACTGGAAACCAACGTAGCTATGCTAACAGTAGTTGAAGCCAAACCTACAGTGTCTGGCGTCACCATCTTGGAAACTATAGCCCAGTAAAGATACCCAAACACCATTGCTATAATAGAGCCTAGATATAGATAGAAGACGCCTCTAGCCGCTTTTTTCATGCTTACTTGCTCGTTTTGCGACAAGATAAACCTCTTCAAGCCATTTTCACATATGTGCACGCACTGTATGGTGTCTGTTATCTAATGCCCTTTGGTACGCCCATTCCCACAGCCATGAATTTCAACTGGGGATTACCTCTTTTTAATAACCGTAAGTTGACTATCGAGACAGGTCTGTTCGTCCAGAAGTATTTTGGCTTCCTTACAAAAGTAAAGATAAGAAAGGGAAAGGGCTTCCCAATAAGTTTCTGGAGTCCCTATATCTAATCTAACGACATCAGAACTGAGCAGAACCGCATAAACATTAAGTTTCCAATCAATCAACTTTTGAATGGCATCCGTGAGTTGAATCTCTCCTCCCTTGCCTGGCGCGGTCTTCTTTAAAGCCTTAAAAATTACGGGATTAAAAATGTAAATGGCCATGATGGCCAAGTTAGAAGGAAGTTTTTCGGGCTTTTCAATAGCCGCTTTAACTCGATATACCCCCTTCTCTATTTCCTCAGCATCAATAACGCCATATTGCCTCGGGTTCTCTATCTCTTGCACGATGAAAGCAACGTCTGCGTTGTATCGCTCATAAGCCATTATCAACTTTTTTAAATGGTTCGCATTGTTTGAGATGATGTAAGTGTCACCGGCGTGAACAAGGCACGGCTCATTTTGCACGAAAGGTTGAGCTGTTAATACAGCGTCTCCAAATCCTTTTGGCTCAGGTTGATTCACCCAAATAAGAGTGGAGGTCTTAAGTTTTAGATAAAAACTTTCTAGATCTGTAGCTTGATTGTTTTTTCTCCTGTTGTTAAGTAAATTAAGACAATTAGAGTCTGGTGTAAAATGGTCTTCGATGGCTCTTTTTTCTCTACCGACTACAAAGCAAAATTCACGGAAGCCGACTTCATAGAGTTGCTCAAAGACAAGTTGTAAGAGAGGCTTTATGCTTATGTCTCCGTTTGATGATCTGGAAAAGATGGGAAGCATTTCTTTTGGTTGTTCCTTCGTGGCTGGGAACAACCGAGTTCCCAGACCAGCCGCTGGAATCACAACTTTTCGAATCATCTAATTAACGTCTTTGACACTTGTAAAAGATTGTTGTGGTTTGATTGATGCATTTTGGTCAGCGTGTGCTTAATCGAGCAACTAGTAGATATGTAGTCATAGGGAGCACTTATTTGATGAAAATTTCTTCCACAGTCCGCTTACCGCTTAGGATGGCGTGGTCCATGTTTAGGTATCCCCATTCACCGAATCTGCCGCAAGGGTAAATCGAATTGCTTTTCAAGAATTCATGAATTATTTTGACGTTTTTCGCATGGTTTAAATCATAAATGACGTATGCTGGATCTAAAACCCTTAAATCCTTTAAAACAACTTCATCCTCGTTAGTTATGTCTAATTGGGTTAAATCGTCTATAACTCTTTCAACCAATTCTTCTCCCTTTATATTCAGTGGTTTATGTTTCGAGGCGGAAACCTCCGCTGTAATTGAACTTTTTCTATTAGGAGTCATATAAGGAGATAAATTCATGGGAAAATCTATTCGTTGAAAAATGAATTTTTCCTCAGGAAAATATATCCAGTGCTTGTCTGAGATATTTTGCTTATTTATTCCTAGGTTAATGGCATAGACTTTGTTATATTGCAATTCTTGAATTGCATTCTGCACCTCATTTGGCGGATCACCAGCTATCTTAGCGATTTCACAAAGAGGCAGGGTCGAGATAATTTTCTTATATTGAATTTCTTTTTTGCTTTTGTTGACAACTAGTTTTTTCTTGTTGATGTCTATTTTCTTTACTTCGGTGTTTAACCGTAGATTTTGGATGTATGGGAGAAATCCTTTAGGCAGAGATCCTATTCCTCCTCTTGAGGGATACCAGAAGTAAGCGTTTGATCCATATTTTTTGGTGGGTGGTTTAAGGGCTCCATCTAAAACTTCTTCTATAGTGGGAATGGGGACCCTGCTGCTTATCCAATTGTAATTCATGTTTTTTAGGTCAATCGCCCATTGCTTTGTGTTGTAAGGTATCATGAAATGCTTGGCTATACCTTCTCCAAAGGTTGTGTAAATCCATTCTTCAAAATTATGAGGATCTTCAGATTTCAGGTATGCTGATTTAATCAGTCCAAGAACGCATTCTTTAATCACTTCAGGCTGGTGACCATAAAGGTGCGCTTGAAAAGGATACTCCGTATAGATTCCACGATGATAGACGTAGGATTTTCTGATCTGTGACTGAAAATTGCTCATTAACAGTTTGTTTTTTATTAATGCAGTTGCATATTTGTCATTTGAGTATAATATGTGAATGGCATAATCGAAGGTAAACCCGTTTATCGTTTCAGATGTACACAAACCACCGATTTTTGAATTTTTTTCGAAAATCTGATAGGAACTGAAGCCCTCTTGCTGTAAGTGGTAGGCGGCTGATAGACCTGCTAAGCCAGCACCTAATATGGCAATTTTCATATGATCAGCTGGAATAAAATCTTTTGTACCATTGAACGGTTCTCATTAAGCCTTCTTCTATGTTTATTTTGGGTTCGTAGTCGAGCAATTTTCTAGCCTTGGTGATATCAGCTTCGAATCTGCAAACTTCTCCAGGTCTATTTTCTTTTATTATTATTTTGCTTTCTCCATTAAGGAGAGTTACTATTTCTTGTGCTATCTTTACGATCTCTGTTCCTTTCCCAAAGGCAATATTAAAAACGTTGCCCTTAACTATGCCAAATTTCTCGACTATTTTTAATATGCCGCCGATTGCATCATCAATGTAGGTGAAGTCTAGTACTTTGTCTTTGCCGTAAACGATGAGGTCTCTATTGCTCAAAGTCTGCTTGATCCATAATGGGATTACACGATCCGAATCATCATACATTCCGTAAACGTTGGAAAATCTTGTTACAACGAAATTTATGCCGTAAACTTTGCTATAAGCGTAAGCTAAGGCCTCACTCGATATTTTTGAAGCCGAATATGGGCTTTCACAGTTTCCAATATTAATCATTTCTTCGCTTATTGCAAGGTTGTCAAATATGTTCCCATAGGTTTCACGGGAAGACGCAACAATGATTCTGTCTATGTCATTTTTTCTTGCAAATTCTAAAACGTTGAAAGTAGCAACAATGTTCTGTAGCGCTAACAGAGGGTTTTTAACCAATTCATAAACTCTCGCGTGTGCCGCTAAGTGAATTATTAAGTCAATGTCTCTGGGGAGTTTCTTGCAACTGTTTTCATATAATAAGTCACCAGTTATGATCCTATGGTTAAGTGATCCTATCCATTGATTCTCTTTTTTATCAATACCTGTTACATCGTAGTCCAATTTTGACATTTTTTCAAATAATCTTGTTCCGATGGTTCCTGAAGAACCTGTTATTAATATCTTATATAGGTGCGTTCCATTTCACTTTTCTTAAATTCTTGAAGAGACAGACAGCTTGTGTTAGCCCACTCATCAATAATCTGGAGACGTAGATAATTCAAGACTTAGGCCTCGCTCTACAACTTTTTGCTCGTCGTGTGTATGATGTGGCCTTTCAATGTAGGGCTTGATCATACTTCTCTTTATGTATTTATCCGGAAGGCGTCTTAACTTATGGTTCACAAATTTCCTGCGTAAGTACGTATTTCTGAAATTTGCCAAATTCCATATTAAGGCTTTAATGGTATAAAACATTGCTTTAGGATTCCTGCGTTTGGCGAGTTCATATAATCCCTCAACAATCATTAGCCCTATCGTGCGAGGTAGATAACCCGCAAGATTCGTTAGCTCGTAGTTAGCAATCATCGTTGATAAATGATTCTTAATATGATGAAACTGTAAGATCGGACTACCTCCTTTCGACGGCCCCTTGTGGCGGACAGCAGACGATGGCACAACTACACACCTATAGCCAAGTAGCCTAAGCTTCCAACCAAGGTCAACTTCGTCGTAGTAGATAATGTACTTAGGATGGTATCCTCCAACTTGACGAAACAAGCTCTTTTTCATTGCACAGGCATACATCGTGGGATGAAAGACCTCTTGAGTTGATTCAACATGTCTAAAGTGGGTTTGACCTAAGTAATCTATGGTAGCTGCGTAAGCCGGGTGTGGTTTAAGCTCTGCACCTTCGTAGTAGTATGACCCACTTTGAACTACTCCTATTGTTGGGTCGGCTATCAGAACTTTCATCAACTCTTCTAACCATCCAGGGTCAACTACAGTGTCATCGTCTAGTTTAGCGAAATAATCTCCTCTAGCTCTTTCAACCCCGATGTTTACCCCTAACGAATGACCCAAGTTACTAGCGTTCTTTATCAATCTTAGTTCACAATGATCCTCTATTATACGTTCAACTACGTCAATGCTGCCGTCAGTAGAGCCATTATCTACAACGATAATCTCATAATTAGGATAGTCTGTGTTCAGAACAGACTTGAGGCACGGCTCTAGGAAACTCCTATGATTATGTGTTACTATTACTATTGAAACAAACGGAAAATGATTCGGGTTCTCCTTCATAGACTTCCCCAACAAATGTTTACAGCCATTATCTGGTTGAGATTGCAACAAACTGTTATCTAGTCTTTTATAATTCAGCTAGCTGACTTACACAAGTAACTTCTTAAATTTGATGGAACCCAATATATGACCGATCACGGAGAGAAATACAAAAAGTTCAAGATGAAGGGAAGCTACTATCCTGTCCTTGAGAGGCTTACCTTTAATTGAAGGCCTGAATATTGATAAAACTGATGTTACCAAAAGAAAATATGATAAAATGATGAGCAACGAGAGTTCAACGGGAGAGATGGCGAGTAGACAGAGGATGATGAGTAAACTCAAAGCAACACCAACTCCGCCAGTTGTAAATCTGTATACTTGAATATCTAGAGCGTCTTGTCTGGATCTCGCAGGGTGTTTTTTGAATAGCAAAACGTCGTATGCGTGGTATTTAGGTAGCCGCATTAAATCCTTCAATTTATTTCGTCTAATAGGATGGTATACCACAGCGTTATCCCTTTCAACAATATCATATCTATGGTCTAAGATCCGATATGCGATATCACTGTCCTCTCTGAACGGATACTTGAATTCCTCGTCAAACAACCCGCATTCTATGAGGGCTCTCCTTCGGTACGCTATGTTGCAGGTAACAAACTTAGAAATAGGACTAACTCTTGTTGGATACAACAGTTTCTCAAAGTCAGTCACTACTTTCCCCATAACTCCTCCAACCAAATCGTTGCTGAAGCCGTAAACCAATTCTCTCAGCCAGTTCTCATTGGGGATGGCGTCAGCATCTGTGAAGGCAATAATCTCTCCTTTAGAATTCTTTATACCAAGGTTCCTAGCTCTGGCTGGTCCACCTTTCTCATCGTACCTTAAGACCTTAGTGGTACAGGTTTCTCGCCGTGCTTTGATTGCTTCTGTAATCGTGCAAGATGATCCGTCCGTGGATCCGTCATCGACCACCATTATTTCATATCTGCTTTTCGGATAGTCTTGGTTGAGTAAGGACTCTAGAAGGTTTGGAAGGGAAGCCTTAGCGTTATGAAGGGGGACTACTATGGAAACAAATGGGTACTCCTCTGGAACATCTTTAGATGTCATAAAATGAGAACCTTCACCATACATATCTGAAACTTGAAATAGAATGTGAATAGATCATTCTTCGCTGCTATAACAAGGGATCAGATCTTTGGTTAGCACTGCAGTTTGTTGTCTGATAGTTCGATTAACGTCTTGGCTGTGCTGCTGATTTTAAATCGTTGTGAAAGATGTTTCGCCTTTTTACCCATACGCTTCCTGAGTTCATCGCTAACGGCGATTTGATACATTCTTTCTGCTAGTGCAGCTACGTCAGCTACAGGGACGATGAAGCCATTGTCACCATCAACAACCAGTTCTGGAAGACTGCCGGTGTTTGAAACTATAGCTGGCTTTCCAAGCATGGCGACCTCTACCACAGGTAGACAAAACCCCTCACTCAAAGATGGTGATACTAACACTGTGGATGAAGCGTAAGATTGTTTAAGCTTGGAATAAGGCAGATAGCTATAAACCTCAGCGTTGATGCCAAGCCTTTTCACTTGCTCAGCTTGGGTCGAAGTTGCTCTTGTAATCACGGCCTTAGCTTTCAAGGAATATCTCTCTTCAAGTAATTTCATAGCCTCTAAAAAATAGCTTGTGCCTTTACGTGGTCCACCAGCTATGTGTAAAAAGACAGGTGTATTGGGGTCGACGACTTCTATTCCTTCTGCAAAGTCATCTGGCACCCCTATATATAGTACTGTAATCTTGCTTGGTGAGGCGCCGTAGTCAGCGATCAGGTGGTTGGCAGTATCCCTTGAACTTGCTAGTGTTAGATCGGAGTTGACGCATGATGCTTTATCAGATTTGATAAGGGCGGTAAACCAGATCCACCTTCTGAAACTTTTTAGCAAACCTCTTGATTCACTTGTGAGCTTAGTGCGCTCATACTCCATTTTCATAGAGTCTATGGCATAGTATACAAGCAAGGATCTTCTCTTCAGATTCTTAATCTTGCTGAAGATGTAGCCAGGAAAGGTACCTGCGCCTGAAGCGATCATTACATCGATTTCCAATTCGATTAACAGTTCAGTACATAAATTTGCGCATTTCCGACGGAAGTCAAGCGCTCGAAGATATGGAATATTGATTGGATGGAGCTGGTGAGTGGTTAAATGTTTTGTGACTGGGCAAGAGGACTCTTTACTGATTTTTCCTCCGTAAAGTATGTGAACATCGTGTCCTTGCTTGGCCAACTCAACAGCTAGATTTCCGATGTATATCTCGGTGCCAGCTTGGGTTGTGAAGGGATCTCCCCAGCATAGTAAGAGAAGTTTCAACTGTAATCATCACTTCGATATATAGAATCATGATCATTAAGAAGAGATTTACTTACACCCATTAGTGAGAATAACAATTTCAACATCCATGCATGCATGGAAGACGAGAGATTCTCATCAGTAGATTTAGTGTTGTTGCGATGCATACACAATCATCATTCTTAACTAAACCCACTGAAGTTTCTCTTGCGATGAAGATTTTTTCCTTGCATAAACTCTCCAATCATCACCGAAGAACTCCAAAGGTGTCTTAGTCAATGCATCATCTAACAAAGTGAGAACTTTATGCAGTCTGTTCCAAATGTCTGGAGCTTGACTAGAAAAGTGTGGCTGGGGGATAACGTGTTCACGAGTAACTGTTAAAACCTCATAGCCACATTCCTTGAATAGATGTCCGATGCTATTTTTATCATAAAATTTGTGTCCTGTAGACGCTATCCTTGAGAATAGGGACTCACACCCAGTCTTGTTCGGTAGAAAGTAGCATAGAAATAGGGCTTTATTCTTTAGTACTCGCCTACACTCCTCTAGAAACTTCCGTTCGTTGTAGACGTGCTCTAAGACTCCGCAACAAACCACAGCATCAAACATTTCTGATTCAAAAGGTAAGTTGATAGCATCCCCGAGGATCAAAGATGCGCGAAGATGTTTCCAGACCTCACACTTCCTGATACTCCCTCCAATATCTATTCCTACTACTCTAATGCCCTTCAGGTATAACATCTCGGTTATTTGGCCCATGCCACATCCCACATCAAGCACAAATCCTTGAGGCGCTAGTCTGAGAACTTCATCAACAATCTTTTCATATCGATGCCAATGGAGCAAGGACCTTAGGTGGAGATCCCATTTTGAATATCCATAACTAAAAGTCTTTTCTAGCATGAAACTCCTGAGTTCGGTAAAGTATTCCTGTTCAGCATCTTGCCGACTCATTTTTGTTTGTGTGCACATAAGTTTAGACCATTTTAACGAATGAAGATGGTCCTAACTCTACTTGAATTGGACTCCTAACATTCTGAGAAATTAGCAATTCCATAGCCTTGCTTTTGGGTATTCTATATCTCAATCTTATCAGGCAATTATTGATTGGTGAGATTACTCAAATTCCTTTTATGAACATACGAACATTTTATTCTATTGAAAATTGACTGAACTATTAGGAATATGCCTATTGAAAAAAATAGAATTTGTTGGGTGACATACAGGTGATTTAAAAGCTGAGGTTGATATTCTACACTAATATCCACTGAACTTGTATTAGTTTCGCTAAGGTAAAAACCGTTTGAGAAGGAGAAAGCGGTAAAATGCATGAGTCTTTGGTCCCCTGCATATGCAATCCAGTTTGGATGATAACTTTCAGACAGTGCTAAGAACACAGGGCTGTCAACGTTAATATTCAGGTTGTAACAGGTTTCGCTCAGCTTAGAAGCTTCGTAATCAATGCTCACATTAGCTTCAAATATTTGAGCCATATCTTCTATGTTATAAATCGCAACAAAACTTTCTTTTATTCCATTCTTTATACTCACATTGTGAGTGCCCGAGTCAAGATACACTGACCCTAACACATTCCATCCATTCACATCTGGAATCTGGGGGTTGGTAATATTGACACCATCAACATTTAAGATTGAGTATTCACCGCCGATCTTCTGCTTAATGATTATCTCGCTTAGATTGTCCGGAATGTTCTGACCCAAATCTGGGTTATACGCATTGACCATTGGTTGAAAGATTGTATTTGGAGGAAGATCGATGTTGAATGTTCGATTGTCCACTGGTTGAGGAAAGAATAAAGGAATAGAAGCCCCAATATTTGACGGTGTAGAGTTATACGCTACATAAGCCCATACTCCTCCAGAGCCTTTGAAAGTAATCGACATTTGCCCACCCGCAGCAGTATGAAATAGGTAATTAGCATTGTCGAAATCGCATGCTGGAGGGTTGCGCACCGGTCTAAAATTCTCTTTGTATATGACAAATTTCTGTGCACTATCCAGATTTATTATTCCCATGCTTGAATCTACCGTTACAGGCTCTGGCACATCAACCGCTATGTAGTATTGTCCAGGAGAGGTTGTCATTGATCTCGTAAACATTGGCGAATCTTGGTTGAATAGATAAACCTGTTTTTTACTTGTGGTTATGTTCACGGCTTCTTCAAAGACTTTTTGTGCATCTAAGGATGGAATGACGACTAATTCGCTGACGGCGTTTGATCCACT
This sequence comes from uncultured Candidatus Bathyarchaeia archaeon, assembly GCA_964503065.1. Taxonomy (GTDB): domain Archaea; phylum Thermoproteota; class Bathyarchaeia; order Bathyarchaeales; family Bathyarchaeaceae; genus JAOUKN01. Next base: position 27,113 of record CAZCYX010000006.1, read on the forward strand.
CTCGCTGAGTAGAGTCAATGAATGAATGCCTTCTGATAGGTTAATTGATCTGAGAAATACCCAGTGAAATCTTGGTGCAACCGAATTATTGTTCGTCGTAACTGTAACTTTCATCTCGTTGTCCACGCTGATTGAGAGCTCGCCACCTTGCCTTGAAAACAGCGTTTCCAGCCACAAGTCGTATGTGCTGGAAGCGTTGACAACAAATGATGCATTGAGGGATTGAGTATTATTAGTAGTTTGTACATAACTTCCGATGTAGGCGGAAAGGGTGGCGTTATCATTATATTGAACCCAACCTTGAGCGGCTCCAAACGGGATAAGGTTGATCCCATATTTAGAGGCAAAAAGTGGACCAATATAGTCGCTGAAATCCGAGTTAAAAAATACAATCGGTGAACTCAAACCAGACAGTTCTTTAGCTAAACTGGGGTTTTGATGCATGAATATTGGGAGAACCTTGTTCACACTGAAACCGGGCAAACATGGCAAAATAGACAACGCACTTTCTGATCCCACTATAAAAGTGGCATTTGAGAACACCGAGATCTTCGGTATGTACATCTCGTTTTCGTACACTCTGAAATCTTCACTGAGATATATAAGTTTCAAGTCTCTTTGAGTATTAAGTAGAGCTGCTATTTTGATGGGGTCACCTTGGATAACCGTATTCAAACAATATCTGGGGTCGCCTTGAAGATCCCATATAGGATGAATTGGAGGAGGCAGAACTGGCGAATCTTGCAGCGTAGAAGCATCTGGAGTGGCTAAGATGACGTATTTGACCGAAGCGGCGGCTAGTAAGCTTCCCAGGTTGCGCAATTTGCCTTCAACGAATTCTCTGCATGTAAAATCAGCGTATCTTTTCGCATGATGCAGTGCGAATCCAGGGGCGACTTCAAATACGTCAGGGTAACCTAAGATCACAGAAAAGGAGTCTGTAGGAAGAAACATTATACGGTAAGGTTCGTCTTCTCTATGAGATGAAAGCCAGTTTTGAACTGAGGAGTAGAGGGGAGGCAGGGGCTTGCATCTTTCCTGATAAGCCTGAACATCAAATATTGGAGCAAAGACGAAGACACTTGTTAAAAACGAAAGAACTAGAAGTATCGTGAATACATGTTTGAAACTGCGTTCTAGAAACAAAGGAAAGGCTTTGAGACGATCACGTATACGAAAACGACGGATGATATCTATTAGTCTTCCAGTAGTCACGGAGATCAGAACAGAGTATGCGAACGTGACTATGTAGAGTGGTCTCTCTGGATAATAGAACAAGCTTACTGGTGTGTTATAAAGAAGCCACAACGCCCAACTATCTTGTATGTGGATTCCATAAATCATCGTGATGATAACTATTGAAACCAGTGTCAACGCTAGCAGATCCAACATTTTCTTTCCCCTGTGAACAAGTAGTAATGAGCTGAATGCAAGAATAGGCAATGCAAAGCCCATCCAACTTCCCTCTGGGAGGTGGTTACCTGGCGATCCTCCAATAAGTCTAATTGTGTTGGCAATTTTTTGGTTAGAGTAAGTTGCAAAATACAAACTTGGTTGAGGGGATGAAGGGAGTTCAGGTGAAGTAATAATATCTGACACTGGAATCCAGCCAATTGTTACCATGAGTTGATGTGCTCCGCTAATGAGATAGGGCGACGTAGCAACGAAGACCAGCACGGCTAGGGAAAAAGAAACCGTGATCTTTCGAAGATAGATCAATTTCTCTGGGACCAGTAGCATACGCACTGCCAAGAAAATCAGAAAGGATAGAAAGATCAGCGATAGGACTTGAGGGAGGAACGCAACCATAAACGAGAGTGACAGACCAAGCAACAAAACATCCTTGACCCTTCTTTTCTCCCCAAAGAGGTTGAACATATAGTTGAATACAATCGGTATCGCAGCGTAACCCCAATGTAGAAGATCGGCGAAGTTAAGAGCCGTAGCTGGACCAAAACCGTAGATTAGAGCAGCTGAGAATCGTGCCAAGCGAGACCCACCGAAGTGGTTTGAAAGAAAGAAATACATCGTGAAGCATGAGACAAGTGTGGTGGACGCCAACAGCTTCTCTGCCAAAACCAGGTTACCTCCACAAATCAGAACGAAGATGTATGGTAGCCAATTTGCTATGTTTGGTTGAGCAGGGCTACCAAGATTACCTGGAAACCAATAAAACTGGCCAGGAATGTAGAATCTTGAGTTTGAAGTCGGCAAGGGCAACAAATTGAGAGCCCAGAACAAGGATTGCTCCAACAGCATATCCTTATGCGCAATAAAATAAAACACGACGAAACATAAATAGGTACAAACGTCATAGACAAGTTCCTTTCTATCTTTATTCATTTGAGAATGCCACCAACCGTTAGAGCCTTAATGCCAAGCATGTAATTGGCGTGATGTATACTGCATGCATGAAGCTCGTGTATGTGTTTTCAACTGGTGCTTTCATCACTTTGTATACGACACTTCAGATGCCACCTTTTGGGACCCAGCATGCAGCTCGAATATCAATTTAGCCGCCTCGTAAAGATTTGCTGCAACATAGCCAACCTTGATATTAGGCTCCGTTTCAGGGCTTGGGACAAGTATGCTCATGCATCCGACTTTTCCCCCAGTTTGAATATCTAACTCTCTATCTCCTACAATGAAACATCTATTCAGGTCTAAACCGAAATCCCTTGCAGCTGTTTCTAACATCCCCGTTCGTGGCTTTCTACAGTTGCAGTTATCATTTGGATGGTGACGGCAATAGTAAATGGCATCTATTTTAGCCCCCTTTTTCGATAGCACGCAAATCATCCTCTCGTGAATGCTCCTAAGATCTTCTTCGCTGAAATAGCCTCTTGCTATACCAGATTGGTTCGTCACAACTATTACTTTCACGCCGATCTCATTCAAAAGCCTAATACCCTCGGCGACCTTTGGCAAGAGCTCGAATTGCGTAGGACTCGACATATAGTGGACATCTTTGCAAATTGTTCCATCGCGATCGAGGAAAACTGCTACTGCACTCATAATAAACTTGCTTCAACAAGCTCACAAATGATGTGGCCAATGGTTATGTGCGCCTCTTGAATGCGCGGAGTGTCATTTGACGGAACTTTAATGGAGATATCCGCAGTCTCTTCAAGCCTCCCACCTTCAAGTCCTGTAAAACCAACTGTAAAAGCCATTCGTTTCTTCGCGGTTTTTATTCCCTCTATTACATTAGGCGATTTCCCACTCGTGCTTATGCCTATGATAATATCGCCTTGCTCCACGATTCCTTCCACTTGTCTCGAAAACACTTGGTCATAGCCATAATCATTTGCTATAGCCGTGAGAGTAGAAACATTTGTTGTAAGGGCAATAGCGTGTAATCCTCGTCTCTCGAGTTTAAACCTACCAGCAAGCTCACAAGCAATGTGCTGGGCATCCGCGGCGCTCCCACCATTTCCAAACAGTACAACTTTCTTCCCATTTTTCAATGCCTCTACTATCAACTTTGAGACCTTCTCTATTTTCTCGAGTTCAGATATCTGCCTGCACAATTCTTTCTTCACCCTCACGCTTTCCTTAAGAATCTCGCTAATTTTTCTCATTTTTACCATTTTTAAACTCCCATGTTTGTAATCCTTTTGACTCAAACCCAAAAGGAACCAGTTTACCGCCATACTCGTTCAGCTTGTGGATAACCTCGAATCTTCTCTCAGGTTCACAAAAAAACAGAAGATGCCCTCCACCTCCTGCGCCTAGGATCTTACCTCCTACTGCACCACTCTTTCGCGCAATTTCGTACAATTTGTCGATTTTAGAAGTTACTATTCTGCTCGAGAGCTTCCGCTTATGAACCCATCCATCATGCAGGAGTTCTCCGAACCAGTTTATATCTTCATTAAGTAAACAGCGTTTCATGTCATCAGCAACTCGCTTTAAGTTGTGTAATCCTTCAAGATGGGCTTTCATCTTTTCCTCGTAGTGCCTTGCAATATCTTTATGTATCTCTCCCGAAAGCCGTGTTTTACCAGTATAAAAAAGCAATAGACGATGCTCAAGATCGTTCAATATCTTCCTCGATAATTGGAGTGGATTCACTCTCACCTTGCGTTTGTAAAACTCGATATAATTGAAACCACCGAATGTTGTAGCGTATTGATCTTGGTATCCGCCTTTCTTACCAAGCTCCTCACGCTCGATGTGATATGCAAGCTCCGCAATCTCCTCTTTGCTCATACTTCTGCCAATAAACTCCTTAAGACACCCCATCAAGGCCACGACCACCGAGGACGACGTTCCCATCCCTGAGGCTGGAGGCATCTCACCATGTATTACTAAATCAAAACCTTCCTTAATTTCAAACTCATTAACGACTGCCTTCACCCAGTCAAGGCAGCCATCATACTCGAGTCTATTCAACTTGAAGCTTTCATTTAAGTTGAAATTGATAGAGCGCACATTTATTTTCTCAGTATTGTTGGATCTGAGCGTAGCATAAGCGTATTTATCGATCGTGGTGCTCACTACTGCTCCGCAATGTTCCCAGCAGTAAGGTGGCACATCCGTTCCACCGCCACCGAAGCTTATCCTGAAGGGAGCTTTACTCTGAATAATCAAGGCTTGATTACCTTAAAACATCATTTTGAAAACTGTGGTAACCCATTGACTTAGAACGGTTACTGTGGGTAGACTTTAACCTAGTCCCGAAACTGCCAGCAAGTATAACAGTTTTCAAAATGTGCTCCCTAGCTCCTGAACCTTCTTCCAATCTTCTAAAAATCTTTGGAGACCTTCCTCGGTCAATGGATGTTCAACCATTTTCTCTAATACATCAGGCGGAACAGTAGCCACATTAGCCCCAGCCTTAGCCGCCTCAATTATATGTATTGGATTCCTGATACTCGCCACGATAACTTCTGTTTCAAAATTATAATTTTTAAAAATTTGTAGGATTTCGCGGACAACATCCATTCCAACATGGCCTCTATCATCAAGCCTTCCTATAAAGGGGCTAACATAGGTTGCACCAGCCTTTGCAGCTAAAAGAGCTTGGTTAGCTGAAAAAACAAGTGTCATGTTTATCTTGATGCCATCATGATTAAGGGTTTTAACAGCCGTTAACCCCTCAGCTATCATGGGCATCTTAACGACAATGTTTGGAGATATTTTTGATAGTTGTCTCGCCTCTCTGATCATCTCCTCAGCGTTAAGGCTCACAGCTTCAACACTTATGGGTCCATTAACAATTTTAACTACCTCATTTATCAAATCATTAAACCTCATTTCTTCCTTAGCTATCAATGTGGGATTCGTAGTAACCCCATCTATTATACCCATTTCACTGAACTTCTTAATCGCCTTGATATTAGCTGTATCTATGAAGATTTTCATCTTCTCTTACCTTTTACGTATCATCAGATCTTTTACTTTCTGTGCTATATTGTCAGCTGTTAACCCATATCTGACCATTAACTCATCAGTTTCTCCTGACTCTCCAAACACATCATTAACTCCAACACGCCCCATGAGCACAGGATAATTCTCACTCAGAATCTCGGAAATAGCTCCACCAAGACCACCAATAACGTTATGGTCCTCAGCTGTAACGATAGCCCCTGTTTCCTTTGCAGTTTTAACGATAAGCTCTCCATCAATGGGTTTAACCGTGTGCATATCAATAACCTTTACAAATATGCCCTTATCTCTCAGCCTTTCAGCTGCCAACAAGGCTTCAGTCACCATAACCCCGCATGCAATGACCCCAGCGTCATCACCATCAGTTAACGTAACGCCTTTGCCCAATGTGTAGGAGCAGTCTTCTTCATAAACGATGGGTGTTGACTGCCTGCACAAACGGACATAAACTGGTCCCATGTATCTCACGATGGCTCTAATGGCTTTCTTCGTTTCCACAGCATCAGCGGGTACAACCACCATCATATTTGGTATAGCCCTCGTGATGGTTATATCCTCCATAGCCTGATGCATAGCCCCATCAGCTCCAGTCGCAAGACCACTATGAGTTGCCACGATTTTCACATTTAGCCTAGGATAGGCCACTGCATTTCTAATCTGATCTACACATTTACCAGGAACAAAGACTGAGAAGGAGCTAGCAAAAGGAATCTTTCCACATCTTGCCAGACCAGCAGCTATCCCTATAAGATTTTGCTCGGCAATTCCAACGTTGAAAAACCTCTCAGGAAAAGTCTTGGCGAACAGCTTTGTTCTAGTTGACGATGAGGTGTCGGCATCTAAAACTACTATATCTTTGTTTTCCTTGCCAAGCTCAACCAAAGCCTCACCATATGCATCCCTTGTAGCTTTAAGCTGTCTAAATTGTGAACTTAAGCTGTTTAAAAGCACTATTTTCTATCACACCCACAGTTGAGCAAGCTTTTCCGAAGGTCTTTTATGGCTTTCTCTATGTCTGATTGCTCAAACACTGCTGACCCCGCTACAAGAATTGTGGCCCCAGCTTTTACCCCCAAAGATGCTGTGCGAGAGTTTATTCCACCATCAACCTCAATATCAAAACTATAACCCTTTTCGCATCTGATTTTCTCCAGTGCCTCAATCTTAGGAACTATCCTTCGATCAAATAGCTGACCGGCGAAACCTGGGTTAACCGACATGAGAAGAACAGTATCCAAACAGTTAAAGATGTGAGCAATCTTGGAAAGAGATGTGTTAAGCTTAACGGCGACGCCAGCCTTCCTTTCGTAGTTACGAATCTCTTTAATCAATGAAATAATATTACCACTGCATGCTTCTATGTGCACTATGATAATATCCCCTCCAGCATCAATGAAACTTTTGATATGGCTCTCAGGATGGTTCACCATTAAATGGATATCCAATGGTAACCTCGTTTCTTTTCTTATCGCATTAACGATGGCTGGTCCAAAGGTGATGTTTGGCACAAAGTTTCCATCCATAACATCAATATGTAATAGATCAGCTCCTGCTTGCTCAGCTCTCTTCACTTCCCTTGATAGACAACTCATGTCAGCAGAGAGAATAGAAGGAGCGATTCTTATCACTCAAAGCCCTACTTAGCTAGTGAAGTTTCTAAGACTGCGAATAGGCTTTCTTTGTCAGGAACCTTGCTATGGAAATCGGCATTCCATTCCATGAATGGAACGCCTCTTCCCTTTACATCATGAGCAATTATTATAGTAGGCTTACCCTTAATGTTTTCAGCCTTGTCAAGTGCCTCTGTTATTTCCTCTATTTCACATCCGTCTACTTCTAAAACATGCCATCCGAAGGCGAGCCACTTAGCTGCTATAGGTTCGATAGACATGATTCTCTCGGTTGGGCCGTCAAGTTGTAAACCATTACGATCTAAGATAGCCGTTATGTTGTCCAGTTTATAATGTGAGGCTGCCATAGATGCCTCCCATATTTGTCCCTCCTGAGTTTCTCCGTCACCCAGTAAAACGAAGACCCTGTAATTTCTTCCATCTATCCTTCCAGCCAAGGCCATTCCGACGGCTGCTGATAACCCAAGTCCCAGGGATCCTGTTGAAATCTCCACTCCAGGAAGCCTAGTCATGTCGGGATGACCTTGTAAACGGCTACCAATTTCTCTTAAAGTTCTTAGCTCTTCTATTGGAAAATAACCAGACTCAGCTAGAGCTGCATACAATGTGGGCGCTGCATGTCCTTTTGAAAGAACAAATCTATCCCGGTCAGGCCATTCAGGATCGTTGGGGTTGTGTCTCATCTTATAAAAGTAGAGTGACGTTATGATCTCAACAACTGAAAGTGATCCCCCTGGATGTCCTGAACCAGCCTCTATAAACATTATAAGAGCATGTTTTCTGATTTTCTTAGCCATTTCTTTTAGGCGTTCAATGTTGTCGTTCATATATTCGCCTAAGATAAAAGTGGATCATTCTTGATTAGCCAATCCTTCAACTCATCCGTTGACACCGTTGCTGTACCAAGCTTAGTAACTTTTATCCCTGCCACATAGTTTGCCAATCTAGTTGCATCAACCACTTTAGCTCCACTTGCTAAGGCTAATGTAAGCGTTGAGGTCACAACATCTCCAACACCTGTTATATCTTTAGCAACCTCTTTTGTAGCTGATATATGGGTTAAGCCTCCATTTTTTTCAAAAACTGATATGCCATCTTTTCCTTGGGTAATTACAACAGCCCCACATTGAAGATGTGCCAGAAGGTTTAAGCCAATATTTCGCAAACTCGTTTCATTAATGAGATTGATGCCGGTTGCTTTACTAGAATATGTGATATTAGTTCTAACAACACTAACACCGCTATAATATAAGAGGTTACCAGCCCTCGCATCCGCAATGATGCATATATTAGAGTTTTTAAGGATTGGAATTAATTTTTCCAAAAGGTTTATTGTAATAACGCCCTTCTCGTAGTCTGAGATTATTACCCCAGCAACATCTTTTAAGTTAGTTTCTATGAAGGCTATGATTTGGTTCATAAGTTTGGAATCGATCGGATCCCTTTTTTCATAGTCAACTCTTATCAAGTGCTGTCCCCTCACAATGATCCTCGTCTTAGTAGTGGTCGGCCTATCTTCGCTAATCAACAAACATGCTTCTTTAACTCCTCTTCTTTTCAATTCGCCAATCATCCACCTACCATAATCATCATTGCCCACAACACCTACAGGCAATGGCTCTCCACCCATATCGATTATGCAGTTAACTACGTTAGCAGCACCTCCAGGCTTAAACACGTGAGACGATGCATCAACAATGGGTACAGGTGCCTCAGGTGATATGCGATTTAGCTCACCGAAAACATAGTGGTCAACCATTAAGTCTCCTATTATCAAAATCCTCTTTCTGCTAAAACTTTCCAAAATATTGATTAACCTTGAGGCCCTCTTCATCCAGATCACCCCATTTTAAACAATGACCTTATCGTGTGCCCGAGTGATGGTGACTACGTAAGCCCTTGTTACTCATGTACCTTCAGCTAATCTGACCGAAAAGCATATAGTGTTCCGGTCCAAGGTGAACCGAAACTTACTACCTGTTTATAACCAAGTTTTGACAAATAATCGCTAACCCCACGCTCAGCAGGTAAATGGATCTCCATGGCAATATACGTCCCACTCTTCAGTAAACCTTCTGCCCCTTTGAGAACCTTAAGACCATAGCCCTCTGTATCGATCTTCAAGAAATCTACACGGGTAATTCCAGCATTTTTACAAATGTCGTCCAATCTGTGAGTGGAAACTACAGAGGTGGTGCCCCG